>JAKATH010000048.1 GCA_021828055.1 Actinomycetes bacterium
CCACTGCAACGTGGCAATTGCGACCATGCGGTCGGACAAGGGGGGAAGTGACATGAGACGAGGAGACGTCATGCGACCAAAGGTGCTCTCGGGCATCGCGGCAGTGGGCGCGGCGATGATGCTGGCGGTGGGGCTTGCCCCGATGGTGGGGGCTTCCACCCGCTCGCCGTCGTCGGGGGTGACACTCAAGGCCCTCGGGAAGAAGGTGAAGACGCTCGAGACACTGCCGCCGTTCAAGGGCATCCCCTATTACGGCGGCCTGCTCAAGAACGCCGCACACTTGAAGGGCGAGAAGGTCATGGTCGTGCCCGGAGACAGCGAGCTCCAGGCGTGCACAGAGATGGGCAAGGCGGCGGCAAGCCTGTTCTCGGCCGCCGGGATGAAGCCGACCGTCTTCTCGACCAAGGGCTCCGTGACGACACTCACGACGGCGGCCAACGACGCGATCTCCGAGGGTTACAAAGCCATCCTCTACGAGTGCGACTTCAGCGCGACAGAGATCGTGCCGGAGATCGCCAGGGCGGAGAAGGCAGGGCTGAAGGTCGTCGGCTGGGGCAGCACGCTCAAGGCGGACAAGGTGGCCCACCTGGACGGGTCCCTCAACACAACACTGGGCCTCGTCGCGAGGAACGGGGTCGAGCAGGCCGTCTACGAGCACCACGGGAAGCCGTTCCAGTCCATCATCATCGAGTCGAAGGCCGTCGGCACCTCGCCGCCCGCCACGGCCGCGCTGCTCACAGAGCTGAGGACGCTCTGCCCGCGGTGCACGCACACAGTCATCACAGCCGAGGTCACAACCTGGTTCACGACGCTCTCGAGCGCCGTCGAGTCGGCGCTGCTGCGCGCTCCGAAGGCGACGGTCATCTTCGACGAGTTCACCGGTGAGCTGACAGGCGTGCTCGCCGGCGTCAAGGGCGTGCACCGCACAAAGACCGTGAAGACGTACATGGGGTACGGCGGCGGCACCGCGTACCTCGTGGACCAGTCGAAGGGCGTCGGCCACACCGTCGTCGCGGGCCAGATCGAAGAAGGCGTGGTCTGGTGCGGGTACGAGGACGTGATCCAGACGGCTCGCGTGCTCCTCGGCCTGCCGGCGCTGCCGGTCGTGAAGTTCACAGGTCCCCGGCGGCTGCTCACGCCGCAGAACGTGGGGAGCGTCCTCAAGTACGGCGGCTTCGGCACCGTCTTCGTCAACCAGTTCCGCAAGATGCTCGGCCTCAAGCCGCTCAGCGGCGCGGCCTTGCTGAAGGCCGCCACCCTCACAGGTGCGTTGACGCCCAAGAGCTGACCCCGAAAGGGCCGGAGGAGGGCGCGCGGCGCCTTCCTCCGGGCCCGCACGGGGGCACGAGGCTCCAGCGCGGAGAGTGGCATGAGCGAGCAGTTCGGCGGCCGAGACGGTGCGTCCTCCCCGGAGCGACACGGGCAGGACGCACCCCGGCGTGGCGAGACGCCGGCGCTGGTGGCGCGCAGGATCTCCAAGTCCTTCGACCGCACGAGGGCGCTCGACGGCGTCGACCTGTCGATCAACCGGGGTGAGGTCGTCGCGCTGGTGGGCCAGAACGGGTCCGGGAAGTCCACGCTCGTGAAGATCCTCTCGGGCTACCACGAGCCCGAGCCGGGCGGTGAGCTGTCCATCGACGGCGTCGACGTCCCGTTGCCGGTTCCCCCCGGCATGGCGGGCGAGATCGGTCTGAGCTTCGTCTACCAGGACCTCGGGCTGAACGGCGGCATGACGGTGCTCGAGAACCTCAACCTCAGCTTGCGCGTCCGCCACGGGCTCGGCGCCTGGTCGCCGATCTGGTGGCGGCGCGAGCGCCGGGAGGCGGAGCGGGTCCTGAGGCTCTACCAGGTCTCGCTCGCGCTCGACGCCCGCGCCCGCGACCTGGCCCCGGTCCACCAGGCCCGCCTCGCGATCGTCCGCTCGGCCCACGATCTCCGCCGGTTCCAGCAGGCCAGCGGGGGCCACTCGTCGATCATGGTCCTGGACGAGCCCACCGTCTTCCTCCCCGAAGGGGACGTCCGCTTCCTCTTCGACTTGATCAGGACGCTCGTCAGCCTCGGGGGCAGCGTCCTGTTCGTCTCGCACGACCTCGCCGCGGTCCGGGAGATCGCGGACCGAACCGTGGTGTTCCGCGACGGGCGCAAGGTCGCCGAGATGCTCCGCGGCGACTTCGACGAGGACGAGCTCGTCAACCTCATCGTCGGCGCCGCGACGCCGCGCAGGTCGAGCGCACGAGCGGAAGCGACCGAAGAGCCTGAGGATGCGCTCACGCTCGACGAGGTCACCAGCCGATCGGTGGCCCGGGAGGCGGGGAGGGCCGTGCCGGCGGCCGCGGCCGCGTCCGGGCCGTCCCGCAGCGAGCGCACGATCAGGGTCGAAGGTCTCACGGGCGGGCGTCTCCGCGATCTCTCCTTCGCGCTCGCCCCCGGCGAGATCGTCGGGATCGCAGGCCTCATCGGCTCCGGGGCCGAAGACGTCCCGTACCTGCTGTTCGGCTCCGAGGCGGCGACAGCCGGCACGCTCGAGATCGGTGGCGAGACCCTCTCGATCCCGCAGCTCACGCCCAGCGAGGCGGTCCGCAAGCACCTCGCGCTGATCCCGGCGGACCGCAAGCAGTTCGGGCTCGGCCTCGAGCTCACCGTCTGGGAGAACATGGTGATGCTCGTCCAGGACGACCACTTCAAGCGTGGGGTGTTCCGCCGCGACGAGCTCGTCGAGATCGCCAGGAAGGGGGTCGTCGACTTCGGCGTCAAGCCGCCTCGCGTCGACGTGCGAGCGAGCGCGCTCTCAGGGGGCAACCAGCAGAAGCTGCTCCTCGCGAAATGGCTCCTCGCGGGACCCCGGCTGCTGATCGCGCACGAGCCGACCCAAGGTGTCGACGTCGGCGCGCGCCGGGACATCTACCGGATCGTGCGACGTGCCGCCGGCGCCGATGCGATGGCGGTGGTGTGGGTCACCACCGACTTCGCCGAGCTCGAGGAGGTGTGCCATCGCGTCGTGGTCGTGTCACGAGGTCGTGAATCCGGCGAGCTGCAAGGTGACGAGATGACCGAGGACTCGATCGGCGCCGCCGTGCTCCGGCAGCTCGAGGAGGTGGGATAGGTGGCCGCGCCGCTCGTCCAAGAGGCAGGGACTGCTCCCGGCACGCCGGGGCACGAGGAGCAGGAGCTCGAGGAGAAGCCGTCGCGGGGGCGAGCCCGCATCGGCCGCGGGCTCGACCGTTACGCGCTCATCCTCGCGTTCGCCGCGATCATCATCGCGTTCAGCGCGTCGGTTCCGTCGACCTTCGACACCGTCGCAAACCTCTCGAACATCCTCGGCTCCCAAGCCGTGCTGTTCATCCTCACGATCGCCGTGCTGCTTCCCACGATCATGGGTGACTTCGTCGACCTTTCCCTCGGTGCATCCCTGGGAGTCTCGGCGATGACGATCGCGGTCTTGAACGTGAACCATTCCGTGCCGATCGTCTACGCGTGCCTGGCAGGCGTCGGCGCTGCGATCGTCGTCGGTCTGGTCAACACGGTCTTCGTCGTCTACTACGACAACAACCCGTTCATCATCACCCTGGGCACGATGACGATCGTCGAAGGCGTCACGTTCATCATCAGCACGAACGCCACCGTCGGAGTCGTCTCGACGGGCCTGTCGAACTGGGTCTACACCAACACCTTCTTGTCGATACCGCTCGAGTTCTACTACGCGCTCGCGATCTTCGTGGCCGTGTGGTACGTGCTGAGCTTCACGCCCGTCGGCCAGAAGGCGCTCGTCATCGGCCAGGCCCGGGACGTCGCTCGCCTGAGCGGCTTCCACGTGAACCGCCAGAGGGCATGGGCCTTCGTCATCGGCGCCGCGATCGCCGGCTTCGCCGGCATCGCGTACGCGGGGACGTACGGGTCGGTCGCCCCGACAGCGGGGAGCGCCTACATCCTCCCGGCGTACGCCGCGGTCTTCCTCGGCGCGACCGCCATCCGTCCGGGGCGGATGAACGCCCTCGGCTCGCTCATCGCGGTCTACTTCCTTGCCACGGGCACGGCCGGCCTCGAGCTTCTCGGCGCGCAGGCCTACATCCAGCAGATCTTCTACGGCGCCGCGCTGGTGGTCGCAGTGGCGTTCCCGACGGTGGCCCGCAAGCGGATCTTCAAGCGACGGAAGACGCCGATCTTGCCGAGATCCACCGCTGCGGGCTCGTAGCGTCGAGCGGCGGGGGTCGTGGCCGGGGGCGCTGGGCGCGCGCTCGAAGGGGTGCGGGTGGTCGACCTCAGCATCGGCGTGGCCGGCCCGCTGGCCGGGATGATGCTCGCGGACCACGGTGCAGACGTGCTGAAGGTGGAGCCGCCGGCCGGAGATCCCACCCGTACGCGGGCGGGGTTCCACGTCTGGAACCGTGGCAAGCGGGCAGTCGGGTTCGACGCCGGATCGCAACGGGACTGGGCGTGGCTCCGTGACCTCCTGCGAGAGGCGGACCTCGTCCTGGTCGGCACGACTCCGCCGGGCGTCACCTACCAGATGCTCTCCGAGATGGGCATGGAGCCAGACCCAGGCGCCGTGTGGATCGTGCTCACGCCGTACCTGCTGGGCGACACCCCCTGGGCGGCGGAGAGGGAGAGCGCGTCCTTGTTGTACGCGGCCTTGGGCCATGCATGGAACCAGGGCTCGTACGAAGACGCGCCAGTCGATTGCGTCTATCCGATCCCGCTGTACGTGCAGGGGCTCTGGGCCGCGACCGTGGCGGTGGCCGCGCTGGTCGGCAGGACGAGGGGTTGGCGGCCGGAAGGGGCGTTCGGGATCGGGGGCGCGCACGCGGCCGTCATGGCGTCTCCGGGGGCGTTCCTGGCCAAAAGAGGTGGCCCGCGGATCGAGCGGCTCGGCGGACCGCTCGGCGCGTTGCCGAACTACCGCTGCTACCAGTGCGGAGACGGACGGTGGCTGTTCCTGGGCGCGTACAACGACGCCTTCGTGGAGCGGGCGCTGGACGCCCTCGGCCTGAGCAGGCTCCTCGAGGACCGCCGGTTGGGCGGCGATCCGGGAGGGGTCAGGCTCGCGGAGAACTTCGCCTGGCTCGACGAGGAGATCGGCAGGGCGCTCGCGAGCCGGGCGCGCCAGGAGTGGCTGGAGGCGCTCGAGGCTGCGGACGTCCCGGTGGGGCCGGTGCTGTCTCGGGACGAATGGCCCGGCCACCCGCAGGTGCGCGAGCTCGGCCTCATGACCGCGAGCGAGCCGTACGCAGCGGCGGGCGCGGAGATGCCCGGGATCCCCGTCGCGCTGTCCGACACGCCGGGGCACGTCGCGGCGAGCGCCCCCCAGCCGCCGGTCCCTGGAAGGCTGATCGAGTGGAGGGCGCCTCGCCGGCGGCCGGCAGGAGGGCCGAGGGTCGGCGTCAGGAGAGCGCGCCTTCCGTTGGAGGGCCTCCGTGCCGTCGACCTGGGGACGGTGATCGCCGGCCCCTATTCGGGCACCCTCCTCGGCGACCTGGGATGCGACGTGGTGAAGATCGAACGCCCTCCCAACGGGGACGACGCGCGAGTGGTCCACGGCGGTCCGGGCCGCTCGGGCTTTTCCGCCTACAACAGAGGGCAGCGCAGCGTGGTCCTGGATCTTCGCAGCGAGCGGGCGAAGGAGATCTTCTCTGCGATCTTGGACGGCTCCGACGTGGTCATCGAGAACTTCCGGCCGCAGGTGAGCGCACGGCTCGGGTTGGGCTGGGATGCCGTGCGGGAGCGGCACCCCTCGCTCAGCCTCGTGTCGATCTCGGCTTTCGGAGCGGTCGGCCCGTTCCGCGAGAAGCCGGGGTTCGACCCGATCGTCCAAGCGCTGAGCGGCATCATGCGGGCACAGGGTGGCGGTGACGACACCGCCAGCCCGGCGCTGCTGACCGTTCCGGTCAATGACGTGGTCGCCAGCCTGCTCGGCGCGTTCGGTGCCTGCTCGTCGCTGTTCGCGCGCGAGCGCATCGGGCGCGGGCAGCGGGTGGAGGTGACGCTCTCGGGCGCAGCGACCCTCCTGCAGAGCGAGGAGCTGGTGAGCGGAGCTGCGGCGTCCCTCAGACCCCGGCGAGAGGGCAGTCGGGACTACGGGGGGCATTCACCGCTGAACCGCTACTACCGGACTGCCGACGGATGGGTGTTCGTCGACGGATGGTACCCCGAGGACATCGGACTGCTCGTCGGCGCAGGGGTGCTCGAAGACGTCGGCGACTCGCCGAAGGAAGCGGACGTCGCCGCCGTTCTGAGCGCTGCGCTCGGGAAGGCCGCGTCGTCCGATGCGGTCTCGGCGCTGAACGGTGCGGGAGTACCGGCCGTCGGCGCTCGCAGAATGGAAGACATATCGCACGACGCGCTGCTCTTGACGCGGCGAGTGCTCCATCCGGTCGCGATCGATCATGTGGGAGTCAGCTGGCACGGTCCCGGGAGATGGTGGGAGACGGTGGGCGGGCCGGACGTGCGGGATGCCGGCTCGTCGTCGGACTTGAAGCTTGGGGGAGCGACGTACGACGTGCTGAGCGAGATCGGCGTCGCGCACGCAGAGATCATGAAGCTGTCCGAGGACGCAGGGGTGCTGCTCGCGCAGGAGAGCCGGGTGCCATGACCGAAGCAGACAGGGGTGCCTACATCGCAGGGGTTTTCGAGCACCCGAGGCGAGAGATCCCGGAGCTGAGCACCCCGAGAATTCATGCCGAAGTGGCGTTCGGAGCGCTCGCGGACGCCGGATTGGATCGGTCGGACATCGACGGCTACCTGTGCGACGGGAGCCAGAACTTTCGTCCTGTCGCATTCGGCGTGCTCTCGATGGCCGAGTACCTGGGCCTCGAATGCACGTACCTCGACTCCACCGAGACCGGCGGGTCAGCCCCGGTCGTCCAGGTCGCGCACGCCGCTGCGGCCATCGCGGCGGGGAAGTGCCAGGCGGCGCTGGTCACGTCGGCGGGACGGCCGCGCAGTGCCCCCACCTCCTTCGAGCGAGGTTCGCCCGAGGGCAGCTACGAGGACGTCTGGGGCATGTCGGGAGCGGTCACGGGGTACGCGCTGTCTGCTCAGCGCCACATGCACGAGTTCGGGACGACGAGCGCGCAGCTCGCCGAAGTGAAGGTCGCGGCGTCGTTGCACGCCCAGCACAACCCGAACGCGTTCTTGAGAGACGTCGTCTCCGTCGAGGAGGTGCTGGAGTCTCCCATGGTCAGCAGCCCCCTCCACAGACTGGACTGTTGCGTGGTGACCGACGGAGGCGGTGCGTGCATCGTGGTGAGCGGTGCGGTGGCGCGCAAGCTCTCCCGGCCCTGCGTCAGGGTGATGGGAGCCGGCGAGGCGGTGCGCCACTCCGACCTCGGGAGGCTGTCGTTGACGAGCACGGCGGCGGCCGTGTCGGGCCCCATGGCGTTCGCGGCCGCGGGGGTGAGCCCTCGTGACATCGACTACGTCTCGCTCTACGACTCCTTCACGATCACGGTCATCGAGACGATCGAGGATCTCGGGTTCTGCGAGAAGGGCGAGGGTGGGAGGTTCGTGATGGACGGTGCGCTGGTCGCCCCGCACGGTCGGCTGCCCTTCAACACCGACGGCGGTGGCATGTGCAACAACCACCCCGGAAATCGCGGCGGGATCACGAAGGTCGTCGAAGCGGTCCGGCAACTCAGGTCCGAAGCCTTCCCGGCGGTGCAGGTCCCGGACTGCGGGCTCGCCCTGGTCAACGGGACCGGGGGGAACATCGGGACCAGGATGGCAAGCGCGACGTTGATCCTGGGGAGGGGAGACGCATGACGGCGCTCCCGGTTCCCGAGGTGCCGCACCTCAGAGAGGCCGAGGCCTTCTGGAGTGGGATCGCAGCGGGCGAGTTCCTCCTCGAACGGTGCCGGGGCTGCGGCGCGGTGGTGTGGTACCCAAGAGGCTTCTGCCCTTCCTGCGGGAGCTCCGACGTCACGCTCGAGCCGGCCTCTGGCGAGGGAACGGTGTACTCGTTCTCCGTCGTGCACCGAGGGGCGGGCGAGTACCGCGGATGCGAGCCGTACGTGGTGGCGTACGTCGAGCTCGACGAAGGCCCGCGCATCCTCACGAACGTCGTCGGCGGCGATCCGGATTCCCTCGTGATCGGAGCACGTGTCCGTATGGTGTTCGAGCGCGGGCCCGACGGCTCGGCGTTGTACAGGTTCACGACCGTATGAGATGGGCGATCGTGGTGACGGGGGCAGGAGACGGAGCGTTCTGCCGCGGAGCGGATCTGAAGGCAGTCGGCAGGGGCGGGAGCATCTCGGCTCTCGGGCACGAACAGGAGAAGGCGTGCGTGCGCTCGCGGAGAAGCGGCAGCCAGTGTGGAAGAACCGTCGGGACCAGGCGCCGTCCGGCGCGGCGCTCCGTCCGGCGCGGACAGTCAGGCGCGCCGTCCGGCGCGGACAGTCAGGCGCGCCGTCCGGCGCGGACAGTCAGGCGCGGACAGTCAGGCGCACGATGGGATCATCGGGTCGCGATCGCCTCCCGGTCCTTGCGGACCGCCTCTGAGTAAGGGGCCGGACCGACCGTGGCGCGGATCTCCGTCTGGACGTGTGCCTCCACCGACGGTTTGCGCGACCCGCCAGACCCCTCGCCCCAGATGAGCACGACCTCCGTCCCCGGCCGGGCGTGTGCCTCGTCCAGCATCGCCAGCGACAGCATCGACCGTTCGTTCCAGCTGTACCCGCAGAACGTCGAGATCCCGATCGCGTCCCCTCGCTCGCTGAGCACCGTGTCGTACATCCACGTCGCATACTGCGAGAGCGGCAGGTCGATGTACTTCTTGGCGGATCCGCCGGCGAAGAGCGACGCGAAGACGCCGGCCACGTCGTCGCCGTTCCACGCCAGCGTCACCTTGCGACGGTGTGGGCCGCCCACCATCTCCTCCAAGGCGCTCCGCCCGACGAAGTCGTGGTCGAACTTCAAGATGCGCCCGTATCCCAGATCCCACGGCGTGAGGTAGTAGTCCTCGATGCTCTCCGAGAAGAAGCTCCCGCCGAGCGACCCCGTGGCCTCGTACGAGGTTGCAGGGAGCCACTCGCGATAGCTGCGGAGCGCCGGGCCCGTGTACACGGCCGGGAGCGGGGACGGGATCCACCCCTGTTCGAGGCCGTTGATCGCGTAGGTGCGGGAGCCCACGAGGCGGATGCCGAATTCCTCTCCGGCCGACGCGATGGCGGCCTTCACCTCGTCTCCGAGCTCGAACGGGCCGAAGATCTCGACCCCTTCCACGCCTGGCCAGCCGAGAAAGCGGACCTCGTGGCCGGCGACGGTCATCCGGCCGATGCGGAAGAACCGGACAGGCTGGAGCCCGCCTCCGGTCAGTCTCTCGAGAAGTGGCTGCGTACGAGGTCCTCGGAGCTGGAAGCGGAACACCTTCCTCCGCTTGCCCGGGTCGTTCACGGACCATTCGTCTCGCTCCACTTCGACGTCGTAGCCGCCGGCCTCCGCCTGGAACTCGACCCAATTGTTGGCCGAAGGGCGCCCTACCAGCTGGAAGCGGGAGTCAGCCAGGTAGAAGAGGATTCCGTCGCCGATCACGTAGCCTTGCGGATTGCAGACGACGAGCTGCTTCGCGCTCTCGGGCTCGAACCCCTCGAAGCTGTTGATCGCGAGGGTGCTCAGCAGTCGGAACGCGTCCGGGCCGGACACGTAGAGGTCGGCCATGTGGTAGGACTGATCGCGCAGGCAGACGCTATCGCGCCAGGACGTCTGCTCGTCACGCCAGTTCGTGTACTCCGGCCGCACCACCGGGTACACACGGGCGCCGGTCTGGTTGTTGTACAGGTGTTCGGCCACGTTCGTCACGCTCTCGACCACGTCCTGCAGCGTGCGCTCCTGCGTGGGCATCTCCCGCCTCCCTCTTCCCCCGGACCCCGGCGAGGAAAGACGCTATCCTCTCTCGAACGCGCCCACGTGGTGCGACGCACGCGGGCTCGCTCCCGTTGCCGCTGCCATCGGCAGGGCGTCCGGCCGCATGGGCCTGTCACGGCGCCGCAGGAGACGGAGAGGAGGGTGTCGTGGCCACCATCGACGAGCCGAGCCGGTCCACGCCGGTGCTCGGGGAGTTCGACGTGGTGGTGGTCGGCGGCGGGCCGGCCGGGCTCATGGCGGCGTCCGCGGCGGCGCGAACCGGGCGCTCGGCGGTCCTCTTGGAGCGTTATGGCTTCCTCGGCGGAGCCGGGACCGCCGGCGGGCTCAGCACCTTCTGCGGCCTGCACGCCCGGGTCCACGGCGAGGACCGCCGCGTCGTGCACGGTCTTGCCGACGACCTTTACGAGCACCTCGCGCTGCTCGACGGGCTGGCGCCAGCCCACCTGACGATCAATGACGGGATCCTGGCGCAGGCGTACGACATCTCCGCCTACAAGCTCGCTGCTGACAGGCTCGTGACCGGATCGGGGGCGAGGATCGTCTTCCATGCATCCGCCGTCGGCGTGGTGATGCGCGACGACACCACGATCGACGCAGTCCTGGTCGAGTCGAAGTCCGGCCGGCACGCCGTCCGCGGCCGGGTCTTCGTGGACGCCTCCGGCGACGGGGACGTCGCCGCCTGGGCCGGTGCGCCGTTCGAGAAGTCGCCGGGGTTGCAGGGGATGCTCTATCCCTCGCTGATGTTCCGGATCAACGGGGTCGACGTGGTCGCCGCCGGCGAGAAGCCCTGGCGCGCCGCGGAGCGGCTGATGGACGAGGCGGAGGCGGCGGGCACGCACCACTTTCCCCGCAAGCGCCCGATCGTCCGCCCGCAGCGCAACCCCCTCGAGTGGCGGGCCAACCTGACCCAGCTTTCGAACCCCGACGGCAGCGCCGTCGACGGCACCGACGTCCTCCAGTTGACCCACGGCGAGCTCCAGGGCCGGGAGCAGGTCTTCGAGGCGTTCTCCTTCATCAAACAGAAGGTCCCGGGGTTCTCCGACGCGTACGTGGTCGACATCGCCCCGCAGATCGGGATCCGTGAGACCCGCAGGATCGTCGGCGACTACCAGCTGACCGAGGACGACGTCCTCGACTGTGCGGACTTCGAGGACACGATCGGGGTCAACGGCTGGCCCGTGGAGGCGCACGTCGCCGGGAGCGTCGAGTTCCGGTGGCAGCGGGGCGAGGACCCGCGCGGCTTCAACCAGCTCCCCTACAGGATGCTGCTTCCAGGAGGGGTCGACAACCTGTTCGTGGTCGGGCGCTGCGCCTCGATGACCCACGAGGGCCAGTCTTCGGCGCGGGTCAGCGGCCCGTGCTTCGTGATGGGAGAGACGGCCGGCACGGCGGCGGACATGGTGCTGGCCGACGGCGGCACCACGAGGACGGTCGACGTCCCCACGCTGCAGGCGCGCCTCGAGAGGAACGGCGTCTTCCTCGGCCGCTCGTGACGGCCGTCCGTAGCCCCGGTTCGGGCACCGTGGTACCGTCGGGCTGCATGTCGCGCGCAGCGGGTCGCGCGCAGCGGGTCGCGCGCAGCGGGTCGCGCATGCTGGTCGTGCACGCTGCATGGTGAAAGGGGACTCGAGTGGCACCGCTCTTGGAGGAGATGCTCGATCCGACGGGCGTCGGGACCGGGAGCGACGACGCCCGGCTCGCTCCCCGCAGCCACCAGCTGCGGGGGAGGACGATGGGCCTGCTCAACAACACGAAGCCCAACAGCGCCGTGCTGCTCGAGCAGCTGGCCGAGCTGCTGCAGCACCGCTTCGGAGTCGCCGAGGTCCTGATGTTCTCCAAGGCGTCCTTCGCGGTGCCGGCCGACGACGCGCTGCTGGGGCAGATCGCTGAGCGGTGCGATTACGCGCTGGCCGGGGTGGGCGATTGAGGGTCCTGCAGCGCGGCCAGTTTGGCCGACGGGATCCTGCTAGAACGGCGAGGGGTGCCGGCGGTGTCCGTCTGCACCGACAAGTTCCGGACGACCGCCGAGGCGATGGCGCGCCTGCACGGCTTCGAGGGGTACCGCTTCGTCACCGTGCCCCATCCGATCGCGAGCCTCGAGCTCCCGCAGCTGGCGCACCTCGCCGCCGACGTACTCGGCGAGGTCCTGGCCATCTTGGAGGTGAGCGAGTGACGAGCGACGTGGCCGCGGGTGCAGCCGGCGACGTGGCCGCGGGTGCAGCCGCGGGCGCAGCCGCGGGCGCAGCCGGCGACATGGCCGCGGGTGCCGTGCCGAGCGGCACGCTGATCGATCACCGACAGGTGCACGGGGCGATCGAGCACTATTACGAGCGCGGCTGGACCGACGGGTTGCCGGTGGTTCCGCCGACCGAGTCCTACCTGGCCGAGTTCCTGGCGCAGGTGGAGCGTTCTCCCGATGAGGTGGTCGCCGCGATGCCGCACCTGAACAGGGAGTGCACCCTGCGGCTGGCGGCGGTCAACTCGATCATGGCAGGGTGCCTCCCGGAGTACTTCCCCGTGGTGCTCGCCATGCTGGACGCGTTGCGCCTGGACACCGGAGCGCGCGGCGCCACCCGATTCTCGAGCGGCCTCTGGCAGAGCACCACCGGCACGGTGCCCATCACCGTGGTCAACGGGCCCGTCCGGCTGCGACTGGGCTTCAATTGCAAGGGCAACATCTTCGGCCCGGGCTTCCGGCCGAACGCGACCATCGGGCGGGCGCTGCGGCTCATCGCGATGAACGTCCTGGGGCTGAAGCCCCACGTCCTCGACCAGTCCACCCACGCGAACCCGGCGAAGTACACCTGCTGCATCGCCGAGAACGAGGAGGAGAGCCCCTGGGAGCCGATGTCCGTCGAGGCGGGGTACGGCCCCGAGGCGAGCACCGTTGCGTTCATGATGATGCGCTCCTGCATGCACATCGAGGCACGGTCGGCGATCCGGCCGGAGCACGTGCTGAGCGACGTCGCGAACACCGTCGCGCGCACCGGCGTGCTCTACTCGGAGAGGTCGGCCTGCCTCCTGGTCGTGAGCCCCGAGCACGCCCAGCTGCTGGCGTCGCACGGCTGGGACAAGAAGGACGTCCGAGAGTTCGTGGCGGCCAACGCCGTGTGCACGCGGGAGGCGCTCGAGCGAGCGGGGAAGACCGGGATCTCCCGGGACATGCACTGGCTGGTGCCGAGCGAGCATCCCGACGCGATGGAAGGTGAGGAGCCGACGTTCGAGCGGCGAGACGGGCAGGACGTCCATTTCGTCCTGGGCTCGCCCGACGACGTCGTGGTGGTCGTCGCCGGCGCCGCCAACGCCGGCGTCTCGACGGTGATCGAGCTCATGGGTGCGACCACCGCGCCGAGCGGTCGGGGAGGCGGCAGGCTCCCGGCGATGAGCGAGATCGTGATGAGCTCGAGACCGGCGACCACTCCACCTTGGCCGCAGTGAGGAGCTGGGTCAGGCACCCGTTGCGTACCGGTGAGCAGGCGTGCCGTGGGGTGACGGACCTGCCCCCGGCTCATCCCCAGTAGCGCGAGCGGACCGGGAACGCGGGGAAGTGCCTGTTCTCTCCCACCCCCGGGAGCGGCCTCGCTTGTGGGCCGCGGCTACCCGGGTGCTGGGCGGGAGCGCCCGATGAGCTCGAGGAACGGCGCGAAGGCCGAGAGCGCCAGCTCCGAGCGCTCGAGGAGCTCGATCACCGTGCCCCGGGCGGGCTCGCTGCCGCCGTCGAGGTAGACCCAGCGCACCCGGTTGCCTGGCCCGGTGCCGTCGACGAGGAGGTCCATCGGCGGGGACGCGTGCGTGGCCGCGGCCACCTGCTCGTCGAAGTCGTCCACGAGGAAGGCGAGGTGGTGGAGGCCCTCGCCGTGCGCGGCCAGGAACTCCGCGTGAGGGGAGCGGTCGTCGAGCGGCTGCAGCAGCTCGAGGAGGACGCCGCCCAGCGCGCCGAAGGCGATCTTCAGCGAGAAGGGCGCTGGCTTGCCGTGGACGAGGGCGTGCTCGAATTGCGACGCTTCGCCGGCGCTGAGAAAGGGGCCAGCGCCCAGGCGCGTTCCCAGCTCCTCCTGGGCGGCCCGGCAGTCGCGCACCACCCATCCCACGTGGAAGAGCTCTGGGAGCTCGAGCGAGGTCACGGCACCCCTCCGACGTCGACGACGCACACGTACGCGCCGACGGCCACGTTCTCGCCCTCGGCGACCGCATGCTCCACCATCACGCCGTCGTCGGTGGCCCCGACCTCCTGGCTGATCTTCTCGGTCTCGATCTCGTAGATGGGCTCGCCGCGACGGAATTGCTCGCCCGGTTGCTTGAAGAACCGGACGACCGTCGCCTCCTCCATCGTCATGCCGATCTTCGGCAGCTTCACGTGCACTCGCATCGTGTGGCGGTCAGGCCGTGGCCTTGTGGGTCCGGCCGGCGAGGGAGAGCACCGCGGCGACGATGCGCTCCTCGCCGGGGATGACGTGGCGCTCGGCGTTCGGCGCGTACGGCATGGCGACGTTGGGCGTGGTCACCCGTCGGATCGGGCCCTCGAGCGCGTGGAAGGCCTTCTCGGCCACGACCGCTGCGATCTGGCTCGCCGCGCCGCAGCATTCGCGCGCCTCGTCGACGACCACCAGGTGCCCCGTCTTCTCTACGGAGGCGAGCAGGGACGCCTCGTCGAAGGGCACGAGAGTCCGGGGGTCGATCACCTCGACGCTCACACCCTGCCCGGCGAGGGCATCCGCGGCGGCGAGCGCCGGCTTCACCATCCGGCCGATCGACAGCACCGTCACGTCCCCTCCCTCGCGCCGCACCGCCGCTCTGCCGAAGGGGACGAGGTGCTCGCCGTCGGGCACGTCGCCCACCTCCCCTCCTCTGCCCGACGGTTCCAGGAAGAAGCTGGGGTTCCTCCCGCGGATCGCCGTCTTCAAGAGGCCCTTGGCGTCCGCAGGCGTGGACGGCGTGAGCACGTTCACGCCGCCCAGGTTCATGAGGACCGGATAGGCCGAGTCGGAGTGCTGCGCGGCGTTGGCTGCCCCGCCGCCGTAGCCGGCGATGATGGTGATCGGCAGCTCCACCTGGCCGCCCGTCATCAGGCGCAGCTTCGCCATCTGGTTTCCGATGGCGTCCATGCCGGTGTAGAAGAAGTTGGAGAACATCATGTGGACCACCGCGTGGTAGCCGACCGAGGCGAGGCCGACTGCCATCCCGGTGAGCGTCGCCTCGCAGATCGGCGTGTTGCGGATGCGATCGTGGCCGAAGTGCTCGTGGAGGCCCCGCATGTCGCCCGTGATCGACAGCTCGACATCCTCACCGTAGACGAGCACCTTCGGGTCCCGCTCCATCTCCTCGAACAGGGCGTCGTTGACCGCCTGGATCAGGCGTCGTCGCTCCACCATCGCCTAGGCCCCCTCGTCTCGCACGAACATGAGGGTCTCCGCGAGGGCGGGGTCCGCAGGCGTCCCCGCCTCGGCGAAGCGGACGGCGTCGTCGACTTGCACGAGGACGCGCGCCTCGATCGCGCGGAGCGCGGCTTCGTCGGCGGCTCCCGACGCGAGCAGGGTGGCCCGGCAGCGGAGGACCGGGTCCTTCTCCTCCTTCTTCCACGCAGCGATCTCCTCGTCGTCGCGATAGCGGCCGCCCGAGAGGACGAACGCCTCGGCCTCGAAGTGGCCCTGGATGCGGTAGGTGTGCGCCTCGATGAACGACGGACCGCCGCCCGAGCGTGCTCGCTCGACTGCGTCGGCGGCGGCCCGCCAGACGGCCACCACGTCGTTGCCGTCGACCTCGGCGGTCGGCATCGCAAACGCGCGTGCCCGGTCGGCGATGCGCCCCGCGGTCACCTCCCGTGAGGGAGTGAACTCGGAGAACGTGTTGTTCTCGCAGACGAAGACGACCGGCAGCTCCCAGAGGGTCGAGAGGTTGAGCGTCTCCATGAGGACACCCTGGTTCGAGGCGCCGTCTCCGAAGAAGCAGGCCGCGAGCTTGCCCTCGCCGTCGAGCTTGGCCCCGAACGCTGCCCCCGTCGCGATCGCAAGACCCGCTCCCACGATCCCGTTCGCCCCGAGGATGCCCTTCGAGACGTCGGCGACGTGCATCGAGCCGCCCATGCCGCGACAGATCCCCTCCTCCTTCGCCCAGATCTCGGCCATCATGGCGCGGACGTCGCCGCCCTTGGCGAGGAAGTGGCCGTGCCCGCGGTGGGTCGAGGTGACGTAGTCCCGGTCGCCGAGGTGGGCGCACACGCCTACGGCCACCGCCTCCTCCCCGATGTAGAGGTGCACCGCGCCGGGCAGCTTGCCCGCCGCGCTGTCGTCGCGCAGCCGCTCTTCGACGCGGCGGACGAGGAGCATCCGCTCGTAGAGCTCCAGCAGCTCGGCAGAGGACGGGCCGGAGCGGAGCGCCGCCTGCTCGGTGCGTCGGTCGATCACTGTGGTCGCCATTGTGCCTCGTTTCCGGTCGTTGCGCCTCGTCTCCGGCCGCTCCGGTCGTTGCGCCTCGTCTCCGGCCGCTCCGGTCGTTGCGCCCCGTCTCCGGCCGCTCCGGTCGTTGCGCCCCGTCTCCCTCAGGAGCTGACGGCGCCGCGGGCGACCCTCATGGCCCGAGCCTTCGGCATGACCTCGCGGGCGAACAGCTCGAGGCTCGCCCGCGCCTGATCGTAGGGCATGCCCCCGTAGGCGCACTGGAGAGAGAGCTCGAAGTCGCCGACCACGTCGCGGATCGCCTCTATCTGGCCGAGGATCCGCTCGGGGCCTCCCCACAACGTCGTCGCCGCGTAGTTCTGCGCCGCCTTCTCCAAGCCGGCCGCACGAAGGATCTGCGCGCTCTCGGCGTAGCGCTCGTAGCCCTTCGTCGTCGCGAAGTGCTCTCCTGCCATCTCGTAATGGTCGACGTTCGACATGAAGAGGCGTCCGCCGTACTCGTCGTGGCGCGCCTCGGCCAGCGCGTCGTCTTCGTGGCAGTACATGGCCACCCCCAGCGAGATCGGCGGCGCCACCTCGCCGTGCTCGGCCTCGTAGAGCTCCCGGTAGCGGGTGAACTCCGATATGAGGTCTGCCGCCGGCCGTACGATGAACGACATCATCTGGGCTTTCAGCCGCGCCGCGGCGGCGAGCGAGTCGGACGATCCGGCCACGCAGAAGCGCCTTCCGGCGAAGCTCCCTCTCGGGCGGGGGCGGAGCTCGGCCCGAGGCTGCGGGTAGTAGGGCCCGTCGCCCTCGATCACGCCGGTCTCGACTGCGTCGAAGATCATCGCCGCGGCTTCGTCGAACCGGTCCCGGCTCTCGTCCATGGGGATGCGGAAGGGCTCGTACTCCTTGCGCGAGAGCCCTCGTCCGAGGCCCAACAGGAGCCGGCCGTCGGAGAGGGTGTCCAGCATGAGCGCTTTCTCGGCGACTCGCAGCGGGTCGTTCCACGGGACGATCACCGCGGCGGTCCCGAGCATGCAGCGAGAGGTGCGCGCCGCGAGGTGCGCGAGCATGACGAAGTTGTCCGGGCACAGCGCGTAGTCGTCGAAGTGGTGCTCGACGACCCAGACCGTGTCGTAGCCGAGCTGGTCTGCCAGGACGCCGACGCTGATGTCCCCCTCGTACATCTCTTGGTCCGAAAGGCCTTCGTGGAGGTTGCCGAAGCCGAGGTTGATCCCGATGCTCAGCACGTGCCCGCCCCCGTTCCCAGCTGGTGGTCGAGCTCACCGAGCACCCGGTAGCAGCCGAGCACCTGGGCGATGCTCGCGTTGGGCTCCCGTCCCTCTGCGACGGCGGCGACGAACTCCCGGTCCTGCAGCTCGATCCCGTTCATGGACACGTCCACTTTGGACACGTCCACGGGGTGCTCGTAGCCGTCGACCAGGTCGTCGTAGCGGGCGATGTAGGTGCCGTTGTCGCAGATGTAGCGGAAGAAGGAGCCCAGCGGACCGTCGTTGTTGAAGCTGAGCGAGAGCGTGCAGATCTTGGCTCCCTTGGTCCGGAGCTGGATCGACATGTCCATGGCGATCCCGAGCTCGGGATGGATGGGGCCTTGGACGGCGTTGGCGACGGTCACCTCTTCGCCCGCCTGGTAGCCGAACAGGTCGACCGTGTGCGCGGCGTGGTGCCAGAGCAGGTGGTCGGTCCAGCTGCGAGGCTGACCCAGGGCGTTCATGTTGGTCCGGCGGAAGAAGTAGGTCTGGACGTCCATCTGTTGGACCGCGAGCTCGCCGGCCAGGATTCGCTTGTGCACCCACTGGTGGGAGGGGTTGAAGCGCCGGGTGTGGCCCGCCATGCAGACGAGACCGGTCTCGCGTTGGACTCGATCGATCTCGGCGGCGTCCGACCAGTTGTCGGCGACGGGGATCTCCACCTGGACGTGCTTGCCGGCTCGGAGTGCGGCGATCGCCTGGGAGGCGTGCAGCTGGGTCGGCGTGCAGAGGATCACCGCGTCGACGTCCGCACGCTCCAGTGAATCGGCGAGGTCGGTCGAGACGTGGCCGATCCCGTAGCGCTGCGCGACCTCCTTCGTCGGCTCGAGGCGGCGGCCCACGAGCGACGTCACCTCGACGCCGTCGATCTTGGCCAGGCCGTCGAGGTGCTTGATCCCGAAGGCTCCGGCCCCGGCAAGGGCGATACGCATGGGGGCTCCTAGCTCGTGGGCTCGAGCACGATGTGCCCGAGCGCAGTGTTCGAGGTGGGCACGTGGTAGAAGCGGTAGAGCTCCTTCACGTGGTCGCCGAGCGCACCCCGCATCACGAGCCACATGACGAGCTCGATCGCCTCCGTCCCCGCTTCCCTGACGTACTCGATGTGGGGCATCTTGCGGAGCGCCTCGGGGTCGGAGGTGAGCCGGTCGAGGAAGGCGGTGTCGAACTCCCTGTTGATCAGGCCGGCCCTAGGCCCCTGAAGCTGGTGGCTCATCCCCCCGGTGCCCCAGACGTGCACGTTCAGGTCCTCGGGGTAGCTCTCGACGGCGCGGCGGATCGCCTGGCCGAGCAGGAAGCACCGGTTGCCGGTCGGGGGCGGGTACTGCACGACGTTGACCGGCACCGGGATGATCTTGGTCGGCCACCTCTCCGGCTGGCCGAACATCAGGGTGAGGGGCACCGTCAGGCCGTGGTCGACGTCCAGCTTGTTGATGATCGTCATGTCGAACTCGTCGAGGATCGTCGACTGGGCGATGTGCCAGGCGAGGTCGGCATGGCCCTCCACGGCCGGCACGGGGCGCGGCCCGTAGCCCTCGTCCGCGATCTCGAAGCGGTCTGCGCAGCCGATGGCGAAGGTCGGGATCAGCTCGAGGGAGAACGCCGAGGCGTGGTCGTTGTAGACCAGGACGACGACGTCGGGCGTGTTCTCGGCGATCCATTTCTTCGACCACTCGAAGCCGGCGAAGATCGGCCGCCAGTAGTCGTCGTCTGCCCGCCCCTGGTCCCAGGCCGCGGCGATCGCGGGCACGTGGCTGCTCGTCACGCCGGCGGTGATCCTCGCCATCTCAGCGGCCCTCCTTGATAGAGCGGACGCCCTCGATCGAGCGGCCGCCGCGCAGCATCATCTCGGCGTACTCCTCCTGGGTCATCCCGGTCATCGTGCCCGCCGCGTACTGATAGCTCTTGCCGTCCGTCGCGAAGATCTTCGCAAGGAAGTAGATGTTGCCTCCCT
>JAKATH010000049.1 GCA_021828055.1 Actinomycetes bacterium
CGGGCGGCGAAGGTCGACGGGATCGCTCGGGACATCCCGCCCGTCGAGGTCGACGACGAGACCGGCGACGCCGAGGTGCTCGTCCTTGGCTGGGGTTCGACGTACGGGGCGATCGTCGCCGGGGTGCGGCGAGTGCGCGCGCGGGGGCACAAGGTGGCGCACGCCCACCTGGTCCACATGCATCCCTTCCCGTCCAACCTCGGCGAGGTGCTCGCCCGCTACCGCACCGTCCTCGTGCCCGAGATGAACCTCGGGCAGCTCTCGCGGCTCGTGCGCGCGGAGTACCTCGTCGACGCCCAGTCGTTCACCAAGGTGCAGGGCGTCCCCTTCCGCGCCGGAGAGATCGAGTCCGCGATCGAATCGCTTCTCAAAGGACCAGCATGACGACCACCGCCGTCCCGGCGACCACGAGGAAGGACTGGGCGAGCGACCAGGAGGTCCGCTGGTGCCCTGGGTGTGGCGACTACTCGATCCTGGCCGCCGTGCAGATGCTCCTCCCGGAGCTGGGGGTCCGCCGCGAGAACACGGTGTTCCTGTCGGGGATCGGCTGCGCCGCGCGTTTCCCGTACTACATGTCGACCTACGGTCTGCACTCGATCCACGGGCGTGCGCCCGCGATCGCGACGGGTCTCGCCACCACCCGCCCGGACCTCGACGTCTGGGTGGTCTCCGGCGACGGCGATGCGCTGTCGATCGGCGGGAACCATCTGATCCACGCGTTGCGGCGCAACGTGCGGATGACGATCCTCATGTTCAACAACCAGATCTACGGCCTCACCAAGGGCCAGTACTCTCCCACGTCGGAGGTCGCCAAGGTCACGAAGTCGACGCCGTTCGGCTCTGTGGACACGCCGTTCAACCCGATCAGCCTTGCGCTTGGCGCGGAGGCGAGCTTCGTGGCCCGGACCCACGACATGGACCGCCAGCACATGCAAGAGACGTTCCGACGTGCCCACGAGCACCGCGGCGCGGCCTTCGTGGAGGTGTACCAGAACTGCAACGTCTTCAACGACGGGGCGTTCGAGAAGATCACCGGTCGCGACGTGCGTGCGTCCATGCTCGTGCCTCTCGTCCACGGCCAGCCGATCCGCTTCGGGGAATCCTCGGAGAACGGCGTCGTGCAGCGGCCCGACGGGCGGCTCGAGATCGTGGACGTCGCCGACGTCGGAGAGGACGCGATCCTCGTCCACGACGAGCGCCGGGAGGACCCCGGTCTCGCATTCGCGCTGTCACGCCTCTCCCACGGGCCGTACGAGCCGACGCCGATCGGGGTCTTCCGGGCGGTGGAGCGGCCCGAGTACGGGTCCTCCATGGCCCGGCAGATCGCCGACGCGCAGGAGCGCCGGGGAGCCGGCGACCTCAAGGCGCTGCTCCGGTCCGGCGCCACCTGGACGGTCGAGTAGCGCCTGGACGAACGGCGTGCCGGGGCCGAGCGAGGCCCGGCCGCTCAGGGCTGGGCGCCCGAGAGGTCGTCCCCCGAGAGCACCCGGAAGACCATGCCGGTGCGGGGCTTCGGGCTGAAGTACGTGGTCTTCGCCGGCATGCGACGGCGCGCGCTTGCCCACGCAAAGATCTGGGGGACCGTCACGGGCCGGAGGAGGATCGCCATCTGGGAGCGGCCTGCGCCCACTGCTGCGACAGCCTCCTGCCATCGGGCGGTGTAGGCCAGCGAGGCGTCAGGGACCTCCCGGAGCGCCAGGTCCACCAGCCCGGCCTCCAGGTCCGTGCCGGCTTCGTCGAAAGCCCCCGAGCGCACGCTGAGAAGCCAGGCGTCGCGCCGCGTGATCGCGGCGAGCGACCCGGACGCCTGGAGGGCCGACACGACTCGCTCGGTCGACGGGCCGGCGTGCACCGCGTCGAAGTGCCGCCCGAGCAGCTCAACCGGTCCGGTCCCCGGCGGCAGACCTTCGACGATGCGGTGGATCGCACGCACGTGCAGCTGCGTCTCCGCCAGCTCCACGATGAGGGCCATCACGAGATCGTGATCGCCCGGCCGGTCGCCGTTCGCGCGACGCACCGCGTCGCGGTACGTGCGGGCCGTCTCGTAGCGGTGGTGCCCGTCCGCGATCACCACGAAAGACGCCTCCACCGCATCGCGCACCGTGGCGATCGCTCCGGGGTCGTCGAGCGTCCAAAGCTGGTGACGCACGCCCTCGTCGTCGTAGGCGTCCTCTGCGGGCGGACCGTCGGGGGCGAACGTCTCGGTGAGCCCCGGCGTGAGCGAGAGGCCCCAGATGGGGGAGAGGTTGGTCCCGGTCGCGCGCAGCAGGTCCAGCCGGTCGCTCTTGGGCTTGGACATGGTCTCTTCGTGGGGGAGGACGTCGTCGCCGATCGCGAGCGCACCGATGACGCCGGTCGTGGTCGCGCCGTCCGGCGCGATCATCCGATAAGGGTAGAGGGAGGGAGCGGCGTCCTCGACGAGGACACGGCGTTCGAGCCACGAGTCGAGGAGCTCCGCCGCGGCGAGGTAGCGGTCGCGTCCCGACCCCAGTTCCGGCTCGGGGAGCTCGAGGCGGATCGCGTTGAGCGGGCTCCGATGAGCGAGCATGGCGCGCTCCTGGGAGCTGACGACGTCGTAGGGTGGTGCGATCACCTGGTCCATGTGCACGTGCGCGCCGTCGTAGCGCGTCCCTCTGAATGCCTCGAAGCGTGGCACGGGCACAGACTGGCACACGGGCCACCCGTAGACTTCATCCCGTGACTTCTCTGACCGCTGAAGCGGCCAGCTTCTTTTCAGGCGGCTTCGGCTTGCTCGGCTGCCAGAAGGGCCAGTCCAGCCCTGAGAATGTTGCGTGCTGCGTGCTCGTCGGCGTCGGCGACATGTCCGCAGGCGACGCAACGAAACACGGCTTGGCTGACACGGTTCTCCTGGGCTGCGTGCCCGCAGGCCTCGCAGCGGTCGGAAGTGTGCCAAGGGTCCACGTCGAGCACTCGCCGCCCAGCTTCTTCCGCTTTGGCCTTGAGTATGCCGACGAAGGCCGCCCAGTCCGCGTCGTGGATGCTTCGGTTCAGCCCGGACTTCGCGGCCTGCCCAGTGGGCAGGAACTGCCCCGGCTGGTCGGGGTCGGAGACCGCCTTGGCCCGCCGGACCATGTTGGTGATCTTCAGGTCCTCGACGGCGATCAGGTCGTAGTTGGTGACCAGGTCCCGGGCGACCTTGTGGTGAAAGTCGCGGCGGCGGTCGGTGATCTTGCGATGTCTGGCAGCGACGCTCTCCCGCGCTGCCCGGCGGTTGTTCGAGCCCCGCTGTTTGCGGGCCAGGCGCTGCTGGGCTGCTTCCAGGCGGGCGTGCCCGGCCCGAGCCCAGCGAGGGTTGTCGACATGCTCGCCGTCGGAGGTGGTGACAAAGCTGGCGATTCCGACATCGACACCGACCAAAACACCGGTCCGCGGCAGCGGCTGTGCCGGCACCTCATCGCAGGAGAGGACCAGATACCATTTTCGCCCGGATCGGCAGACCTGGATCGTCTTGACCCGGCCCTTCACCGGGCGGTGGCAGGTGACTTTCACGTCTCCGACGCCTTGGAGGTACACCCGGTTGGTGTCGGGCTTCCACCGGCAGCCGTCCCCGTCGGACGGCCACTCCACACTGTCGAAGCGGTGCGCAGCCTTGAACCTCGGGTAGCCGGGCTTCTCCCCGGTTTTCACCCTGCGGAAGAACGCGGCGAAGGACCGGTTCAGCCGGCGGAGGGTAGCCGGTGCCCGCTCCCTCGTCGCCTACGACCACTGAGGATCCTTGGAATCACTCGTCTAGTAGACAGCGCCGATACTTCGGGCACCACACCACATGCAGCCCGAGCGGGCTTACACCACCGACAGATCGACGGAACCGAGGATCAGACATGTCACGACAAATCTACGAGCCGGGTGTGACTTTCACGGGGAAGGTCGGGCCTGTGGCCCGAGCCCCGATTCACCCGACGGCTGAAGCGGTCAGTCCCCTCGGGGCGTCTTGATGGTGGCCCCGGTCCCTGCGCCCGACGCCGCAGGCGGCGTCGCTGCGGCAGGCGGAGGGGCTCCCCCAGGAGGCGAAGACCGTGTCCTGACCGCGGCGAACGTCGTCACCACGCTGCGCCTGGCCGGGGTGGTCGTGTTCGTGTGGCTGCTCTTCGGGGCCGGCCGCCAGACGGCGGCGGCGACGCTCCTGGGTGTGCTCGGCGCCACGGATTGGCTGGACGGCCAGTTGGCGCGCCGCCTGCACCAGGTGTCCCGCGTCGGCAAGGTCCTGGACCCGGCCGCCGACCGCGTGCTCATCGGCACCGCGGTGATCGCGGCGATCGTGCACGGCGCGGTGCCGTTGTGGTTCGGGCTCCTCACCGTGGTGCGCGAGGTGCTCGTCTCTGTGACGGTGCTCGTGCTCGCCGCTCTCGGCGCCCGGCGGATCAACGTGCTGTGGATCGGCAAGGCCGGCACCTTCGGGCTCATGGTCGCCTACCCCGGGTTTCTCATCAGTCACGGCGGCGCAGGGTGGCAGCAGCCGTTCCACGTGGCGGCGTGGGTCGTCGGCGGCGCGGGGATCGCGCTCGCCTGGATTGCGGCCGTCGCGTACCTTCCGCCCGCACGCGCCGCCCTCGCCGGAGGGCGCGCAGCGCGAGAGGCGCGCGGGGGAGGCGACGGCACGCCGCCTGCGCGAGGATCGCTGGGAGCGTCTGGGGAGGTCGGAGGATGAAGGCGGTGATCATGGCGGGCGGCGAGGGCACGCGGCTGCGTCCACTCACGTCCAACCAGCCCAAGCCCATGCTGCCGATGGCGAACCGGCCGATGATGGAGCACGTCGTGAAGCTCCTGAGCAGCCATGGGATGACCGACATCGTCGTCACGGTGGCGTTCATGCCGAATGCCATCCGCACCTATTTCGGTGACGGGTCCGAGCTCGGCGTCCGCATGGTGTACGCGACCGAGGAAAGCCCGCTCGGCACTGCGGGCTCCGTGCTGAACGCGCGCGACGAGCTCGACGAGCGATTCCTCGTGATCTCCGGGGACGTGCTCACCGACATCGACCTCACTGCCGTGGTCGACTTCCACGAGCGCAAGGGCGCGCTCGCCACCCTGGCGTTGGCCGCGGTGGAGAACCCCCTCGAGTTTGGCATCGTCATCACCCGGGAGGACGGCTCCATCGACCGATTCCTCGAGAAGCCGACTTGGGGCCAGGTGTTCAGCGACACCATCAATACCGGCATCTACGTCCTCGAGCCGGAGATCTTCGACTCCATCCCTCCTCACCGGCCTGCCGACTTCTCGGGTGAGGTCTTCCCCGACGTGCTCGAACGCGGCGGTCCGCTCTACGGCTACGTCGCCGAGGGCTATTGGGAGGACGTCGGGACGACCGAGGCGTACCTCCGCGCGCACCAAGACGTCCTCGACGCAAAGGTCCGGGTCGACGTCGGCGGCTTCGAGATCCGCCCGGGAGTATGGGTGGGCAAGGGCTGCATCATCGACCCGACGGCGACCATCGAAGGACCCGCGGTCATCGCTGACAACTGCTCGATCGGCGCCAACGTGGTGCTCGGCGAGTACTCGACCCTTGGCTCCAACGTGCGAGTCACCGAAGGTGCCGATGTCCGGCGCTCCGTCGTGCACGACAACGCGTACTTCGGCCCGGGCGTGCGGGTCGCCGGCGCGGTGATCGGGCGTTCGTGCGACCTGCGACGCGGCGCGACGTGCGAGCCGGGGTCGGTGCTCGGCGAGGGGTGCCTGATCGGCGCCCACGCCCACGTGCGGGGCGACGTGAAGGTCTACCCGTTCAAGACGGTCGAGACGGGCGCAGTCGTGAACTCGTCGATCGTCTGGGAGTCCCGCGGGGCGCGGTCGTTGTTCGGAAGCGACGGGGTGCGAGGCATCGCGAACGTCGACATGAGCCCGGAGCTCGTGGTGCGGCTCTCGATGGCATGGGCCTCCACCCTGGACCGCGGCATGACGATCACCGCCTCGCGGGACACGAGCCGGGCGGCAAGGGTGCTCAAGCGCGCCTTCATGATCGGATGCAACGCGGCGGGCGTGCACGTCGAGGACCTCGAGGTGGCGACCGTGCCGGTGACGCGCCACCACATTCGCTCCGCGGGGAACCAGGGAGGTATGACGGTCCGTCTCGCCCGGGACGACCCGCAGGCGGTCGTCATCCGGCTCTTCGACGAGGACGGGCTGGACCTCGCCGAGGGAGGGCAGCGCAAGGTCGAGCGTCTGTACCACCGGGAGGACTTCCGCAGGGTGCTCGCGAGCCAGATCGGCGACATCGACTTCCCTTCGCGCGCCGTCGAGCAGTACACGAAGGACATGGTCGGTGCCGTCGACCTGTCGGCGGCGCGCTCGGCCAACATGAAGCTCGTCCTCGACCTCTCGTACGGCTCGGCGAGCTTCGTCATGCCGAACCTGCTCGCAAAGCTCGACGCCGACGTGCTCGTGGTCAACCCGTACGCGCTCACGTCAGGGATGATGCTGGTCGACCTCGACGTGCACGCCCGTCAGGTGGGCGATCTCGTGCGAGCATCGGGTGCGCACCTGGGCGCGGTGATCGACGCCGACGGCGAGCGGATCGTCATCATCGACGACGCGGGGACGGTGCTGTCGGCCGACCAGGCGCTGCTCGCGCTGCTGCGGCTCGTCGTGGAGACGCGCCAGGACGTCGCGGTCGCGCTCCCGGTCGTCGTGAGCCGCTGGGCCGAGGCGATCTGCGCGGAGGCTGGTGTGCCGGTCGTCTTCACCAAGATGTCCTCCGCCAGCGTGATCGAGGTCGCGGCGTCCGAGCAGGTGGTCTTCGCGGCCGGGCAGCCGGGCGCGTTCGTCTGGCCCGACTTCCTTCCCGCCTACGACGCTGCGGCGACGCTCGTAGAGCTCGTGTCGATGCTCTCGCTCACCAGCCAGCCACTCTCCAAGATCGTCGACGACCTGCCGAAGGTGTTCATCGTGCACGAAGCGGTCATGACCCCCTGGGAGCAGAAGGGAATGGTGATGCGCACCCTCGTCGAGCAGCTCGACGGTCAGGACCTCGTCCTGATCGACGGCGTGAAGGTGCCCGCCGAGGACGGCTGGGCGCTGGTCCTGCCGGACCCGGACGACCCGGTCACCCACGTCTGGGCCGAGGGCCCGAGCGAGGCGCGGGCAAGGGCGCGCGCCCAGCAGTACGCCGTGCGCCTGCGGCAGCTGCTCCGATCCGGCGAGCCGGGGCAGGCGAGGACGCCGGCAGGCAGGTGGCGGGCACGGGCGGAAGGGCCGGACCGGGGCGGGTCGCCGGGGATAGGGTTCCCTCGTGCTGGTTCCTGACGACCTCCGATACTCGACCGACCACGAGTGGGCGCGTCCGGCCGAGGGCCAGGTGCGGGTCGGGATCACCGACTACGCGCAAGACGCGTTGGGCGACGTCGTCTTCGTCGACCTGCCGGAGGTGGGAAGGGTCGTGGCCGCCGGCGACACGCTCGGCGAGGTCGAGTCGACCAAGTCCGTCTCCGAGATCTACGCGCCGGTCGCGGGGACGGTCGTCGCGGTGAACGACGCGCTCGCGGACGCGCCCGAGAAGCTCAACCAGGACCCGTACGGGGATGGGTGGCTCTGCGAGATCGAGGTCGCCGGGCTCGACGCCCTGGCCGAGCTTCTCGACGCGGACGGGTACCGGCAGCTGACCGAGGGGTGACGGTCGGATCGTCGCCCGACGGAAGCTGGCTGGCGCCGGCCGGCGCGATCTCCGGCCGTGAGGTCGGACACGCGGCCGACCAGGGCACTGGCGTCCTTGCAGGGGACGCGGCGCGGCGCGACGGCGCCGTGGCCAGCTGAACGCCGCGGACGGAACGGCTACCGTGGTACCCGTGTTCTGCCGGAACTGTGGGCACCGCAACCCCGATGATGGCAATTTCTGCTCTTCGTGCGGCGCTCCGCTCCCGAGCGATCGGCCCGAGACGACCGTCACGTTCGTCCCGGTCGACGACTACGGGGAGAGCGCCGACGAAGAGCCCGCGGTCACCCAGGTCGAGGTCCCTCACGGCACGCCGGCCCTGGTGGTCAAGCGAGGACCCACCGTCGGCTCGCGCTATCTGCTGAAGTCCAAGGTGACGCGCGCGGGGCGGCATCCCGAGAGCGACATCTTCCTGGACGACATCACGGTGTCGCGGCGCCACGCGGAGTTCAGCCGCGGCGCGGACGGCAAGATGGTCGTGCGGGACGTCGGTTCGTTGAACGGCACGTACGTCAACCGTGAGCGGATCGAAGAGCACGTGCTCGCGACGGGCGACGAGGTGCAGATCGGGAAGTTCAAGCTCGTGTACCTGGTGGCGCGCGACGAGTGAGCGGGCGCGTGGGGGGGAGGGCGGCGACATGCCGGCGCGGGCGATGAGCGGAAGGTCCTACCTGTCGATCGGGGACGTCCTGAGCCTGCTCCGTGAGGAGTTCCCCGACGTCACGATCTCGAAGATCCGGTTCCTCGAGAGCCAGGGACTGGTGGAGCCGGAGCGCTCCCCTTCGGGGTACCGGAAGTTCTACGACGAGGACGTCGCCCGGCTGCGCTGGGTGCTCCGCAAGCAGCGGGACCAGTTCCTCCCCCTGAAGGTCATCCGCGACCGGCTGGCGGTGGCCGGTGCCGGCGTGCCGCCGGACGACGAGCCGCTCTCGGACAGCGTGTCGCCGCACGGCGAGCGGGTCTCCGACGGCGAGCGGGTCTCCGACGGCGAGCGGGTCTCCGCCGCCGAGCGGGCCGCTGACGGCGATCGGGTCTGGGACGACGAGCGGGCCGCCGAGCGCGAGCGGGCTGCTGAGCGCGAGCGGGCTGCTGAGGGCGAGCGGGCTGCTGAGGGCGAGCCGGGCCTGGACACCGCCGCGGAGATGGGGCCGCCGCCCGTCGTGGTGCGCGAGGGCGCACGCGTGGTGGTCGGCGCCGGCGCGCAGGTCCGCAGCGCGGCTCCTGGGGCAGCGGTGTGGCCGGCAGTCGCCGAGCGCGAGGTCGAAGAGGTGCGGCCCGCGGCTGCCGCTGCGGCGGCACCGATGGCGGCGGCACCGACGGCGGCGGCACCGATGGCGGCGGCACCGACGGCGGCGGCACCGATGGCGGCGGCTGATGGAGACGTGTGGGCGCACTCGCGGTCTCGAGGCGAGCCGCCCGAGCGGGGCGCGGCGGCTGCCGAGCACGATGCGACGGTGCCGGCCGCTTCCTCTCCGCCGCCGAGGCTCGTGCAGGCCGACCAGGGGGCCGGACACCGTGCGGCGTCAGGGGGCGGTGCGGCCTTCGCCCACGGCCCCGGCACGGCCGCCACGACCGGAGCCGGCGCGGCCGGCGTGCTCTCGCCGTCGATGTCCGGCGTCAGCCTGACGCTCGCAGAGCTGTGCGCGGCGACCGGGCTGACCCCCGAGGTGGTGGCGAGGCTCGAGAGCCTGGGACTCGTGTCGCCGATCGCCATCGCGGGCGGGTCCTTCTACGACGAAGAGGCGCTCACGGTCGGCAAGCTGGTCGGCGAGTTCGCCCGCTACGGCATCGAGCCGCGGCACCTGCGGATGTACCGGAACGCGGCGGACCGCGAGGCCGGCCTCGTCGAGCAGGTGATCACCCCGCTCTTGCGGCAGCGCAACCCCGAAGCCCGCCAACGCGCCGTGGAAGCGGCCGCCGACCTGGCCCGGCTGGGCCAGAGCATGCGCGCGTCGCTCGTGCGGTCGGGGCTCCGGCGACAGCTCGGCAGCTGATCACTCGCTGCACGTCGCCGCTGGGGCCACGCTACATTGCTCGTATGGTCGAAGTCCACCTGAGGGCTGTCCGGGTCGACCTCCAGTCGAACACGCCGGTGCTGTTGCTCCAGGAGACCGAAGGTGAGGGGCGTACCCTGCCGATCTTCATCGGCACGCCCGAAGCTGCTGCGATCGCGTACGCGTTGCAGGGCGTCGCGATGCCGAGGCCGATGACGCACGACCTCATCCATGACCTCTTGTCCGCGCTCGACGTCTCGGTCGAGCGCATCGTGATCACCGAGTTGCGCTCTTCGACCTATTTCGCGGAGCTCCAGTTGCGCCGCGGGGGGACGCGGTCGGTGGTCTCGAGCCGCCCTTCCGACGCGGTCGCCGTGGCAGTGCGCACCGGGAGCCCGATCTACGTCTCGGACGACCTGATGGACGCAGAGGGGATCCTGCTCGCGGTCGAGCCTGCCGACGACGAGGAGGACGAGGAGAGCCCCGACGAGCTCGTCGGGCAGTTCCGTCAGTTCCTCGACTCGATCAAGCCGGAGGACTTCGGCGGCTGACGCGTGACGCGTCGCGGGTCGAGCACCCGGCGATCTCAGCGCGCCGCCGGCCGTACGAGCACCCGGCCCCGGACTCGGGCGGCCAGCACGTCGTCGAGCTCGCTTGGCAGCTCGTGCAATCCGACTTCCTTCGCGACCATGGCGTCGACGGCCGTCCCGGGCAGCAGCTCTTGGACGATGCTCCAGACCCGGCGTCGCTCGTCGATCGGCGTCTGGACTGAGTCGACGCCGAGCAGTGACACGCCGCGGACGATGAACGGGTAGACGCTCGTCTGGAGCTCCGGGCCCGCGGTGAGCCCGCTGGCCGCCACCGCGCCGCCGTAGCGCAGCGCGCGGAGCACTGCGGCGAGCGTGCCGCCGCCGACGCAGTCGACCGCGCCGGCCCATCGCTCCGTCGACAGCACCCGGCCGGCCTCGGCGACGCCGTCTCGCCCCACGACGTCGGACGCGCCCAACAATCGAAGGTAGTCGTGCGCGGCCCGCTTGCCGGTGCTCGCGACGACCTCGTAGCCCTCGCGTGCGAGCGCCGCCACCGCCATGCTGCCGACGCCGCCCGATGCGCCGGTGACGAGCACCTGCCCGTCGCCCGGGCGGACCCCGGCCTTCTCCAGCTTCTCCACCGAGAGAGCCGCGGTGAAGCCCGCGGTCCCGATCGCTGCCGCGCGCCGGGTCGTGAGGCCGCCGGGGAGGGGCACGACCCACGCAGCGGGCACGCGGGCCTTCGTGGCGAAGCCTCCATGCCGCCCCACACCCAGGTCGTAGCCGTGGACGACGACGTCCGTGCCCGGCGGAAAGGCCGGGTCGGCGCTCTCGAGGACCCGTCCGGCGAGGTCCACCCCCGGCACCAGCGGCGAACGGCGCGCCACCCGGTTGCCAGGGAGCGTCACCATGGCGTCCTTGTAGTTGACCGAGGACCATTCGACGTCGACGAGCACGTCTCCAGGAGGCAGCTCGGCGTCGTCGAGCTCCTCGACGGCGGTCTCCACCGAGTCGTCGGCGCGGGTGGCGACGAAGGCGAGGAAGGACACCGTGGACACTGTAGAAGCCCGACGCGACCGCGGCCGCGGTCGCGGCCCCGCGGCCGGGGTCCGGCGCGGGGGCCCCGGTCCCGGCGCGGGGGCCCGGACCGGCGCCCAGCGCCCCTCAGGTGGCGTCGGGCAGCTCGAACAGGTCGAGCCGGAAGCGGGTCACGTCGCTGCCGGTGCCGTTGAAGGTCGTCGGGGACACGACGACGCCCGCTTCCCAGAACCATCCGTCGGTGCTCGCGCGCTGGGCCAGCACCTCCGTCGCGCCTGGCTCGCCGCGGGCCGTGCCGACCTTCGTGCCCGACCAGCCGCGCGCGCGGAGCTCGACGCTAAAGAATCTGACGACGGCGGCCTGCGAAGCGGCGAGCCGGAACGACATCGACCCCGAGTACTGTGTGGACCCGCTCCAGGGCGTGTGGGACACCGTCTGGGTGCCCTTGGGGAGCACGAGGGCGTCGAGGATGTCCGCCGGCGGTGTCCCGAGGATCTCGATGTGGCGAAGGGCAGCCGTAGCCGGCTGGGCCACGAGGCCGGTGCCCCTCACCGCGGCGGACCTCGGCGGCTTCGGGGTGGCGTTCTCGGTGAGCGCGGCACCGATCCCGAAGACGAGGACGACCAGCAGCGCGAGCCCGAGGACGATCATGGCGGGTCGGACGCTCGGGCCGGGCGTCCGACGTGCACCGGCGTCGGGCGCAGCCGACGACGAGCCTGCTCGGGCGGGCGGCCCGCCCACGGTGTCCGCCTGGGCCATGACCGGCTCAGCCTAGGGCGGCCTCCGGGCCGAGCGGTCGGCGAGCAGTCGCCGTGCAGGTCGCCGCGCAGGTCGCCGTGCAGGTCGCCGCGCAGGTCGCCGTGCAGGTCACCGTGCAGGTCGCCGTGCAGGTCGCCGCGCAGGTCGCCGTGCAGGTCACCGAGACGACGGCTGGGGCGGTGGGGGATCCTCGCCCCATCCGAAGTGGTCGACGGGCCCGTGACCCCGCCCGAGCTGCCAGCGCGCTGCCCCCTCGAGCGCTCGGTGCACGTAGGACTTCGCACGCTCGACGGCGATCGGCGGCGGCGTGCCGAGCGCGAGCTCGGCGGCGACGGCCGCGGAAAGCGAGCAACCCGTTCCGTGGTCGTTCCTCGTGTCGATGCGCGCGGACTCCAGGACTGCCGGGCCCCCCGGACCGACGACGACGTCCGTCGAGGTGACGTCGTCGAGATGCCCGCCCTTGAGCACGACCATGTCGGGCCCGAGGCGGCGAAGCGCCTCTGCGGCCTCGGCCATCGCCTCCACGCTCACGAGCTCGTCCACGTCCACGCCCAGGAGCAGGGCCCCCTCCTGGAGGTTCGGCGTCACGACCAGAGCGTGGGGGAACAGGAGCTCCCGGTAGGCGCGGACGCCGCCCTCGTCCATGAGCGAGTGGCCGCTCGTGGAGACGAGCACCGGATCGACCACGAGGTTGGGGAGCAGGCCGCGCGCCGCGACGTCGGCCACCTTCTCCACGATCTCGGGATTCGCGAGCATTCCCGTCTTCACCGCGGCCGGCGGGAGGTCGGCCAGCACGGCATGGACCTGTGCGAGCACCATGTCGGGGTCGAGGGCGAGGACCCGCAGCACCGCGGCGGTGTGCTGCGCGGTGACCGCCGTGATCGCGCTCGTCCCGTAGACGCCGAGGGCCGCAAAGGTCTTCAGGTCTGCCTGGACGCCGGCGCCGCCTCCGGAGTCCGAGCCCGCGATGGTGAGCGCCACCTTGGGGGTCATCGTCGCGAACGCTACGCGTGGTACCGGGGGGGCTCCAATTTCGATGGCGGGTACGATCTAGTCGGTGAGCGACCCGACGTACCCTGCGGCGCCCGCTGCGGCACCCGCTGCGGCACCCGCGCCCCTCTCCGAAGGGCGGATCCCGCCCCTCGTCATCGCCGGCGAGGAGGTGGGCTCGCGCCTTTTTCTCGGTACCGGAGGCATGGCGAGCCTCGCGGCACTCGAGGCGGCGATCGTGGCATCGGGGGCGGAGATCGCCACCGTGGCGGTGCGCCGCGTGGACGCGTCCGCACCGGGCGGGCTGGTCGAGCTGCTCGCGAGGCGCGGCGTGCGGGTGCTCCCGAACACGGCCGGCTGCTTCACCGCGGCGGACGCCGTGCTCACCGCAAAGCTCGCACGCGACGCGTTCGAGACGGACTGGATCAAGCTCGAGGTGATCGGCGACGACAGGACGCTCCTGCCCGACGGCGCGGAGCTGCTGTCGGCGGCGGAGCAGCTCGCTGAGGACCGCTTCGTCGTCCTGGCGTACACCTCGGACGACCCCGTGCTCGCGCACCGTCTGGAGCAGGTGGGCTGCGCCGCGGTGATGCCCGCCGGCTCCCCGATCGGCACCGGGCTCGGCATCCGCAACCCGCACAACGTCGCCCTCCTGCGCGAAGCGGTCTCGGTGCCGGTGGTGCTCGACGCCGGGATCGGCACGGCCTCCGACGCGGCACGCGCGATGGAGCTCGGTTGTGATGCGGTGCTCGTCGCGTCCGCGGTCAACCGCGCAGAGGACCCCGAGAGGATGGCGCGGGCGATGGCCCTCGCCGTCTGCGCCGGGTGGCTCGCGCGCCATGCGGGCCGGATCCCCCCACGCTTCCACGCCGTCGCGTCGAGCCCCTGGGAAGGGCTTCTCGGCAGCTGACGACACCAGGTGGCGGAGGGCCCGCTCGGGCCGGGACGGCCGCGGGCCGCCCCCGCGCCAGCCGAAGATCACCCCCGCGTAACTACCCTCGTGTGACTTCCTCGGCTACCATCGATCCAGTCGGACGACCGCCGGGAGGGCCGATGGCCAGAACGCAACGCGAAGGGGGGGCGGCGCCGGTGGGCGTGGCCGGGTACGGGGGGCCCCAGGTGTGCAAGCTGATCGGCATCACCTACCGGCAGCTCGACTACTGGGCGCGCACCGGGCTCCTCCGTCCCTCGGTGGCCGACGCCCGTGGCAGCGGCACGAAGCGGCTCTACTCGTACCGGGACCTCCTCGAGCTGAAGGTCATCAAGCAGCTCCTGGACGCCGGCGTCTCGCTCCGGTCCGCTCGGCGCGCCGTGGACTGCCTGCGCCAGCACCTCGGGGCGGACCTCCCGTCCGCCAAGCTCGTCCTCACGGAGGGGCGCTCCGTGCTCGCCCAGACCAATGGCGAGGTGGTGGACCTGCTCGCCGGCGGCCAGGGCGTCTTCAACATCGTGCCGCTCTCGGGCGTCGTCGACGAGCTCGACGCCGCGATCGTCGAGCTGGGCGGGTCACGGGACCAGGCGCTTCCGCTCGGCTGGCGGGCAGCCGCCGCCGCCGCGGCTGGCGGCACGCCACGATCCGGCCGCGAGCACGCTCGCGAAGGGTCGAGCCGCGGGTGAGCGGCGCCGCGTGAACGGCACGGACCGCAGGGAGGGCACGGCACGCGCGGACGAAGGGCTCGCCGGGCGCCAGCGCCATCCCTCGGCTGCGCCGGCCGCCCAGGTCCGTTTCGCGCATCCCTCGGAGCGTCTGCTCGCAGCGCTGCTCGACCTGCACGGGATCCGCTGGGAGTACGAGCCGGTCGAGTTCGCGCTGCGCTGGGACGACGAGGGCTCGCCGAACGGCGGCTTCCGGCCGGACTTCTGGCTCCCCGACGTGGGCTGCTTCGTCGAGCTCACGACGGCGGACCAGCGACTGGTGACCCGCAAGAACGCCAAAGTCCGCCGGATGCGCGAACTGTATCCGGAGGTGGACGTGGTGGTGCTCTACCAGCGGGACTTCGTCCAGCTCCTGGCCCACCACGGTCTGGACCCCGCCGGCGCCGCGTAGCCCCCGCCGCCCCGCCGCGCCGCCGCGCCGCCGCGCCGCCGCGCCGCTCCGGCGAAGCCGCGCCAAACGGCGGGACGTAGGCTGGCCTCGATGCACCCGGCCTCGATGCACCTGGCCTCGATGCACCCGGCCTCGATGCACCCGGCCTCGATGCACCCGGTCACGGCCGCGCTGCGCCGCACGCCGCTGCACGACACGCACCTGCAGCTCGGCGCGAAGCTCGTGGAGTTCGGCGGTTGGGAGTTGCCGCTCGCCTACCCGTCGGGGACGGTGGCCGAGCACCGTGCGTGCAGGGCGGCTGCCGCCGCCTTCGACGTGAGCCACCTCGGGACCGTGCGCGTGGAGGGCGCGAGCGCCTTCGAGCGGCTGCAGCGAACCCTCGCGAACGACCTCTCGAAGATCTCGCCGGGCCGCGCGCAGTACACGCTCCTCCTCGTCGACGACGGGTCGGTGGCCGACGACATCATCGTCTGGTGGGTCGGAGACGCCCTTCTCGACGTGATGCCCAACGCGTCGAACACGTCGCGCGTGGTGGCGGCGGTCGGGGGGACGGACACCACCGCGAGCCGTGCAGTCGTCGCGGTGCAGGGGCCCGAGGCGCGCGAGCGGCTCGCGGCCGTCGCACCCGCAGCTGCGGCAGTCGGTCGGTTCCGCGTGGCGCCGTTCGAGTGGAAAGGCGCCACCTGCACGGCGGCCGGGACCGGGTACACCGGCGAGGACGGCGTCGAGTGCGCGGTGCCCGCAGACGTCGCACCGGCGTTCTTCAGCGCGGTGCTGGACTCGGGCGTCGTCCCGGCCGGTCTGGGCGCCCGGGACACGCTGCGGCTCGAAGCCGGGCTGCCGCTTCACGGCCACGAGCTCGGGCCTGGTGTGACCCCCCTGCAGGCCGGGCTCGGCTGGGTCGTCGGCTGGGGCAAGGGCGACTTCAGGGGCCGGGCGGCGCTTGAGCGCGAGCGTGCAGCCGGCCCGCGGCGGACGCTGCGGGGCCTCCTCGCGGACGGCCGGCAGCCCCCTCGCGAAGGTGCGGAGGTCTTGTTGGGCGGCCAGCCCGTGGGCCGCGTGACGAGCGGCAACTTCTCCCCGATGCTCGAGCGGGGCATCGCCCTCGCGTTCGTGGACACTGCGGCGGGCGTCCCCGACGGCGCCCGCGTGGAGGTCGCCGTCCGCGGACGTGCGCTGGCGGCCACGGTCGCCGGGACGCGCGCGTGGCCGCCGAAGGCACCGGCGGCCTGATGGCGGACTACCTCCCCCACACCGACGACGAGGTCGCCGCGATGCTCGCGTTCCTCGGCCTCTCGGACGTCGGCGAGCTCTTCGCCGCGGTGCCGAGCGCGCTGCGGCTCGCAGGCGGGCTGGGCCTCGCCGACGGCCAGCCGGAGCCCGACGTGCTCGCGCACCTCGGCGCCGCCTCCCGCGCGAACCGCGCCGCGGATCTCGTGTGCTTCGCCGGAGCCGGCGCCTACGAGCACGAGGTGCCTCCCGTGGTGCAGGCCCTGGCCGGACGCTCCGAGTTCGTCACCGCGTACACCCCCTACCAGCCGGAGGTCGCCCAGGGCGTGCTCCAGGCGCTCTTCGAGTACCAGACGATGGTGGCCAGGCTCGCGGGACTGCCGATCGCGAACGCGTCGCTCTACGACGGCGCGAGCGCGCTCGTAGAGGCCGTGAACCTCGGCACCGCCGCGAGCGGCCGGCAGGCTGTGTGGGTCTCCGCCGGCGTGCACCCCCACTGGCGGTCCTGCGTCCGCACGTTCTCGCACGGCTCGGGCCACCGGATCGTGGAGATCCCGCTGACAGGCGGCGTCACGACCTGGCCGGACGAGGCCTCCTCGGCGACCGGCGTCACGGCAGAGCCGACCGGCGTCACGGCAGAGCCGCCCGGCGTCGTGGTCGTCGCGTACCCGAACTACCTCGGCTGCCTCGAAGACCTCTCGGCGGTCCGCCGGCTCGCCGACGCCCACGGCGCGACGATGGTCGTCGCCGCCGACCCGGTGGCGGCGGGGATCCTGCGGTCGGGGGGGGAGTGGGGCGCCGACGTGGTGGTCGGCGAGGGCCAGGCCTTCGGCACCCCGCTCTCCTTCGGCGGCCCGTACCTCGGTCTGTTCTGCTGCGCGGCGGCGCAGGTCCGGCGGCTGCCGGGACGGCTCGTCGGCGAGACCGTGGACGCCGACGGCCGGCGCGCCTACGTGACCACCCTGCGGGCGCGCGAGCAGGACATCCGCCGCGAGAAGGCGACCTCCAACGTCTGCACGAACCAGACGCTCATGGCGGTGACCGCCGCCGTCCAGCTCGGCTGGCTCGGGACGGCCGGCCTCGCCGAGGTCGCCACGCGCTGTGCACGCGGGACGCGGTACCTGCGGGAGGCCGCCTCCGAGATCGCCGGCATCTCGCCGCTCACCGGCAGGACGCCGGTCGTACGGGAGCTCGCCCTGCGCACGGCCGTCCCCGCCCGCACGGTGGTCGACCGCATGGCGGCCGAGGGCTTCCTCGCCGGCGTCGCGCTCGCAGACCTCGTCGGCGACGACGGCGACGGCTCGGTCGACGCCGACGCTGCGGCGCACGGGCTTCTCGTCGCGGTCACCGAGCGCCGGACCGTGGCCGAGATCGACGGCTACGTCCTCGCGCTGGACAAGGCGGTCCGCCGGTGACCACGAAGATCCCGCCGACGCCGCCGCGGACGACGGACGGTGCGGGCTCGCGCACGGCGCCGCCTTCGGCTCGCGACGGGTCGGTGCAGGTGCACGCTCCGGGCGGTCGGGCGCTCAGCGCGCCGCTCATGGGCCGTGGCGAGGAACCCACGATCTTCGAGCTGTCCGAGGCCGGCCGGCACAGCTGGCAGCTCCGGACGACCGGGGTTCCCGAGTGGAACGTGGAGGAGCTCGTGCCGGAGGCGCATCGCCGCGAGGTGCCGGTGCCGCTGGCCGAGGTCTCCGAGCGCGACCTCGTCGGCCACTTCACTCGGCTCTCGCATCGCCAGTACTCGGTCGACCTCGGCGCCTACCCGCTCGGGTCGTGCACGATGAAGTACAACCCGAAGGTCTGCGACGCCGTGGCCTCGCTGCCGGGCCTGGCCGGCGTGCACCCCGGGGCGCCGGCGGGCATGGTCCAGGGCTGGCTCGCACTTCTGGTCGAGCTCGAAGAGGCGCTGTGCGAGGTGACCGGGATGTCGGCGGTGACCTTCCAGCCCGCGGCCGGCGCCGCCGGGGAGCTGACCGGGCTGCTGCTGATGCGCGCGTACCACGACTCGCGGGGCGAGCAGCGACACAGGGTGGTCATCCCAGACAGCGCCCACGGCACGAACCCGGCGTCCGTCACCTCGGCGGGCTACGAGGTGACGACGGTGCCGTCGGACGGCCGGGGCTGCGTCGACGCCGCCGCGTTGCGCAGGGTGCTCGACCGGGACGTCGCCGGCATGATGCTCACGAACCCGAACACCCTCGGGCTGTTCGAAGAGGACATCGAGCTGATCGCCTCGGCGGTGCACGACGTGGGAGGGCTTCTCTACTACGACGGCGCCAACCTGAACGCGATCCTCGGCGTCGTGCGGCCGGGCGACATGGGGTTCGACGTCGTCCACATGAACTTGCACAAGACCTTCGCCA
>JAKATH010000050.1 GCA_021828055.1 Actinomycetes bacterium
GGCGCGGCGGCCGGCGCCGGCGGCGAGCAGGGGGAAGGCGAGGGCGCGCCGCCCGAGGACCTGGAGCTCGCCGAGGCCGAGGCGGCGCTCGCCCGGGCGGAGGTCCGCCTCCAGGTGGCGGGCGCGAGGGGCTGAGGCGGTCGGGGTCGAGGCGGCCGGGGTCGTCCGTTCGGGCGGTCGCGGCTCCGCGCCGGCCCGGCGTGCTGATCAGCTCGGGAGGAGCTCGAACGCCCGTCCCTCCGCCGTGCGGACGGCCGAGAGGTGCCGGCGGTGCAGCGTGAGGAGTCGGTTCGTGCCGTACCGCCTGGCGAGCACCACGAGCGAGGCGTCCGTCGCCCCGATCTGGAGGTCGCGGTAGCGGTCGACGACGTCCCGCGCTTCCGCGAGGTCGCTCGGACCGAGAGCCGGCAGCTCCCACGCGCCGCTCGCCAGCTCCGACAGGACCAAGAGCTCCTCTGCGACACCCCTGCGCGTCGCGATGAGGTAGTCGAGCTCCGCCACGACGTACGGCGAGACGACCAACGGTCCGTCGTCGGCGGTGACCGCTGCGTCGACGCTCCGGTGGTACGCGTCGCTCGAGTCGAAGAACGCCACCAACCCGCTGGTGTCGATGACGAGCACGTTCAGCGCCGCGAACCGATCATCGCTGCCCGAAACCGTCCAGCGCGGCGTCCACGTGCTTCGACAGCGACGGGTCGCCACTGGAGTAGAGCCCACCCCGCGGACGAGGGCGTCGACGCCGGACGCGCTCGGCGATTGCCTCTCGGACGAGCTCCGCTTCCGAGGTGCCACCTTCCGCGGCCACCCGGCGAAGCGACTCCTTGAGCTCCCGCGGAAGGTAAATGGTCGTCTTCTCCATGCCATATATGGTACCACAGATGGCATACCTGAGCCGCAAGTGTGCGATGAACCGTGCCCGAGGGCGCGCGGGTCCGCCTCGAGCTCCGGCTCGACAGGCCGAGAAGCGCCTCAGGCGCCCCGGTCGCGCTGGAAGTGGCGGCTGAGCGTCTCGGCCTGGCGCTGGTAGGAGGAGCCGATCGTCGGACCGTAGAGGACGTCGGGCGGCTCGAGCATCCGCTCGAAGGTGAGCTTGCAGACCGTCTGGCCGTGCTCGATCATGAACGGCACGTCGTGCGCGCGGACCTCGAGGGCCGCGCGTGACCCCCTGAACCCGCCGGCCGGGTCGAACCCGAAGCCAGGGTCGAAGAACCCCGCGTAGTGGGTGCGCAGCTCGCCGCTCGTCGGGTCGTAGGCGGTCATCTCCGCGGCGAGGTCCGGCGGTACCGAGACGGCGTCGTCGGACATGAGCAGGTAGAACTTGTTCGGGGAGAGGACGAGCCGGTTCCCTCGCTCGCGCACCACCGGGTCCCAGAACGGCTCGGGATCGATCTCCCCCGAGCGCACGAGGTCGAGCAGCGGCGCGTGCTCGCGCGCGGAGTACCCGACGCGCCCGTGCCCGTCCCCGCGCAGGTCGAGGCCCAGGAAGAGGCCGTCGGAGAGGACGAGCTCGTCGGTGGGGACCGGACGATCCGCGCGGTACAGGAGCGGCTGGCGCTCGTGGGCCTCCCGGATCTCTGTGTCGGTGAGCGTGGGCTTTCCGATCGCGAGGCGCAGCTGGTTGAGCGTGAGGTCCTCGCGTACGCGGATCGCGAAGGAGAGGGGCACCACTTCGAGGTAGAGCGCGCCGTCGTAGCCGTTGGCGATCTCGTCGAACCGCGCGCTGCGGTCGGTGACGACGCGGGTGAACACGTCGACGCGGCCGGTCGAGCTCTTCGGGTTCGCCTTGCCCCGGAGCCCCTCGGGAAGGTGGAGCCGCTCCTTCAGCTCGACGAGGTAGGGGTGGCCGACCTCGAGCATCGCGCCGCGGCGGAGGTCGATCTCGTCGAGCGTGTACTCCTCGAGCTTCGCCTCGACCGGGTCGCGCCCGGGGAGGAAGCTGCAGCGGATGCGGTACGCGGTCTCGCCCAGCCGGAGGTCCAAGCTCGCCGGCTGGACGTTCTCGGGCGGGACCTTGAAGCGTCCCGCGTCGACGTAGCCGGCGGTGATCGCGCGCTCGATCAGCTGTCCGGGGAGCACGCCGCGGCCGTTGCGGGGGAACCCGGACGCGCCGTGGAGCCCAGCCATCCACCGATGTTAGGTCGCATCCCGGGCGCGGGCCCGGCCGCGGCACCGACGCGCGGTGTGGGCCGCATTGCACGCGCGCCCGCCGCGGGGTAGGCCATGTGCATGGAAGGCACACAGCTCACCGTCCGGAGCACCACGTTCGAGCATGGCGGGCCGATCCCGCCCTCGGCCGCCCACGAGCTCGCGGGCGGAGACAACAAGAGCCCGCAGCTCTCGTGGAGCGCCGTTCCCGCGGGCACCAAGAGCCTCGCGCTCACCTGCTTCGACCCGGACGCCCCGACGACCGTGGGCTTCTCGCACTGGGTACGCGTCAACATGCCGCCGACCCTCGCAGAGCTCCCGGAAGGCGCAGGCACGGACCGGGGCCAGTGGCAGGACGGGATCACCGACTGGGGCGGGCACGGCTACGGCGGGATGGCGCCGCCCCCCGGCGACCCCCCGCACCACTACGTCTTCACGGTGTACGCGCTGGACGCCGAGGCGAGGGAGCTGGGCCTCGACGATCACGCGACGTACGCGAAGCTCCGGTTCCTCGTGAGGGACCACGTCCTCGCGTCCGGCGAGATCACCGGGACCTTCGCCGTCGAGGACTGATCGGGCGCCGCGCCGCTGGCGGGCCTCCGGGGGCCGCGTGCCCGCGCGGTAGCTTCTCGTGGGTGGCACCCACCCTGCGCTCCTTCCTCGGTACCCGCGCGCCGGCGGCCGAGGTGACGGGGGGAGCGGCACCCGGAGCGCCTGACGCCCCGCACGTGGCGGCCGCCGACGACCGCGCCGCCGACGACCGCGCGGCCGCCGAGGAACGCGCCGTCGCCCCGGCCCCGGCCCTCGTCGTCGCGCGGGGGCTCGTCAAGCGCTTCGGGCGGTTCACCGCGGTGGACGGCGTCAGCTTCGAGATCGCCCGCGGGGAGTGCTTCGGCTTCCTCGGCCCCAACGGCGCCGGCAAGACCAGCACGATGCGGATGATCGCGTGCATGTCCCCGGTCTCGGGGGGGACCCTGCGGGTGCTCGGGATGGACCCGGCGATCGACGGGACGAAGATCCGCGCGCGGCTCGGGCTCGTGCCACAGGAGGACTCGCTCGACCTCGAGCTGACGGTGCTCGACAACCTCGTCGTGTACGCGCGCTACTTCGACGTGCCTCGGGCCGACGCGCGGCGCCGGGCGGCCGACCTGCTCGAGTTCGCGCAGCTCTCGGAGCGGGCGCACGACCGCGTGGAGCCCCTCTCGGGAGGGATGAAGCGCCGGCTCACGATCGCCCGCGCGCTCATGTCGCAGCCCGACCTCATGATCCTGGACGAGCCGACGACCGGTCTCGACCCCCAGGCGCGCCATCTGCTCTGGGACCGGCTCTACCGGCTGAAGCAGGACGGTGTGACGCTCGTCGTCACCACCCACTACATGGAGGAGGCCGAGCAGCTCTGCGACCGGCTGGTGATCATGGACCACGGCCGCATCGCCGCGCACGGCACCCCCCGCGAGCTCGTCGAGCGCTACGTGACCCGTGAGGTGGTGGAGCTGCGCTTCGCGACCGCGCACGACCAGGCTGCGGCGCTCCCGCTCGGCGAGCTGGCCCGTCGCGTCGAGGTCCTGCCCGACCGCATGCTCCTCTACGCCGACGACGGCGAGCAGATCCTGGCGGAAGCGGAACGGCGCGGGTGGTCGCCGGTCAGCGGGCTCGTCCGTCGCGCGACCCTCGAGGACGTGTTCTTGCGCCTCACGGGCCGCAGCCTGGTCGACTGAGGTGCTCGCGGTGACGCGGGCGGCGAGGGACGGGGCGCGTCCGCTGTGGCTGCGCTCCCTCGGCTACTGGGCCTTCCGGTACAAGCGCACGTGGCGCAGCTCGATGACGGAGACCTTCGTCGAGCCGGTCCTCTACCTGGCGGCGATGGGGATCGGCCTGGGCACGCTCGTGGACCACCACGTCCACCAGGTGCAGGGGGTCAGCTACCTCGCGTTCGTCGGCCCTGGGCTCCTCGCGTCGGCGGCGATGCAGGTGGGTGTGAGCGAGTCCACGTACCCGGTGATGGGCGCCCTCAAGTGGCTGAAGACGTACGAGGCGATGCTCGCGACCCCGCTGCGCGTCGTCGACGTCCTGCGGGGCCACCTGGCATGGATCGTGCTGCGCCTCGCGACGGTGTCGTGCGCCTTCCTCGGCACGCTGGCGGCGTTCGGTCTCACCCGCTCCTGGGAGGCGGCCGTCGCCCTCCCCGCCGGCGTGCTCACCGGGGTCGCGTTCGCCGCGCCGATCGCCGCGTTCTCGGCCACCCAGGAGAAGGACGCTGCCTTCTCGGTGATCTACCGCTTCGGGGTGGTGCCCCTGTTCCTCTTCTCCGGCGTCTTCTTCCCGATCACGCGGCTGCCGGGTTGGCTGCAGCCTCTCGCCCAGGTGACCCCCCTCTACCACGGGGTCGCGCTGTGCCGGTCGCTCGTGCTCGGCGACGCGTCCCTGGCCGACTCGATCGGGCACGCCGCGTACCTGGTCGCGCTGGCCGCCGCCGGCTACGCCGCCGCGTCGGCCACCTACCGAAGGCGTCTGGTCGTGTGAGCGCAACCCTGACGGGCCCCCCGGCGACCCCGCCGCCGTCGCGCGGCGCGCTCCTGCGCGTCACGCCGGCCGCCCTCTTCGGGACGAGGCGTGCGGTGCGCATGGTCGAGCGGAACGTCTACGTCTACCGGCGCGGCTGGATCTTCCTCGTGTCGGGGTTCTTCGAGCCGTTCTTCTACCTGCTGTCCATCGGGATCGGGATGAGCGTCCTCGTCGGCCCGCTCCACGTCGCGGGCCGGCTCGTCGCCTACCCGGTCTTCGTCGCGCCGGGGCTCCTCGCCTCCTCCGCCATGAACGGCGCGATCTTCGACTCCGTGTTCAACCTGTTCCATAAGCTCAGGTACGCGCACACCTACGAGTCGGTCCTTGCGACCCCGCTCTCCGTGCCCGACGTCGCCACCGGAGAGCTGGTGTGGTGCCTCATGCGCGCCGGGCTGTACGCGGCCTCGTTCCTGTGCGTGATGGCTGCGCTCGGCGACGTCGCCTCCGGCTGGGCACTGCTCTGCTACCCAGAGGCGCTCGTCGTCGCCTTCGCCTTCGCAGCCTGCGGGATGGCGGCGACGACGTACATGCGGAGCTTCCAGGACTTCGACGTCGTGCTGCTCGTCGTCCTGCCGATGTTCCTCTTCTCGGCGACCTTCTACCCGCTGTCGGTCTATCCCGGCTGGCTCCAGGCGGTCGTGCGCGCCACCCCCCTCTACCAGGGCGTGGCCCTCCTGCGCGCCACCGACCTCGGCGACTTCGGCTGGTCGACGGCGGGCCACGCCGCGTACCTGGCGGCGCTCGGCGTGTCGGGCCTCGTGGTCACCGGGAGGCGGCTGAGCAGCATCCTCGTGCCCTGAGGCGCGGTGTCCTCTTCTGCGGCGGGTTCTGCGTACGTGGCGTCGGGGCCCTGAGTCGCGGCGTCCGGGCTCGGAGGACCGGCTGGTACCGTCGGTGCATCATGGTCTCGCAGATCGACGAGGCGCGTCCGAAGTCCGTCGCCCACGATCGCTACAAGTGGATCGCGCTGTCGAACACCACGCTCGGCATGCTGATGGCCACCATCAACTCGTCGATCATCCTCATCGCGCTGCCCGACATCTTCCGGGGGATCAAGCTCACACCGCTCACCCCGGGCAACACGAGCTACCTCCTTTGGATGCTCATGGGCTTCATGGTCTGCACCGCCGTCCTGCTGGTGAGCTTCGGGCGGATCGGCGACATGTACGGGCGGGTCAAGATGTACACGCTCGGCTTCGCGGTCTTCTCGGCGTTCTCCGTCCTGCTGTCGGTGAGCTGGCTCCACGGCTCGTCGGGAGCGCTGTGGCTGATCATCATGCGCGTCGGCCAGGGCGTGGGGGGCGCGATGGTGTTCGCCAACGCGGCACCGATCCTCACCGACGCCTTCCCTCCCGAGCAGCGCGGCCTCGCCCTCGGGATCAACAGCGTGGCGGCGATCGCCGGCTCGTTCATCGGCCTGGTGCTCGGCGGGCTGCTCGCGCCGGTCGAATGGCACCTCGTCTTCTTGGTCTCCGTCCCGGTCGGCGTGCTCGGCACGATCTGGGCTCGGCTGAAGCTCCGCGAGGTCGGGACCCGCCACGCGGCGAAGATCGACTGGTGGGGCAACCTCACGTTCGCGGCGGGGCTGGTGCTCGTGCTCGTCGGCATCACCTACGGGATCATCCCCTACGGCCACAGCACGATGGGCTGGGCGAACCCGAGAGTGGACGCGGCCCTCGCCGGCGGCGTGGCGCTGCTCGCCGCGTTCGTGCTCATCGAGCGCAGGGTCGCGAGCCCCATGTTCAACCTCTCGCTGTTCCGCATCCGGGCCTTCGCGTACGGGAACCTGGCGACCCTGCTCGCCGCGATCGGCCGCGGCGGCCTCATGTTCATCCTCATCATCTGGCTGCAAGGGGTGTGGCTGCCCCAGCACGGCTTCAGCTTCGCCAACACGCCGCTGTGGGCAGGGATCTACATGCTCCCCCTGACGGCGGGGTTCCTCATCGCAGGGCCTGCGGCAGGCTTCCTCTCGGACCGCTTCGGCGCGCGTCCGTTCGCGTCGGGCGGGATGGTGGTGTGCGCGCTGAGCTTCGGCCTGCTCGAGCTGCTGCCCGTCGACTTCTCGTACCTGGCGTTCGGCCTGCTCCTCCTCCTCATGGGGCTGGGCATGGGCGTCTTCTCCTCGCCCAACCTTGCCGGCGTCATGAACAGCCTCCCGCCGGACCGCCGGGGGGTGGGTGCGGGGATGCTCACGACCTTCCAGAACTCCTCGATGGTGCTCTCCATCGGGGTGTTCTTCACGCTCATCATCCTCGGCCTTGCGAGCACGCTGCCCCACAGCCTCCAGTCTGGGCTCGCCGCCCAGGGCGTGCCCAGGGTGGACGCGGCCAGAGCGGCTGCCCTGCCCCCGGTCGCGAGCCTGTTCGCGGCGTTCTTGGGGTACAACCCGATCCGCACGCTCCTCGGGCCCGCGATCGCACGCGTACCGGCGGCGAAGGTCCGCTACCTGACGGGGCGGAGCTTCTTCCCGAAGCTCATCTCCGGCCCGTTCCACCACGGGCTCGCCGAGGCGTTCACGTTCGCGCTCGTCGCGTGCCTTGTCGCGGCCGGGGCGTCGTGGCTGCGCGGCGGGAAGTACCACCACGGCGACGAGGCCGCGCCCTCCCGTGCCGCGCGCGCGGGGATGCCGCGGGGCGCCCTCGACGCGAGGGTCGCTGCCGGCGACGGCGCGGTGCGCACCGCAGACGTGGACGCGCACGCGGCGGCAGACGTGGACGCGCACGCGGCGGCGGCGAGCGACGCCTGACGCGACCGCCGGTACGCCCCCGGCGCGCGCGCCGGCGCCCGGCGCCGGCATCCGGCGGGGCCGCTCTGAGAGCTGCAGCCGGCGGCTGCAGTGCTCGTTGCAGAGCGAAGCGCTCGCGCATCCCCCTTGCGGCAGCCCGCGACGGCGTCTACGGTCCTGCGCGGGGCTCACGCTCCCGCGGGACCGGCCTCCGTCGGATCTGCTGGATCGTCCTGGGGAGCGCAGCATGTGGATCGTCCGAGAGGGCAGCGTGGCGGGAGACCGAGGAACGGCACCCTGTCACTGGCAGAGGCAACCCGGTACTGGCAGAGAAAGGACAGGGATGAGACTCACCTTTGGCCGGCTCGTCGTCGGCATGAGCGCCGTCGCCGTGGGACTCCTGGGGTTCCCGATGGCGGTGGCCACCGCGGGAGCGACAGCGTCGACCGCGCAGACCTTCACCCTGACACCGTCGGGGGCAAAAGCCTCCCCGTTCGCGACCACGCACTGGACGAACACAGCCCCCGCGGGCCCGCTGGCCACGTTCACCACAAGTGGCCCGCACACACTCACAGCCGCCGGCGCGATCGCGGATAGGTCGCACAAGCCCGACGCGGGGACGTACAGCCGGGCGACGACAACCCTCGCGCTGCCGCCCGGCCACGATCCTCGGGGCATGTTCGGCGAGCGCCACGGCCCGACGGGCCGACTCGTCACGGTCGCCGGCACAGCGATGAGCGAGCCGGCCGCGGGGTTGGTGTCGGTGGGCGGCATCAACGCCTACGACCAGGGGGCGCTGCACCCGACATACACAGCAACGACGAGGAGACCGAAGCCCCTCCCGGGGGTCGACGTGGAGCCGCCCGACCAGGGCCTGTGCGCGGGGAACGGGATGGTCATGGAGGTCAACAACGAGGTCGCCCAGGTGTTCACAGCGTCGAACCTCACGCCGCTCGGCGGGACAAAGGGCATGGCGCTCGAGAAGCTCTTCGGCACCCCCGAGATCTTCGGCGGCACAAAGGGCAGGACGCTGAGCGTCCAGGGCGACCCCCGCTGCTACTACACACCGACATCCAGTCGCTGGTTCGCGAGCCAGCTCTGGCTGACAGAGATCGACGGCTCATCCAGGTTGGGCTGGGCGGGTACGTTCGTCGCGGTGAGCGCGAGCACAACGCCCCTCGGCAAATGGAAGGTGTACTTCATCCCGGACCAGTTCAACGCCAAGACAGTGGACCACTGCAACAACGGCACGCTCAAAACACTGCTCAAAGGCGGCCCGGCAGACCCCTGCTTCGGTGACCAACCGCTGCTCGGCGTCGACGGCAACGCGGTGTTCATCTCGGTCAACGAGTACAGCCTGTACAAGGCGACAGGCCCCGGGGGCGTCGCGACCGAGTACGTATTGAGCAAGGCGGACCTTCTCAAGGGCAAGTTGTCCCCGATCTACTGGGGGCACCCCGGTGACACGGTGCCGCGGCCGACGACGGCGACGTGCCCGTTCAACCCGAAAGGCACAACAGACTCAGCGCTGCACTGCCCGTACTACTCGATCGTGCCCGCGAGCTCCGACGGCGCGTACCTCACGGCGACAACAGGCACCTTCTACTCGCTGAGCAACGTGACATTCACCACATCGGGCGGCCACCAGATCGCGGTGTGGCAGTTCACCCACACCGGCGCGGTGACGGGTGGAAGCACACCCATCACCGGCTCCATGACGATCGTCACAACGAAGCCGTACACCGAGCCGCCGTTCGCGAGCCAGATGGCGGGCCCGACCCCGCTCGGCACATACTACGAACAGATCCAGAACGCACGTGCCAGGAACGCAGGGGTGACAACAGCGACAGTGCCGTTCCCGCATGCCCGCCCGCTCCCCGAAGGCCCGATCGCGACCAACACAGACCGGGTGACGACCGCCGCGTACGACCCGGCGACCCGCGCGCTGTGGGGGGGCATCAACACGGAGTTCACGACAACAAACTCGACCCAGGCTGGCGTGTTCTGGGTGGCCGTGACGCCATCGGGCTCCGGGACGTCGCTCAGCGCGAGCACAGTGCAGTCGGGCTATCTGGCGGCGAAGCAGGCGGACATCCAGTTCCCGGGGATCACCTTCACGAACACAGGGAAAGGGCTCATGACGTTCAGCCTCAGCGGCTCGACCTACTACCCGAGCACGGCCTACTCCCTCATCGGGACAAGCGGTCCCTCCGGGATCGACATGGCCAGCGCCGGCGTCGGGCCCCAGGACGGCTTCACCGAGTACACAGCCATCTCCGGGAGGCCCCGATGGGGGGACTATTCGACGGCGCTCGCCACAGGGACAACGTTCTTCTTCGCCACGGAGAAGATCAACCAGACCTGCTCTGCGAGGCAGTTCGCGGCGACATTCACCTGTGGCGGCACGAGGGACTCCACAGCGAACTGGGGGACCAGCGTGAACATGCTCTCTGCTTGATCTGACGCGGGGCCGGGAGGGCGGGCGTGCCGCCCCCCCGGCCGCTCGAGCGCTGCCGCACCGGCGGGGAAACCCGCCGGTGCGGCGCGCACCAGCCCTCGCAGCCCGCCTCCCAGGGTTTGCGCCCGTCACGACGCGGGTAGCGCGCGCGGACCGGCATTGCGCTGGGAGCGCGCTTGCCCCGTACGAGGAGGGCTGCGATGTCAGTGGCGACGCGGCACAGGACGACACATGGTCTGGGCGAAGCTGCGTCCGTGACGCTTCACGCCCCGGCGCAGAGCGTGACGGCGACAGGGCCCGCGGCCCCGCTCGGCGTGCTCTTCTTCGGGACCGTCGCGGTCGCCGCTGCCGCGTGGGGCGCAGCCGCCCCCTTCGCGGGTCCCGACTTCGGCTTCGTCGCGGACCGGTCCGTCGCGTGGCAGTGGTCGGTGACGAGCGCGTGCCTGGGGCTCGGTCCGGGAGCGCTGGCGCTCGTCGCCTCGCTGTGGGTGGTGGGGGCGGCGACCCGCACCTCCTTCGCGCGCCGCGCCGGGCTCTGGGCGCTCGGTTTCGTGGTCTCCGCCTGCGGCGTGTGGTTCGTCGTCGGCCAGTACGTGTGGCCGGTCGTCTTCGGCGCCCGGTTCATCGCGCCGACGGCTCCGACCCGTTTCCTGTGGGAGGAGGTCACCTTCGCGATCGGGCCGGGCGTGGTCCTGGCGTGCTGCGGCGCGGTGTTCATGGGTTGGGCCGTGCGGCGCCGGCCGGTCGTCGTGGACGCGCGGTTCCCGGCATCCGAGCCCTCTGCCGCGGCCTTCCCCGAGCCTCCCGCCGCGCCGACCGGACAGCCTCCCGCCGCGCCGACCGGACAGCTCTCCACCGCGACCCAGGCCCCCGAGCCTCCCGCCGTCTGGGTCCCCGAGCCCCCCGCCGCCGCTCAGGAGTCGTAGCCGAGCCCGACGCGGTCGAGCAGGCGCAGCCACGCGTTGCGCCGGCCGCCGTGCCGGTCGGCGTGCGCGAGCGAGAGGCGCGTGGCTTGGACGGTGAGCCACGTGAAGGGCTCGGGCGGGAACGGCGTCGGCTTCGTGCGCACGAGGTCGAGCTCGGTCCGCTCCGTCCGTCGGCCCGAGAGGAGGTCGAGCATGACCTGGGCGCCGAAGCGGCTCGCGCCGACGCCGAGACCCGTGTAGCCCGCCGCGTAGGCGATCCGGCCACCCGACGCGGTCCCGAAGAACGCGCAGAACCTGCCGCAGGTGTCGATCGCTCCGCCCCAGCGGTGGGTGAAGCCCACGCCGGCCAAGTGGGGGAAGGTGTCGTAGAGGTGGCGCGCCAGCGTGCGGAACGTCGCGAGGCGCTGGTCGTACGCGGGCTTCACCTTGCGGCCGAAGTGGTAGACGGCGTCCCACCCTCCCCACAGGATCCGGTTGTCCTCGGTGAGCCGGTAGTAGTGGAACCGGTTGCCCGCGTCCGCGACACCCTGCCGGTGGCGCCAACCGATCGGCGCGAGCTGCTCGTCGGTGAGCGGCTCGGTCACGAGGACGTGGTCGTAGACCGGGACGATGCGCACGCGCACGCGCCGCAGCAACGGGTCGAACGCGTTGGTGGCGAGCGCCACCCGGTCCGCGTCGACGCGCCCCGCCGGCGTCCGCAGCTCGAGGCCCCGCCCGAGCGTCCCGCTGCGCCCAGGACCGCCCCCGGCCCGGGCAGGGGTCATCCCGACGACGGGGGTGTGCTCGAAGATCCGCACGCCCGCCTCGAGACAGCTCTGCCGGATGCCCCACGCGAGGCGGGCGGGGTTCACCATCGCGCAGCCCGTGAGGTCCCACACGCCTCCCAGGTACGTGGGCGAGGCGACCTCGGCGAGGAGGGCGTCCCGGTCGAGCCAGCCCCGTCGCGGCGCTCCCTCGCCGCGGAGCTCGGCTGCCTGCCACGGCTCCGTCGCCACGGTCAGCTGCCCGGTGCGCTCCCAGCCGCAATCGACCCGGTGCTCCTTCACGTACTGCTCGATCGCCTCCAGGTTGCCGGCGCCGAGCCGCTGGAGCTCGTCGAAGCTGTCCGGGAACCGGGCGCGCCCGTTGGCCTCGCCGTGGGTCAGGCTCGCCTCGCAGAAGCCGCCGTTGCGGCCCGTCGCAGCCCACCCCACCCGCTCCGACTCGAGCAGCACCACGTCCAGGCCGGGGTCCTCCTGCTTGGCGAGGAGGGCCGTCCACAGCCCGGTGAACCCGCCGCCGACGATGGCGAGGTCCGCCCGGACCGGCGCGGAGAGGGGCAGCTCCGCCTTCGGCGCGCCAGGGTCGTCCAGCCAGAAGCTGAGGGGCGCCGCCGCCGCGACGAGGGCGTCGAGGGCTCTCGTCGTCGGACCAGCCGGCGTGCGCACGGCGACACGCTACGCGACCGCGCCAGGGCGCCAAGAGGCCGGCTGCTGCGGTTGCCGAGGGCTGCCGAGCCGCCGAGCCGCGGAGCAGCCGACCGCCGGTCGGGAGCCCCGGCCGGGCCCGAGGCGGTCGAGCAGGCCCACGCTCCGGTCACCTACGCTCACCGGAGCCATGGCTCCGCTCGAGCTCCCGAACACCCATCCTGCGCTGCGCTACTGCTGGCACCCCGTGGCACGCTCGGCGGACGTCGGCGACCGGCCGGTCCGGGTGGTCCTGCTCGGGGAGCCCTGGGTGCTCGCCCGGTTCGCAGAGGATGGCGGGCTGGCCGCCTTCCCCGACCGCTGCCCGCATCGCATGGCCCCGCTCTCCCTCGGGTCGGTCGACGGCGCAGACGGCGTCGCTGCGGCCGTCGTGAGCGGCGGTCCCCGGCGGGTGCTGCGGTGCGCCTACCACGGCTGGTGCTTCGCGGCCGAGGGCCGCTGCGTCGAGATCCCCGCGCTCGGGCCCGGGTCGGCCCACATCCCCCCGAAGGCGCACCTCAGGGCCGCGGCCGGCGTCGCCGAGCGCCACGGGATGGTCTTCCTGCGGCCCCTGGCCCCCGAGCCCGGGCAGCCGGGCACCGAGGAGCTGGCGCCGCTCGCGGCGCTGCCCGATGTGGAGGAGGCCCACGACCCCGCGTTCATGGCGGGGGACCTCCCGGTGCTGCGGGCGAGGGCGTCGGCCGGGCTGCTCGCCGACAACTTCTTGGACATGGCCCACTTCCCGTTCGTGCACGCGGCGACCTTCGGCGCCGAGGAGCCGGTGGTGGCGCCCATGACCGTCGAGCGCGCCGCGTCGGGTCCCTTCGGCCGATGGACGTTCACCTCGGTGAGCGAGCACCCGTTCTTGCACCGCGAGGACCCCGGAGTCGCCGACGGCGTCCGCCCGCTCGTGCAGCGCCGGCGGGTCACCTACCGCGTGCACGCGCCCTTCCATCTCGTGCTGCGCCTCGACTTCCTCTACGCGGGGGGGACCAACGTCATCGGCTTCTTCCTGCAGCCCGAGACCGAGGACCGCACGCGGATCTACTCGACGCTGTGGCGCGACGACGTCGGCCACGACCCCGAGCGGATGCGCAACGCCGTCGACTTCGAGCTGAAGGTGGTCGAAGAGGACCTGGCGGTCCAGGAGGCCTACGACGTCCTGTCCCTGCCGCTCGACCCGGCGGCCGAGGTCCACACCCGCGCGGACCGCACGACCCTCGAGCTGCGCCGGATGCTCGCCGAGCTCGTCGAGGCCGCGGCCGTGGCGGGCGGCCCGGCGCGGCGGCCAACGGCGTCGGTGCGATGACCGGGGGCGTGCTCGTCGTCGAGCACCCGTTGGTCCGGCACCGCCTCGTCGCGTTGCGCGACGAGACGACCGAGAGCGCGACGTTCCGCCAGCTCGTCCACGAGATCTCGACGTTCGTCGCCTACGAGGCGCTCCAAGACCTCGCCACCGAGCAGGTGTCGGTCCGCACGCCGGTCGGCGTCGCGACGTGCACGAAGGTCGCAGAGACCGTCCTCCTCGTCCCGATCCTGCGCGCGGGGCTCGGGATGGTGCCGGCCATCCAGGAGCTGCTGCCCTACACGGAGGTCGCGCACGTCGGCCTGCGAAGGGACGAGGTCACGCTGCGCTCGGAGGTCTACCTCGACCGGCTGCCGCGCGACCTGACGGGGCGGCGCGTGGTGGTGTGCGACCCGATGCTCGCGACGGGTGGCTCGCTCGCCCAGGTCTGCGACCTCGTCGTGTCCCGCGGCGCCTCCGAGGTCCAGGCGCTGTGCCTCATCGCGTCGATGCCGGGCATCGAGCGGTTCCGGCAGTCCCATCCGGAGCTGCCGGTCGCCTGCGCGGTGGTCGACCCCGAGCTGAACGGCAACGGGTTCATCGTCCCTGGGCTCGGGGACGCCGGCGACAGGCTCTTCGGGCCCCCGTCGTAGACGAGGCCGGCGCCGTAGACGAGGCCGCCGACGGGCCGCCGACGGGCCGCGACTCCCACGTGGCGAGGCGGCGCGCCACGCACGCTCCGAGGTGGCGGCCCCCTGGAGGACCAGGGGGCCCGCAGCGCACTTGTGTCCCCAGCACAGCACGGGCGGCGCTGCCGCGCCAGTCCCCTGGACGCGCGTCGCGCGGAGCGACCGTAGGCCCGTCAGAGCGGGGCGAGCGCGACGTAGTCGCGGCGATGGAGCGGCCCGGCGCTCAAGGTGCCCTTGTCGGTGGGGACCCTCGCCGGGCGGCCGTCGATGCGGACGAAGACCGACCTGATCTCGGGGAACAGCGCGAGCGTGTAGACGAGCTGTGCCATCGCGACGACCTGGTCCTGCTCGGTCAGCCTCGTGAAGCTCGCGGACATGTCGACGGTCACTCGCCTCCCCGACGCGCGGTACACCGAGAGCGGTGCTGCGATCGAAAGGGGGCTCTGGAGCCCGGCCGCTGCCTGCGCCGAGGTAGGCCCGTCGCCGAGCGCCCGGAGGACCTTGCCGATGCTCACCGGGGTCGCCAGCTTCCGGTTCGTCGCGACCAGGCGCGAGGCACCCGCGAGGAAGAGCGTCACGAAATGGCCTGTGGAGGGGACCCCGGTCGTGGGCGGCGCCTGGCTCAGCAGTGTGAAGGGCACGTCCTTGCTGTTGACGACGTGCGGCGCGGCGTCGACGCCCACCCCGCACCCTGCGAGGAGCGCGGCCGCGACCAGCGTCGCGGCGAGGGCGCCGGCCACGCGCAGGACCCCCGCTCGGCGAGCCGCCCGTGCCGTGCGGCGGGCGCGCCTCACAATGCCTCCTCGGGCAGCGCGATGGCGAGCCTGGCGCCACCTTCCGGGCTGTCGGCGACCCACACCTCTCCGCCGTGCGCGCGCACGTGCTCTGCGACGAGCGCCAGCCCGAGCCCGGACCCCTCGGTGTCGCCGCGCCGCCCGGACGCAGCCCCTCGGTAGAAGCGCTCGAACACGAGGGTGCGCTCTGCGGGCGCGACGCCCGGCCCGGCGTCGTCGACCGCGACGACCGCCCGGTCGCCGCGCCTCGAGACGGAGACCGCGACGGCTCCACCCCCGTGGGTCTCGGCGTTGTCGAGCAGGTTCAGGAGCGCCTGCTGGAGCCTGCGCTTGTCCCCGCGCACGCAGGACGCCTCCGCCTCGGGCTCGACCTTCACCGGGATGGACGGGTCGTAGCCGGCGACCGTGATGCGCACGAGGTCGACGAGCCTCACGTCGCTGAATTGGAGGTCCGCCGCGCCCGCGTCCATGGTCGCGATCTCGAGCAGCTCCTGGACCATGTCGGTGAACCGCCCGACCTCCAGGTGCAGCATGTCGAGCGCGGTCGTGCCCTCCGACGGCAGCGACGAGCGGTACTGGCCGAGGAGCTCGATGGACGCGCCGATCGTCGTGAGCGGAGAGCGGAGCTCGTGGGTCACGTCGGACGCGAAGCGGGCGTCCCGCTCGATGCGGCGCTGGAGAGCGGTCACCATGTCGTTGAACGCGCGCACGAGGGGCTGCAGATCGGGATCGTCCGGCAGCCGCCGGTCGAGCGTCCCCCCCGCGATGTCGGACGCGACGTGCACCACGTCGGTGAGGGGCCGGACCAACCGTCGGCTCGCCCACCATCCCACGAGCGCACCTCCCGCGGTCGTGGCGACGGCCACGGTCGTGAGCACGGTCGCCAGGACCCGCAACGTCGAGGAGAGGTCTGCGAACGGGCTCTCCTCGAAGTAGGAGATGCCGATCGCGGGGATGGGGACGCCCACGACGAGGGTCGGCACGGCGCCGATGTCGACCAGCTCGTAGGCGACGTCGCCCCGGTGCACCAGCTGGGTGAGCGAAGCCGGGATCGCCGTGCCGCTCACCGACGCCGAGCTCGAGTACCACAGCCCGTGGCTGTAGATGAACGAGCGCACCCCGTTCGCGGTGGCGACGCTCGCCAGCGCGTCGCCGATCCTGGCGGACGGCGCGCCGAGCTCCACCCGCACGAGGCGGGCGTTGGCCAGCGTCTGGCGCAGCGTGCTGGTCGTGCGCTGGGAGACGAGGTCCCGTCGCACGAAGTAGAAGGTGCTCAGCGCGAGCGCCGCGGACACGAGCGCCGCGCCCACCCCGAAGGCGATGATCACACGGGCCTGAAGGCCGAAGCGCCGGTGGTGCACGCGCCCCGGCGTGCTCGGCAGAGCGGCCCGCGGCCCGCTGGTCACGGGACGAGCTTGTAGCCGAGGCCCCGCACCGTCAAGATCAGCTGGGGATTGGAGGGGTCGCGTTCGAGCTTCGAGCGGAGCCCGCTGATGTGGTAGTCGACGAGGCGGTCGTCGCCGAAGAAGTCGTAGCCCCACACGCGCTCGAGGAGCTGGGAGCGTGACACGACCCACCCTGGCGTGTCCGCGAGCTCGCAGAGGACGCGGAACTGGGTGAGGGTGAGCGGGATCTCGTCCCCGTCACGCACCACCGTCCCTTCTTGTCTCCGCAGCTCGACGTCGCCGACTCGCTGCACCGTCGAGCCCGGACCGCTGACCGAGGCGCGGCGGAGCAGCGCCCGGATGCGGGCGGACAGCTCCTTGGCGACCACCGGCTTGACCACGTAGTCGTCTGCCCCTGCTTCGAGACCCGCGACCACGTCGTGGGTGTCGCCGCTCGCCGTGACCATGGCGATGGGCACGTTGGAGCTCCGCCTGATCGTTCGCGTCACCTCGAACCCGTTCATGCCGGGGAGGCGGAGGTCGACGAGCACCATGTCGGGGGCCCGCTGCTCGAGGGTGCGCAGCCCCTCCTCGCCGCTGCGGGCCTCGACGACGTCGTAGCCGTCCTGGCGGAGCGAGAGGGACAGGACCGCACGCATGTGGTCGTCGTCCTCGATGAACAGGATGCAGCGGGCCATTCGCGTTCACCGTCCTCCTCGTGGTCCCGCGGCCTTCTTGCCGGCGGTCGGTGCGACGGTACCGGCTGTGAGGTCAGTGCCGGTTGCTCGTGTGGAGAGGGGTTGTCATGGTATCGCAACGTGCCACTGCCGCGGTTTCGTACGTGCCGGCCGGTCTCCGGCCGCTCACCCCTTCGGCGGGACGATCGGGAGAAGCAGCGACGAGGGGTGCTCGCCGCCGGTGTAGAGGGTGACCTCCCCGCCGAAGACGTCTCGGGGCCGGTCGAGGGGGTCGTCGTGGGTGAATGGCCCCACCCCCCGGTTGGCGTAGTAGAAGGTCTCGGCGAAGTCCGAGAGCGGCCCGTCGTACTCGTAGTCCTTGCCCCGGACCGTGAAGACGACCCGGTGGCCGGGGGGGACCACGATGCAGGTCGGCCAGATCTCGACGTCCAGGCGGACGACCTCGCCCGCCGCCAACGGCTCGGAGCGGTCGTGGGTGTGGTACGGGCGGTAGAAGAGGGACTTCTCGGGGTCGAGGTGCCGATGGGAGGCCCGGAGCCACCCCTGGGCGATCGGGGTGTTGGGGTCGAGCGCCCCCTGGAAGGTGACCTCTCGGCCCTCTGGGTCGAAGACCCGCACGACCACGAACAGGTCGGCGTCGGTGGTCGACGACGACACCCACAAGGTGGCGGCCATCGGCCCGGTGAGCTCGGTCTCGTCCGACGCCGGGGGGAGCGCGAAGTCCACCCCGTCCCCCAGGGCCTCGTAGGTGACGCTCGCAGCTCCGGGGAGGGCGTCGGAGAGGGTCCTCGTCGCCGCGTCGAGGTATACGGTCGTCCACCGGGTGCGCGCCAGGGGCCACTCGTCCTCGTCGCGGGGCACGAAGCGCTCGCCGGGGTGCCGAACGTTGAGCCGCACCCGGGGACCGCTCTCCCACCCGTTGTCGGCGCCGTGCAGGAAGTGGTCGAAGAACTGGCGTTGCAGCCCCACCCCGTAGTCGGTGTAGAAGTGGGTCCAGTGCTCGAGGCCGTGGACCTCGAGCCACTTGTCGGTGGCGGCCGCCTGGGTGAACGCCTCGAAGTTCCCCCGGGGGTGGAGCCCCTGGCCGCCCCAGTTGGCGGCCGAGAGGAACGGGGTGGTCACCTTCGACCAGTCGGCCGATCGCTCCCTGTACCACGGTCCGTCGAGGGGGCGGGCGCGCAGCTCTGCGCCGAGGTCCACCCGGTTGGCCTCGAGCTCTTCTGCCGGGAGCCGCACGTCGCCGGTGACCGGCAGGTGGCTGTTCGGGTTGGCAGCGGCCGAGCCGAGACCGTGCTGCACGGACTTCACCTGCCGGCCGTACCAGTTGGCGGTGAACTCCGAGAGGATGCCGCCGTGGCGAGTGGAGTCCCGGTAGTAGTCGCCGGCCCCCTCCCAGGGGA
>JAKATH010000134.1 GCA_021828055.1 Actinomycetes bacterium
GATGCGTCGTTGTCCTGCGCCAATGGCTGGCAAGCGTGGTGCGAGGCCAGCTCGGCTATTACACCGTGCCAGGCAACAGCGGGGCGCTCAGAGCCTTCCGGGACCAGGCCACCGGGCACTGGTTCAAGGCGCTCCGGCGCCGTAGCCAGCGCCAGCGCCTCGATTGGGAGGCGACGATCCGCCTGGCGGCCCGATGGCTACCGCCTGTCCGCATCCTGCATCCCTACCCCGGCGTGCGCTTCGACGTTCGCACCCAAGGCAGGAGCCCAGTGCGGTAGTTCCGCACGCTGGGATCTGTGCGGGGGGCTGGCCGTGCTCGGACTCATCCGACCAAGGCCAATCCCTACCGCCACCCGAGCCGGTCGCCCGGCGCGAGCCCGCAACGCGTGAACAGCGCGTCGTACGCGGTCGAGCACGCCTCGGGGAACCCGCCCGCCGCCGGCCAGTCCACCGGGTCGGGGACCAAGAGCAGGTGGCTCTCGTCGACGGCGGCCATGGTCGCCTGCGCGCCCCCGGTGACAGCCGCCATCGCCCGGGCACCGGGTCCGGCCGCTCCTTGACCCGGAGCGCTCCGTCGTCACCGGAGCCCGTCGACCGTGCACGGCGCTGACGATCGGCGCCGCCGCCGCAATGGGGCGAGCTTTGCCGGCAGGGATCCGTTCGTCCAGCGAAGCGGGCCGTCGCACGAAGGAGGTCAGTTCCCATCTTGCGCACGTCCAGAGCCCGCAGACGGCGCTGGCTTCGAGCTGCTCGTGAAGGATGTGCGACAGCCTCGGCGCACCGGAGCCGGCGCGTCGGATGACGGGAGGGTCCTGGCACGAGGCAGCGGACCTGGCCGGCAGCGTGACGGACCCGCGGCCCGCGTGGGTGGGACGTACCAGGTGACGATGGGGGGCGGCGGAGCCGTCTATCCGACCCGCCGCACTCGGTCGAGGAACGTGGCTGTCGACGGGTCCAGATGGAAGAGGCCGTGCACGTGGCTGAACGAGCGGTCTGCTGAGGCGAGCGCCCATCCTCTCCGCAGAGCCGTCGCAGCGAGGACGGCGTCGAACGCTCCCAGACCGTCGGAACTTGCGAACAGGTCGAGACCGCCGAAGAGATCCTCCTGCTCGGGGTGGACGAGCGGCGAGAGCCCGGCCACGTACTCCCTCGCTCGAGAGGCGGCCTCTGTCGCTTGCCGGCGTCGGCACCGGACCTGAGCGAGCTCCTGGACGACCTCGGCGGTCGCGGTCGCCCGTACCGTGCCCTCACGAACCAGCTCTCCGAGTGCACGACAGGGAGAACGGAGCGGATGCTCGGGACCGACGGCGTAGACGAGGACCGTCGTGTCGAGGAGGATCACCCCCGACGGCTCCGGATGGCCTCCAGCTCCTCGTGGAGCTCCCCGGAGCCGGGCACGTCCATCGGACGCGCGTCCAGCACCGCCTGGAGCGACGCCCGGCGTTCGTCCGCGTCGCCGGGGAACCGCTCGCCGATCGCCTCACGCACGAGCACGCTCACCGACTGTCGCTTGCCAGTCCCAAGGGACCACCCCCCAGGTGGTCCAGGCGCTCACTGGCCGGCAGTCGCGGCTCACCGTGCACCCGCTCTCCCAGGGTGAGCTCTTGGGGACGCGCGGGGAACTGGTCGCGTCCAGTTTCGAGGATCCCGCAGAGGCGGGAGAAGGTGGATCTCGTCGCCAGCGGCCAGGTGCCCGCCTCGCGAGCAGAGGCGACCGGCGCACGGCGGATCCCGCCCTTGGCCCCGGGGTCGAGGTGGAGATGCCAGGATGAGCGAGTGAGCAGCGGGCTCGCCCGTGTGCCCACTCGAACGACCATCGGAGCAGAGAGCGTCGGAGGGGAGAACATGACCACCCAGCAGGAGACGACCACCCAGCAGGAGACGACCGCGCAGGAGGCGACCATCGTCCGGGGCGAAGAGGACCCTGGCCTCGGCTACCTGCGGATCGCCACCGAGGAGGCCTTCTGCCCGCCGGAGCTCGTCGGCATGTGGCAGGAGCTGCTGAGCGCGGGGGGCGACCTCGACCCCGGCTTCCGGAGCCAGATGGGCTTCTACCTTCGGAGCTCGGCCGAGCGACCGAAGTTCATCTTCGAGCGGCTCCAGGACCTGGGCCCGCTGCGGCTGGCCGACATGGACGCGACCGGGATCGACCGCCAGATCATCTCCCTCACGGCGCCCGGCACCCAGATCTTCGCGGACGCGGCGACCGCCACCTCGGTCGCCACCCTCGCCAACGACCAGCTCGCCGACGCGTGCCGCGCCCACCCCGACCGGTTCAGCGGCCTCACCGCCGTCGCCCCCCAGGACCCCCGCGCGGCGGCCGAGGAGGTCCGCCGGGGCCACGACCAGCTCGGCTTCTGCGGGGCGATCCTCAACTCGCACACGAATGGCGAGTACTTCTCGGACCCCAAGTTCTGGCCGATCCTCGAGGCGGCCGAGGCGCTCGACACCCCGATCTACCTCCACCCGACCACCCCGCCGCCCTCCATGATCGGCCCGCTCCTCGAGGCCGGCCTCGAGGGCGCCATCTACGGCTTCGCCGTCGAGACGGGGATGCACCTGCTGCGCATCATCAGGTCGGGCGCCTTCGACCGCTTCCCCCGCCTGAAGTTCGTGGTGGGCCACCTCGGCGAGGCGCTGCCGTTCTGGCTCTACCGGCTCGACTACATGCACGCCGCCGCCGTGCGCGCAGGGCGCTACGAGTCGATCAAGCCGCTCCAGCGCAAGGTCAGCGACTACATGAGGGAGAACGTCTGGTGCACGACGAGCGGCATGGCGTGGGAGCCGGCCATCCAGTTCTGCCGCCAGGTGCTCGGCGCAGAGCACGTCCTCTACGCCATGGACTACCCCTACGAGTGCGTGCCGGCGGAGGTCCGGGATCAAGACGCCATGACTCTCAGCCCCGCGGAGATGAAGGCGTTCTACCAGACCAACGCAGAGGAGCTCTTCGGGCTCCCCGGCCCCGGGCGATGAACACGGCCGACGTCCGCGTGTCGACGGCCGACGTCCGCGTGTCGACGGCCGACGTCCGCGTGTCGACGGCCGACGTCCGCACCTGCGCCGAGGACGTCCTCCACCTCCTCGGCGCCCACGGCGTGGACGTGCTTTTCTTGAACCCCGGCACGGACTCCGCGCCCGTCCAGGAGGCGGCGGCCACCCTCGCCGAGCGCGGCGTGCCCGCCCCCCGCGTCGTCGCGTGCTCGTTCGAGGCGGTGGCGCTCGCCGCGGCCCACGGCTACTGGCAGGCGACCGGCCGCCCGCAGGCGGTCTGGGTCCACGTCGACGCCGGCACGCAGAACCTCGGCGCGATGGTCCACAACGTCCTTCGCGACCGGGCGGGGGTCGTCGTGCTGGCGGGCCGGACGCCCTACGGCGAGGCCGCCGACGACCCCGGCGGCCGGGACACCGCGATCCACTGGCCCCAGGACGTCCCCGACCAGGCGGGGATCGTGCGCGGCTATGCGAAGTGGACTGCCGAGCTCGTGCGGGCGCAGGACGCCCCCCGGGTCGTCGGGCGGGCGGTGCAGGTCGCCGGTGGCGGGATCCCCGGCCTCGCGTACCTGACCATCTCCCGGGACGTGCTGATGGAGCCGGCCGCGCCCGCCGATCGCCACCGGCTCGGCGGCTGGGCGAGGCCGCACCCGCCCGCGCTGGCGCCGGCCGCCGTGCGCGAGATCGCCGACCT
>JAKATH010000051.1 GCA_021828055.1 Actinomycetes bacterium
ACGTTGGGGGTACGTCCAGTGTCGGCCGACGAGGCGACGGTGCCAGCGAAGGAGGGTCTCGGGTCGTACGCCGAACGCCGACCAGCGCTCCCTCGGCAAGAGCCAGCTCAGCGTTGCGAGCCAGGCCCGATCGGCCGGTTGGAGGCAGGGCCGCGGCTGCTTGCGGCGCAGGATCTCGAGCTCGTGGCGCAGCACCAGGATCTCGATCTCCTTGGACCCACTGCGCCGGAAGGCCAGCACCAGAAGCGAGAGCACGCGGCGGACGGCGAGGTAGGTGAACGACCACAGCTCGGAGCGGAAACGGTCGGGCTGGCCCATGGCGAGGCCGCACCGTAGACGGATCCATCGTGGGCGGGAACTCCCTGGTCACCGCCGCGACCGAGTTCTCGGGCCCTACGGGGCGCGCAGGGACCGCCGCGGCGGGCGCCAGGGCTGCAGCCGCAGGCGCCAGCCCCGCCGGGTGCGCAGGTCGAAGGCCGCGAGGGCGAGGCCGGCGACGAGGCATGCTGCGGCGAGCGCGAGGACCGGAAGGTCGCCCAGGCGCTCGTAGACCGTGCGGCCCGTCCGCAGGCCGACCGTCGCGCGCACCACTTGACGTCGTCCGAGCGTGGACCTGTCCTGCACGGTGCCGTTCGCGTCGACCACATCCGAGTAGCCGCTCGGCGCGGCCTGGACGAGGTCGCGCCCCTCCTCCACCGCTTGCACCCGGTCGGCTGCGACCTCGAGGCTGGGGACCTGGGTCGTCGCGTACGACGAGGTGTTCGTCGGCACGACGAGCAGCTGCGCGCCCGCACGCACCGCGGAGCGTCCGCGTGTCGCGAAGAACACCTCGTAGGAGAGCATGACGCCGAGCCGGCCTGCCGGAGTCGTGAGCTCGCCGGTGCCGTGGCCGGGGATGGCGTCGAGGGGCACCTCGGAAAGGCTGGCGAAGTGGGAGAAGAAGGCCCGGTCGGGGACGTACTCGCCGAAGGGCACGCGGCGGACCTTCTCGTAGACGCCGACGACCCGGCCGCTCGGCCCCCACGCGACGGCCTCGTTCCTGAACGCCTTGATGGAGACGGTCTCGGTCACTCCGGCGACGAGCGTCGTGTGGAGGCGGCGCGCGAGCGACGACAGGTACGCCGCGGCGGACGTACCGGCGAGATGGGTGCCGACCCGGACCACGTCCTCGGGCCAGACCACCAGCGCCGGCGGGTGCGGCGCCCGGAGGAGTGCCCGGGACGCCGCGACCTGCGCCGCCAGGACGCTCGAGGGTGCCACCTCGAACTGGTTCGTCCCTCGTCGACCGCCGCCTTGGACGAGCGCGACGGTGAGTGTCCGCACCCGCGGACCGCCGGCCGGCGCGAAGCGAGCGCCCGCGCCGGCGACGAGGAGGATGAAGATGGCTGCGAGCCCGGCCGCCGCCCTGCGTGCGCGCGCGTCCCGCGACGACCCGTGCGCTTCCTTGGATCGCGAGGCCGTACCTCGTCTCGCGTCGAGCCAGCCCGCGGCCGCTGCGCAACCGACCTGTCCGAGCCCTGCGCCCCCGAGCCACACGAGAGCGGTGAGCAGGAGCGGCCCGCCGAGGCGTGCCCCGTCGAGGAGCGGGCCGGACGCCTGCCCGAGGAAGACGCCGCCGAGCGGCAGGCCCCCGAACGGCCACGACATGCGCAGCGCCTCGGCGAGCGTGAAGGCGCCGGCGAAGCAAGGGACCCGCCAACGCGCCGGCGGGACGGCGAGGGCGGCGAGCGCCATCGAGAGCGCCTCGACGACCATGAGCACGGCGGCCCCGTACCAGTTGAACGCCGCCGCCCACCACAGCCCCGGGACGAAGCAGCCGAGGCCGGCCGCCCAGCCCGCGAGCAGCCGCATGCGCCACGACAGTCCCGCGAGGCTCCAGAAGACGACGCCGGCACCGACGAAGGCGAGCGGCCACCATCCCCACGGCGGCAGGGAGAACGCGAGGAGCAGCCCGCCGACGAGCGACGGCACGACCACGCGGCCGAGGCGCGACAGCACGGCCGTCCATGCTGCCACGGGAGCCGCCGGGGGCGACCGCTTCAGGCGGGGGCGGCGCTGGCAGCCCCCTGGAGCTGCGTCAGCACGTCGACCGCCGCCGCCCGTCCGCTTCCGATGCACGCGGGGACGCCGACGCCGTGGTAAGCGGCACCCGCGACCGCCACGCCGCCGAGCCGACGAACGGCCGCCTCCACGCTCGACACCCGCAGCAGATGGTGCACCCGGTACTGCGGGAACGCGTCGTCCCAGCGGGTCACGAACGCGTCGATGGGCTCCGCTGACGCGCCGACGAGCGCGGTGAGCTCCTGACCGACGCGGCGGACCAGCTCGCCGTCGGACATCCCCCGGGCGCGCGTGTCCGTGGCGCGCCCCACTGACGCTCGCAGGAGCCGGGCACCGGGACGCACGACGTGCGGCCACTTCGCCCAGAGGTACGTGCACGCCGTGACCAGGAACGGCTCTTCGGGCTCCACCCCGACCGCCTGCGCCACCTGGCGCGGCAGGGGCGTCCCGTGAGGCACGAGAAGCCCGGTGCCGAGCAGGTCGTCGGGCAGCCCGCTCTCGGGGAAGGCGAACGTGACCAGGGCCACCGACGCGTAGTCGAGCGCGCGGAGGATCGCGGCCGCTTCCGGATCGTGCGGCCCCAAGAGCGCAGCGGCCGGGCCGGCGGCGGTGGTCACGACGACCCCGTCGGCGCTCATCGGCCCGCCCGCGGTCTGCAGCACCCATCGGGACCCGGCGCGCTCCATCGCCTCGACCGGCAAGGACTGGCGCAGGTCGACGGCGCGTCCGTCGAGGCGCTCGACCAGACGGTCGACGAGCGAGCCGAAACCGCGGCGGAGCGCCCAGAAGGCTGGCTCCCCGTCCGGTCTGGGAGCTTGGGCGGCGATCGATCCGAGCGAGCGCATGAAGCTCGCCCGCCGCTGGGCCACGGAGAGCACGGCGGGGAAGACGGCCGCAGCGCTGGCGTCGGCGACGCCGCCAGCATGGATCCCCCCGACGAGCGGGTCGACGAGCCGGTCGACGACCTGCCGTCCCAGCTTGCGGGCGACGAGGGGGCCGATCGCCCGGTCCCCGAGCGGCCCGCGCGCGTCGGGGCGAGGGGCGATCAGATCGGTGGCGAGCCGCAGCGTGCCGCGTGCGGAGAGGATCCCCGAGCGCGCCACCGGCAGCAGCCTCGTGGGCACCCCGAGGAACAGGCCGTCGGGGAGGGGCCGGCGCCGGCCGCGGGACCACACGGCGGCTCCCGAGGCTCCCACCGGCACGAGGTCGTCGCCGAGGCCGACCTCGCGGCAGAGCTGCAAGGCCTCGGGACGACGGCCGAGGAAGCCGTCGGGCCCGACGTCGACGGGACCCCCGAGGAACTCCACCGTGGCGAGCTTCCCCCCGAGCCTTTCGGCCGCCTCGAGCAGCACGACCGACGGGCTCCGGGGACCAGGGCCGGCGCCACCTCCGGTCAGCTCCCACGCCGCAGCGAGCCCGGCGATCCCGCCACCGACCACCGCCACCGTCGGCCGCTCGTCCGCGGTCATCCGGCGGCCTTCCCGTCCCGCACCGCCGTCCCCGCGTCGGTCTCCGGCCCGGGATCCGCGCGCCCCTCGTGCACCGCCGCGCGCACCGAGCCGGCGACCACCGCGCAGAAGCGAGGGTCGTCGTTCAGCGACGCGGTCCGCGCGAAGGCGAGCCCTTCTCCCGCAGCGACGGCGCGCGCCTCGACGTCGACGTCGTAGAGGACCTCGAGGTGGTCGGCGACGAAGCCGATCGGGCACACGACGACGCGTCCCTCGGCCCCGGCGGCCCGTGCCTCGGCCCCGAGCCGACGCAGGACCGCGAGCAGGTCGGGGCCGATCCACGGTTCGGGCGTCCGCCCTGCGCTCTGCCAGGCGACCTCCCACGAGACGCCCCTGCGCTCGAGCCCTGCGAGACCGGCCACCTCCGCCGCAGACGCCATGACCTGGTCGGGATAGGGGTCGCCTGCCGCGATCACGCGCGCGGGGAGCGAGTGCGCGGTGAAGAGCACGGTGGAGCGCGCGGGGTGCGACGCGCGCAGCGGTGCCCTCCTGTCGGCGCGGCCGGGGACGTCCGACGGTCCGAGCTCGTCGAGGGCGGCGAGGACCCGGTCTGAGACGAGCCCGGCGAACCCCGGGGCGTCGTACCACTGCGGCACGCGCACGAGGGGCGGCGCGGCGGGAGTCGCCGCCAGCGCGGCCGCGGCGCGGTCCAGGTACTCGTCCGACCCCATCGACGCGCGGTGCGGAGCGAGCACGACGCCGACGACCGAGCCAACCCCCGTGGCCGCCAGCGCCATCGCGGCGTGTTCGATGAAGGGGTCCGAGTGCTTGGCGCCGAAGCGCACCAGGAAGGTGCCGGGCTCGGCGGCCTCGAGGGCCGTCGCGATGCCGGCGACCTGCGCGGCGGTCCGGCCGGCCAGGGGCGACGTCCCTCCGATCGCCTCGTAGCGGCGGACGAGGTCGGCGAGCTGTGCAGCCGAGGGTGAGCTGCCGTGGCGGATCCTCGTGTAGAAGGCCTCGAGGCCGGAGGGGTCGGCGGGGGTGCCGTGCGCCATGACCAGCACGCCGACCCTGCCGTCGCGTCGATGTCCGGCTCGGCTCATCCGGCGGGGACCCCGGCGCGACCTTCTGCGTGGACAAGCTCCACGAGCGCGGAGAGTACCCCGGGGTCGGTCTGGGGCAGGACGCCGTGCCCGAGGTTGAAGATGTGACCCGGAGAAGTCCCGGCCCGCCGGAGCACGTCACGCGCCTCGGCTGCCACCTCCTCCCACGGCGCGAGGCACACCGCGGGGTCGAGGTTTCCCTGGACGGCGTGGTCGGGTCCCACCCGGCGCCGCGCCTCGTCGAGCGGGACGCGCCAGTCGACGCCCACGACCTGAGCGCCGGCCCGTGCCATCGTCGCCAGGAGCTCCCCCGTCCCGACGCCGAAGAGCACGCCCGGGACGCCGAGGGGACGGATCGCCTGGAAGACCCGACGCGTGGCGGGAAGGGCGAACCGCTCGTAGTCGGCAGGGGAGAGGACGCCGGCCCAGCTGTCGAAGAGCTGCACAACCGTGGCGCCGGCGTGCACCTGCGCGGCGAGCGACGCCGCCGCCATGTCCGCCAGCCGCTCGACCAGGGCGTGCCACAGGACGGGGTCCGAGTGCATGAGCGCCTTCACCCGGGCGAAGGCGCGGGACGGGCCTCCTTCGACGAGGTAGCTCGCGACGGTGAACGGGGCCCCGGCGAAGCCGATGAGGGCCACGCCCGGGGCCAGCTCGCGCACGGCGAGCGCGGCTGCTCGGCCGACGTAGGGCGCGTCCTCTTCGGGGACGAACGGGCGGAGCCGGGCGAGGTCCGCGCTCGAGGAGACGGGCTCGGCCACGACCGGGCCGCGACCGGGCTCCACCGTGATGCCGAACCCGATCGCGTGGAGGGGCACGACGATGTCGGAAAAGAGGATGGCCGCGTCCACGCCGTAGCGACGCACCGGCTGCAGGGTCAGCTCCGCGGCCAGCTCGGGATCGGAGATCGCGTCGAGGATGGCGCCCGTCCCGCGTGCCGTGCGGTACTCGGGGAGCGAGCGGCCCGCCTGGCGCATGAACCAGACGGGGACATGGGGGACGGGCCGGCGCCGGCAGGCGAGGACGAGCGTCGATGCGGGGTCTGCCTCGGCGTCTGGGCTACTCATACGGCGATCATCGCAGCCGGCCCGGACCCAACCAGCGCGGCCCGGACCCCACCCAGCCGGCCCGGACCCCACGCAGCCGGCCCGGACCCAACCAGCGCGGCCCGGACCCAACCAGCGCGGCCCGGACCCAACCAGCGCGGCCCGGACCCCACCCAGCCGGCCCGGACCCCACCCAGCGCGGACCCAACCAGCGCGGCCTGGACCCCACCCAGCGCGGACCCTGACGCCGCCCAGGTGCTCGGTTCAGTAGACTCATCTGTTCGCTCGGTCGCTTGGGAGGACTTCGACGACGTGACCCACGAGCAGGACGTCCAGGAAGAGCAGTTGTTCCTGGACCGAGCCTACGAAGGCCTCGATTCGATGCGCGCCGAGGCCTCGCGCATGCTCGAGTCGGTCCTCGATCTCGGGCGTGGAGGAACCTTTCAGTCCCGCACCGAGCGGGACATCGTGGTCCGCACGAGCATGGCGCGTCTCGCGCAGCTCGACATCGGCGACCAGGCGCTCTGCTTCGGGCGGATCGATCGCACGCCCGAAGGAGGTCGCGATCACGGTGAGGACTTCCACATCGGGCGCCTCGCCGTCTCAGGCCCCGATCACGAGCCCCTGGTGGTGGACTGGCGCGCGCCGGTCGCCGAGCCCTTCTACCGGGCGACGGGGCTCGATCCCCAGGGGCTCGCCCGGCGTCGTCACCTCGCTGTGAGCGGCCGGAGGGTGACCGGAGTGGAGGACGAGTACTTCGCGCTGGACGGCCGGCTCGAGCCGCACGACGCCTCCGGCAACGGCGCCCGCGCCGGAGTCGGTGTGACGGCCGACGGGCTGTCGCTCGGCGGCCCGGGCGCGCTCCTCGCCGCGCTGAGCGAGGCGCGTACCGGCCAGATGGGCGACATCGTCGCGACCATCCAGCGCGAGCAGGACGAGATCATCCGCTCGCCGCTGGCCGGGGTCCTCATGGTCCAGGGCGGGCCGGGCACGGGGAAGACCGCCGTGGCCCTGCACCGCGCGGCCTACCTTCTCTACACGCACCGCTTCCCCCTGGAGCGCCAGGGGGTGCTGGTGGTCGGCCCGAACCCGCTCTTCCTCCGCTACATCGAGCGGGTCCTCCCGTCGCTCGGCGAGACCGGAGTGACGTTGTCGACGGTCGCGGGCCTGGTTCCCGAGATCCGCGTTCGCGCTGCGGAGCCGCCGTCGGTGGCCCGCCTCAAGGGGGACGCGCGCATGGCGGCAGTGATCGCGAAGGCCGTTCGGACGCGCCAGCGGGGGCTCCGCACTGACCTGGACGTGCCGTTCGGCGCCACGACGCTCCGCCTCCCGGCCGCCGAGACCGAGCAGGTGGTCGCCGCCGCCCGCCGTCGGCCAGGGCCGCACAACGCGCGCCGCCGCTTCGTCGAGCGGCAGATCCTCCAGCGGCTCGCCGAGCAGTACGACCGCTTCCGCCGGCGCGGAGCAGCCGGACCCCCGGAAGCCCGCGACCTCTCCGGTGCCGCGCGCAGGATCCCGGCGTCTCCTGGGAGCGCCGGCGCCACCGCCGCCCGCGCGGAGACGGGTGAGGCGGATCTGGCCGAGCTGCGGCGCCAGCTCCGCAGGAGCCCGGTCGTCGTCGAAGCGCTGGACCGGATGTGGCCACGTCTCTCTCCCCACGAGCTGGTCCGCGACCTCTTCGGTGCCCGCCCGCTGCTCGCTGCCGCGAGCAGCGGGATCCTCTCCGACGCCGAGCTGGCGATGCTCCACCGACCGCGCGGCGCGTCGCTCGACGACGTCGCCTGGACCGCGGCGGACGCCGCGCTGGTCGACGAGGCGCGTGCCTTGCTGGGCCCCCGGCGGCCGCGGCCGCGGCCGCGCCAGCGCGCGGCGTCGCCGGACCGTGGCGACCTCCTCCGTGACGAGTCCGGATTCTGGCCGGCCGGGCTCAGCGCGAGCCCGCTGCCCTCGGCGAGCAGCAACGGGGGTGCACCCGACGAGGACGTGCGCGTGTACGGCCACATCGTGGTCGACGAGGCTCAAGACCTCTCCCCGATGCAGTTGCGCATGCTCGCGCGCCGGTCGATCTCCGGCTCGATGACGGTCGTGGGCGACGTGGCGCAGGCGATCGGGTCGTGGGCGCCGCGAGGGTGGGCCGACGTCGAGCGGCGCCTCTCCCCGACGCGGCGAGCGCGGGTCGCGGAGCTGTCCATCGGGTACCGGACCCCGGCGGAGGTGATGGACGTAGCGGCGGGGGTGCTGGCGGTCGCCGCGCCCGGCGTGCAGGCGCCCACCCCGGTGCGTCGCTCGGGGATCGCGCCGACGGCCTGGCGCGCCGCGCCGGGTGAGGTGGCGTCCAGGACCGCCCAGGCGACCGCCGCCGAGCTAGCGGCGGTCGAGGGAGGCCGAACGGCCGTCCTCGTCCCCTTCGGGCTGGAGCGCGAGGTGACCCTTGCGCTCGAGGCCGCCGGCCTCGAGCCGGTCGATCCGCGGGAGGCCGCCGGCCCGGGGCTTGCGGCGCCGCTCGTGGTGCTTCCAGCGGCCGAGTCCCACGGTCTCGAGTTCGACGCGGTGGTGGTGGTCGAGCCCGCGGCGATCGCGGCCGGCGACGTAGCGGCGGACGGCGTCGCGACATCCTCGTCCGTGCCGACGACGGCCGGCTACCGCGCCCTGTACGTGGCGTTGACGCGTCCCACTCGGCGGCTCGCGGTCGTGCACGGAAGGGACCTTCCCGAGGGGCTCGTCATCGGCTGAGAGCGGTGCGGCCGGAGGTGCGGCCGGAGGTGCGGCCGGAGGTGCGGTCGCCGGGCCGATCACCCCCGATCTCCCCGCCGATCACCCCGCCGATCACCCCGCCGATCACCCCCGATCTCCCCGCCGATCAGGCCCTTTGGTTGCGAGCGCCCGCCTTGCGCATCTGTGCAGGAGGTTGGCGCCGCGACGGCGAGGTCGACTAGTACATAGGCCCGTGAGCCAGGCCATCTCGGTCCCGCAGCCGGGCAAGCCCGCTCGGTTGGTGCACGACCGGCCGCCGATGCTCGCCATCGGCGTCATGATCTGGCTCGGCTCGGAGCTCATGTTCTTCAGCGGCCTCTTCGCCGCGTACTTCACCATCCGGGCGAACGACCACCCCTGGCCGCCGGTGGGCACCAAGCTCGACGTGGTACAGGCCGGGATCTTCACGGCGATCCTCGTCTCGTCGAGCTTCACCATGCAGTACGCGGTGTTCCTCGAGGAACGGGGAAACCGCCGGGCCGCGCGCGCCTGGATCGGGGCGACGATGGCGCTCGGCTTCATGTTCCTCGGGAACCAGTTCTACGAGTGGGTCACGCAGGCCACCCGGTGGAACACGAACGCCTTCGGCTCGCTCTTCTACATCATGTCCGGCCTCCACGGCCTCCACGTCTTCATCGGGCTGGTCGCAATGATGTTCCTGCTCGGGCGCATGAAGGGTCGGGGCGGCGACCCCGGCGAGCTCTCCGTCTTCCAGGGGGTCAGCTACTACTGGCACTTCGTCGACATCGTGTGGATCGGTCTCTACAGTTGCCTGTTCCTGCTGAAGTAGGGGTGGCGGCGTGACCCGTCGATCGACGAAGAGCGGGTACGTGCTGCCCGCCGCGCTGCTGCTGTCCGTCGGCCTCGGCAGCGCGCTCCTGTTGACGTCCGGCGCGCAGGCCGCGCAGAGGACCGGGTCGCACGCGGCGGAGCACTCGTCGAGCACACGGACGGCGTCGAGCACACGGACGGCGTCGAACACACGGACGGCGTCGAGCACACGGACGGCGTCCGGCGTCACGACAACCAAGCCTCCGGCGCGGACAGGCCGCACCCCCTTCCTGACAGCGGGCGGGGCCCACTTCGTGAACACAAAGCCGAGCGTGACACCGCACGCGCCTGCGTGCGTCCAGGACGCCCAGCGGATCGGGTACAGGGCTCCGAAGGACTCCGGGTCCCCGCAGAACAGCACACCCGCGTACCTCAGGTGCTCGCACGGCAAGGTGGTGCAGTACGGGGACGGGTCCATCGTCTACCGCCTCCCGCCGTCCTCCTACATCGCCGCCGGCCACAAGCTGTTCGAGGAGAACTGCTCGAGCTGCCACCTCGCGACAGCCGAGGGGAGCTCCGCGGCACCGTCGCTGCGCGGCGTCGGCCCGGCGACGGTCGACTTCTGGGTGACGACCGGACGCATGCCTGCCGCGACCCCGCTGCAGGTCCAGGCGACAGAGAAGCCCCCCCGCCTCACCAAGAAGGAGGCCGAGGAGGTGGCGGCCTGGATCAACTCACTCGCACCGTCGGCGCCTTACATCCCCGACGTGAACCTGAAGGGGGCGAGCCTCAGGAAGGGTGCGACACTCTTCGCGCTCAACTGCGCCGCATGCCACACCATCACGGGCGCTGGGGACGCGCTCGCCTACGGCACCTTCGCGCCCTCCCTCCACGTCGCGACGACCCGGCAGGTGGCCGAGGCCATCCGCACCGGGCCCGGCAACATGCCGCGCTTCACGGGCAACCTCACGGACGCCCAGGTGCGCGACATCGTCGCCTACGTCACCGAGAAGATCCAGCACCCCTCGAACCCGGGCGGCTTCGGCCTGGGCGGCGTGGGCCCGGTGACCGAGGGGTTCGTGGCGCTCCTCTTCGGCGTGGGGGGCCTCATGCTGGCCGGTTTCTGGATCGGGGACAGGTCGAAGTGACGCGGGTGGACGGCACACGAAGATGAGCGAGCCGGACGAAGCGCACATCCGCGGGGAGGTCGGCGACACCAGGGTCGGCAACGGCCACGGGCCGGGGGCAGGGGACGGCCACGGGCCGGGCGCAGGGGACGGCCACGGGCCGGGCGCACCGCTGCTGCCGGCCGTGCCCGCCGACGACCCTCACCTGGCCGACGCGGCAAGCGACCCGCGCCGGGTCGAGGCGATCATCGGGCTCTGCTTCCTCGTCGGCATCGCCGGCATCGCCGCGTTCGGGGGCGCTTACGTCGAGGCCGCGAACACCCAGGTCCTCGCCGGGACGCTCTTCGGCGGGCTCTTCTTCCTCGGCTTCGGCCTCGCCGCGTGGGGCAAGTACCTGATGCCCCGCGGGCCCTTCGTCGAGGAGCGCCACCCCTTGGAGTCCAGCGCCAGGGACCGCCAGGCGATGGCGGCGGCCCTCGTGGAGCGGACCGGCATCGTCGTGAAGCGCCGGAAGTTCCTCGGTGCGATGCTCGCCACGGGACTCGGGATCTTCGGGGTCGTGGCCGCGTTCCCTCTCCTGCGCTCGCTCGGGCCGAAGCCGGGGTCGAGCCTGTTCAAGACGAACTGGAAGAAGGGGTCGCTCCTCGTCGACCTCTACGGCAAGCCCGTCCATCGGACAGACATGCAGGTAGGGGGGCTGCTGACCGTCTTCCCGCAAGGGAAGGAGGAGACACTGACAGCCCAGGCCGTCGACCAGGCGGTGCTCATCCGCGTCCAGTCGACCACGCTCGTCACCATGAAGGGGCGACGGGACTGGGCTCCCGACGGCTACGTCTGCTATTCGAAGGTCTGCACCCACCTCGGCTGCCCGGTCGGCCTCTACGAGCAGCTGCTCGAGCTGCTCGTCTGCCCGTGCCACCAGTCCATGTTCAACGTGCGCGACGGCGCCTTCCCGGTGTTCGGCCCCGCGCCCCGGCCGCTCCCGCAGCTGCCGGTCTACTTCGACTCGAAAGGCTTTCTCCGCGCCCGGGACGGTTTCGACCAGCCGGTCGGCCCCGGCTTCTGGGAGCGCACGACACAGGGCAACGGGAGGGCGAGCTCCACATGACCGCTGCTCGGGACACCCGCACGGAGGCGACCCGATGGCTGTGACCGAAAGCCGGCCGCGTACGCGCCGCGAGGCGCGCCAGAGGCTGGGCGCCTACGGTCGCGTCCAGCAGGCGGTCAACGAGCTCGACGAGCGGGTCGGCATCGCCAAGGGCGGCCGTGCCCTGCTCGACAAGATCTTCCCGGACCACTGGTCGTTCATGCTGGGCGAGATCGCGCTCTACTCCTTCGTCGTGCTCGTCGTGACCGGGATCTTCCTCACGCTGTACTACGTGCCCTCGAGCACCCAGGTCGTCTACCACGGGCCCTACAAGCCCCTGGACGGGCAGCGCATGTCGGAGGCGTACTACTCCACCATCAACATCTCGTTCTCCGTGCGTGCCGGCCTGCTCATGCGCCAGGTCCACCACTGGGCGGCCGACGTGTTCGTCGGCTCGATCGTCGTCCACATGGCGCGGATCTTCTTCACCGGCGCCTTCCGCAAGCCGCGCGAGCTCAACTGGACGATCGGGATCGTCCTCCTCATCCTCGCGATCCTGAACGGCTTCATCGGCTACTCGCTCCCCGACGACCTCATCTCCGGGACCGGCATCCGGATCTCGTACTCGATCCTCCTGGCGATCCCGTTCGTCGGCAGCTACCTCGCGTTCTTCCTCTTTGGCGGCCCGTACCCGGGCACGGCCATCCTGGAGCGGTTCTACATCGTCCACGTGCTGATCCTGCCGCTGATCATCATCGGGTTGATCGGCGCGCACCTCGGCCTGCTCGTCCGCCAGAAGCACACCCAGTTCCCAGGTCAGGGCCGGACCGAGCACAACGTCGTCGGCTCCCCGATGTTCCCGCAGTTCGCGGCCAAGACGACCGGCTTCATGCTCATGGTCACCGGAGTCCTCGGCGTCCTGGGCGGCTACGCGCAGATCAACCCCATCTGGCAGTTCGGGCCGTACGAGCCGACCAAGATCTCCTACGCCGTCCAGCCGGACCTGTACATGGGATGGCTCGACGGCGCACTGCGCGTCATGCCGTCGTGGGAGTTCACCGGCTGGGGCCACACGCTCCCCTGGGAGGTGTTCCTCCCGGCGGTCATCTTCCCCGGGCTCATCTTCAACATCTGTCTGGCGTGGCCCATGATCGAACGGCGGTTCACCAAGGACTACGCGCTTCACAACCTCCTCGACCGCCCTCGCGACCGCCCCAAGCGGACGGCGGCGGGCGCGGCGATGATCGCGCTCATCTTCACGGTCTTCGCCGCCAGCTCGACCGACGTCCTGGCGAACTACTTCCATCTCTCGCTGAACGCGGTGCTGTGGTTCTTCAGGATCGCGGTCGTCGTCGTGCCGATCATCGCCAGCGTGGTCACCTGGAAGATCTGCGTAGAGATGCAGGAAGTGCCTGGTGCGGTGAAGCGCAAGCGGGCGATGATCGTGTCACGGACCGCCGAGGGCGAGTACGTGGCCGTCCCCGCGGAGGCGCGGCCCGGCGACGAGCACGAAGAGCTCGATCCGGAACCGGTCCCGCTGCGCATCGAGCTGCCCGATACGGTCGGCGCCGCGGCGACCACCGCGACGGCGGAGTCGGGCGTCCGGCGCGTTCTCAGGTAGTCCCCGCCGGGGTGCCCCGCCCACCCGCAGTCTCCGCGGCGACGCGGCCCCCGAGTGCCCTTCCGCCCGCCTTCGATCGCGACATCTCCCTCCGGCTCCGCCTCCCCGTGCACTCCCCTCGCTGGTGGAACGAGCGCGGCGGGCCCTCGAGGACGACGGCGGCGACCCGTTCTTGGAAGCCGTCGAACCACTTGCAGGAGAGCTCGACGGCCCAGACCGCCGTCTCGAGCTCGCCAGGGCGGTCATCGCGCTACGCGAAACGATCAGTGATTGCCGCCCCGACGGCTCTCGGCGGTCACGCCGACGAGCGCCGTCACGATCAAAGAGATCCCCACGGCCGCGAGCCACACGCCGAAGACGAACGCGAGCAGTAAGGTGAATGCCCCCCCGCCGAAGACGAACGGCCACACGCTCGACCCGGGGAACGAGTTGATCACCCCTGCGCCGTCTTGGATCGTCGCGTCGTCGCGGTCCTCCGGCCGTGTCCCGACGACGCGGTCGGTCCTGCCCCAGAAGAAGTACTTGTGGCCGCGGAAGCGGCGGTGCCAGAAGTAGTAGTAGGTGCCCGGCAGGAAACCCAGCGCGGTCACGCCGACGAGCATCGTCGTGCCGCCGTCCTCGTACGAGGTGAACCAGTAGCAGATCGCGATGATGCCGAAGAACGTCGCGATGCCGAGGAGGAAGGTGGATTCGACCTTCACGTCGCCGGCACCCCCCGGGCGACCCCTGCCGAGCCGTTCCCGTGGCCTGGCGGTCCCCCGTCGCCGCCGGTGTAGGGGCCGTGGCCGTTCGGGGGCCCTTGGCTGCGGCCGTGCCGGATGGTGGGCGCGTCAGGGTGGTTGTAGTCCCAGGTCGGCCGCTCCGACCGGATCTGGGGGAGGTGCGTGTAGTTGTGGTGCGGTGGGGGGGACGTCGTGAACCACTCGAGCGTGTGCGCGTCCCACGGGTTGTCACCCGCCGGGACCGGATAGCGCCAGGACACCCAGACGTTCACGAGCAGCACCACGAACGAGAACGCGATCATGAAGGCGCCGATCGTCGACGCGATGTTCCAGGACTGCCACCCGAGCCCCGTCGGGTAGCTCGCCACGCGCCGGGGCATCCCGTGGAGCCCGAGGACGTACTGCGGGATGAAGGTGACCCAGAACCCGACGAACAACAGCACGAAGTGCACCCTGCCCAGACGGTCGTTCAACATCCGGCCGAACATCTTCGGGTACCAGTAGTAGAACCCAGCGAAGCCTGCGAAGACCGCCGTGCCGAAAAGCACCTGGTGGAAGTGTGCGACGACGAAATACGTTGTGTGCACGAAGAAATCGATCGGTGGGGAGGCGAGCATGACTCCCGTGACGCCGCCCATCAAGAACGCGAAGAGAAAGCCGATGGACATCAGCATGGGCGTCGTGTAGACGAGCTGCCCCCGCCACATCGTGCCGATCCAGTTGAAGAACTTGATGCCGGTCGGCACGGCGATCAGGAGGCTCATCAGCGAGAAGAAGGGCAGGAGCACCGTGCCGGTGGTGAACATATGGTGGGCCCATACCCCCGTTGAGAGCGCGGCGATGGACATCGTCGCGAAGACCATCCCCTTGTAGCCGAAGACGGGCTTGCGGGAGAAGACCGGGAAGATCTCGGTCGCGATCCCGAAGAACGGGAGCGCGAGGATGTACACCTCCGGGTGCCCGAAGAACCAGAAGAGGTTCTGCCACAGCACGGCGGAGCCGCAGGCGTGGACGTCCACGATGCCGGCCGTCGTATGACACCCGGTCACCGAGTAGATCTTGGTCCCGAAGTGGCGGTCGCAGAAGAGCATGACCAGCGCGGCGGTGAGCACCGGGAACGCGATGAGGATCAAGATGCCGGTCACCAGCATGTTCCAGGTGAAGATGGGCATGCGGAACATCGTCATGCCCGGGGCGCGCAGGTAGAAGATCGTCGCGACGAGGTTGACCCCGGTGAAGATCGCGGAGAAGCCGGTGAGGACCAGCGCCATGATCCAGAGGTCCTCGCCCAACCCGGGGGTGTAGGTCGAGGTGGACAGGGGCGCGTAGGCGACCCAACCGAAGTCCGCCGAGCCGCCGGCGACTCCGAAGCCCATCAGCATCATGATCGAGCCGCCGAGGTAGAGCCAGTAGCTGAGGGCGTTCAGCCTCGGGAACGCCATGTCGGGAGCGCCGACCTGGAGCGGGACGATGTAGTTCGCCAGGCCGCCGAACGCGAAGGGCCCGGCGAACAGGTACATCATGATGCTGCCGTGCATCGTGAACAGCTCGTTGTACTGCTGGAACGAGATGAACGTGCCGTGCGGTGTCGTGAGCTGCACGCGGATGCCCAGTGCGAGCAGCCCGGCGATGTAGAAGAGCGCGACCGCGGTGATCATGTAGCTCATCCCGATCACCTTGTGGTCGGTCGTCGTGATCCACTTCATGAGCCCGGTCGGCCCGTGCTCTTCGTGGACGGGGGCGTACGCTCCGCCGGCGACCTTCGGGACGATCACGTCGGTCACCGGACTGCGCCCCCTGCAGACGCGGTGAGCGACGCGCGGCTCGTGGTGCCGCCCGAGCGGTGGGTGCGCAACCAGGTGGCGAACTGGGCTGGCGTCACGACCCTCACGCGGAAGCGCATCAAGGAGTGGAAGAGCCCGCAGTACTGCGTGCACTGCCCCCGGTAGGTGCCCAGTGTGTGGAGGTTCAGCGTGAACCTGTTCGTGATGCCCGGCTGTGCGTAGCGGCTGAAGTCGAACGCGGGGACGTAGAAGCCGTGGACGACGTCGTGGGACCGGAGGGAGATCCGGACGGTCTCACCCTGCGGGAGGACCATCTCGGGGTCCTGCAGCTCGATGCCGATGACTGTCACGTCCTGCTTTGCGTAGTGGAACCGCCAGCCCCACTGGAATGCGGTCACTGTCACCGACACCTTGGGCGCGGGCAGCGCGTCCACGTTGTTCTCGGTCACGAAGGTGAACCCGAACAGGATGAGCACCCCGACGATCGGGATCACCGTGTAGAAGATCTCGAGGATGGTGTGGTACTGGGTCTGGCGAGGGATCGCGTGCGATCGGCGGCGGTACCGGATGGAGGCCCAGGCGATGAGGCAGAAGACGAAGAGGAAGACGACGGCGCCGGCGATGAAGAAGCCCTGCCACAGCTTGATGGAGTCCTGCCCCTGGCTCGTGATCGGCTTGGTCTCTCCGAAGGTGGGGAGGTTGCACCCCGCCAGGAGGAGCCCGCCCGCCACCGCCACGACCACCGCCCACGGACGCGATCGGCGCGAGCGGAGACGGCCGGGCGCGCCCGTCGGCCCGTGCCGCAGTGGCGTCTCGAAGTCGGCGGAGGGGTTGCCGGCCGGCGGATCCACGGGTTGGGAGACTAGCCAACCCGCTCCGAGAATTCGAAGTGGCAGGTAGACGGGGCGCTGCCTCTGAGAACGCACGCAACCGTCAGCACCCCTGCCGTCGCGGGGCGGGGGACGGGAGCGCGGCTGCCTGTGGCAGGCGTGCTAGGTGGACGTCGTCTTGTCCGACGCGGAGGTCGTGTCGTGCGCCGTCGACCCCTCCTTCATCCCCTTTTCGAACTCCTGCTTGGCCGAACCGAGGTTGCGCGCGAGCTTCGGGATCGCGGCGCCACCGAACAGGACGACCGCCAGGACGATCAGGACGATGAGAAGGTCGGGGCCGAAGATGTCTGCCAGCATCGCTGTCTCCTTGCCTCGGCGGGCACCCGCCCGCCAACTCAAGGCTACCCCGGCCGGAGGCCCGGCGGCCGCGGATGCCGGGCCGTGCCTCCGCTGCCCGGGGCACCCCCCGCTCACGCGCTGGCATTGCGAGCGGTCACCGGCCCTGCCAGTCGGGCCTGCGCTTCTCGGCGAAGGCGACGGAGCCCTCCATGGCGTCAGCGGAGCGGAAGACCACTCCCGCCGCCTCGTCGGTCAGCCTCCATCCCGTCTCCTCGTCGGCGTCGACGGCGCGCAGCATCACCGACTTCGAGTAGCGGACGGCCAACGGAGCGTTCTCGGCGATCCGCTCGGCGAGGACCTGCGCTTCTTCCAGCAGCTGGTCCCCGGGGACGACGCGGTTCACGAGGCCGAGCTGGTACGCCCGCTCGGCGTCGATCGGGTCGCCGGTGAGCGCGAGCTCGAGGGCGATGGAGAGAGGGAGGCGCCTGGGCAGGCGGAAGAGGCCGCCGGCACCCGCGATGAGCCCCCGTTTCGCCTCGGGGATCCCGAAGGTCGCGTGGTGCGCCGCCACGACGAGATCGCACGAGAGCATGATCTCGAGCCCGCCGGCCAGGGCCGAGCCGTTGACCGCCGCGATGACCGGCTTAGGAAAGGCGCGGCGCGCGATCCCGCCGAAACCTCCGTTTGCGCTCATGACCGCAGCACCTTCGCCTGCTGCGAAGGCCTTCAAGTCCATCCCCGCGCAGAAGGCCTTGTCCCCGCTGCCAGTGAGGACCACGACCCACGCGTCGGGATCGTCGGTGAGCTGGTCGAACGCATCGGCGAGCCCTCGGCTCACTGCGCCGTTGACCGCGTTGCGCGCCTCGGGGCGATTGATCGTGAGGACCTCCACGTGCCCTCGGCGCTCCCTCAGGACCTCGTCTGCCATGGCTGCAGCTCCTTCCTGCCCTGCCGCCCGTCTCGTGGACGGGCGCTCCTCTCGTGACCTGGTGCCTGCGCGGCCGGTGCCGGCACCCCCCTCAGGGCGACGCGAGGTGCCACGTGCCGTGCGCCCCGCGCACCGCCCGCAGGACGCTACCTCCGCGAAGTCGGAAGGCTCCGGTGCCGTCCCGCCGGTGCCGTCCCGCCGGTGCCGTCCCGCCGGTGCCGTGCCATGCTTTGACGGTGCGGCAGCCCCTCTTCGGCGTGAGCGCCGTGGGCTACCGGCTGGAGGGCGGCTTCAATGGCCCCGGCGAGCCGGCCAACCAGTGGAGCCCTTGGGAGCGGGCGGGCAAGGTGCCGTCGGCGAAGGCCCCGGGCGGAGGGGTCTGGGCGGATCCGTGGCGCACCCTCGAGCTGGCCGCGGCCGCCGGCGCGGAGGTCCTCGCGCTCTCCGTGGAGTGGGCGAGGGTCGAGCCGGCTCCGGGACGTCTCGACGAGGGCGCCGTCGACCGGTACGCGTCGATCTTCGCCTCCGCGGCCGAGCGGGGGATCACGCCCGTCGGCGTCCTCCACGACGTGGCGACCCCCGGGTGGCTCGGCGAGGAGTTCTGGCTCACGCCGGGGTCGCCCGACCGGTTCGCCGCGCACGTCGCGCGCCTCGTCGCCCGGCTCGGCACCTCCTGTCGGCACTGGGTGACGCTGCGTCAGCCGAACCTCGTGGCCCTCGCAGGATGGGTCGACGGCCGTCATCCCCCACGGCGCGTCGGCGCGTTGTCGGACGCATGGGCCGTCGTCGACAACGCGCTCAGCG
>JAKATH010000135.1 GCA_021828055.1 Actinomycetes bacterium
GGTCCGCGCGGGGGCAGCTCCGAGGGTGATGGCAACCCTGCGGAACCTCGCGACCTCGCTCCTGCGCCTCGTCGGCTTCAACAACATCGCCAAAGGACGGCGCTGGGTCGCTTGGGACTACACCCGCTGTCTCACGCTCCTCGGCCTGTAGCTGACTTTCGACTCGGCAACCTTTCGTCGACACCCCCCTACGGTCCCTTCGCGCCCGCAAGGCGTTGGCGTCGCGGGTTCGTCCCCCCGTCTGCGCTGAAACACTGTCGAGAGCCGGCTCAGGACCTCATCGTCACGTCGAAGACGCCGCTACGGGCCCGGAGTTTGCCGAAGTCCCTGGCGGTTACCGGCGGGAGGAGGGATCGTGGCCGGGGCGGACTCCAGCCGCTCGGGGAGCTGTCGAAAGTGTCTCAGCCACTCCGAGGCGTCGACCACCGTGGTCTCGGGCGGATCGTCAGGCACGTCCCCATTGTGGTCGAGCCGGAGACTGCCGACGGGGACTAATGCTCAACCGAGCCAGGGTGCGGTCGTCTACGTGGCTCCTTCAGGACCGGTCTGGCCGCGGCGCCAGGTCACCTGGGTGACGTCGGCGGAGTAGGAGGTCTCGATCACGGAGTAGGCGATACCGTCCGCAGTGGCCGCCTCGATCCGGTCGGCGATCCCGAGATCATTCGGTATGGCGGTGCTCACCTCTGCGAGCCACACACGGACCTCCTCCTCGTCGCTCTCGGCGTCAAGGATGGCGAACATCGAGAAGCGCACAGGGTCGGCCTCGTCGTCGAACTGCATGAGGACGTCACGGACGCGCGCCGCCGTGGAGCGATGGCTGCGCCGGGCGACCTCGTCGCTGATCGCTCGTGCGAGCGGCACGAGGTGAGGTGGCACGGCGGGCCGGTCATAGCGGAGCCCCAACCATCGGGCGAAGGCCCGACGACGGTCCGCTTCGATCTGCCGGCGGGCTGCGCCTCGGCGTGCGAGCGTCGTAAGGACGGCCGGTGAGATGTGCAGGCGTGGGCGAGCGGAGACGACGTAATCGTGCTCGGTCAGCAGGAGCCGCTGCGAGCGGATGCCCCAATCCGTCGGCGGCGTCTGGCTGTAGATCGGGCGCACCTCGATGCACGGCTCGGCCTCAGCGACGTCGGCACCGTCCAAGTCGCAGTCTTGGCTCGCCACGACCCAACGGGGATGGGAATTGCTCGCTGGTTCCGGGTCGCCCGACAACCCGACGACGACGGCGGCGAGAGGGAGATCAGCATCGAAGATCGTCCCTTGTCGCCATCCGTCGTCATAGAGCGACGTCATCGTTGCGCTTCTCAGCCAGCCTCTGGGTCGACTTCGCTCGGCATCGGCGTATCGAAGGTCGGATCGACGTTTCGAGCCGCGGCGAGCGCCTGTTCGTGGGCAAACTCGCGTGTCGGCTGGACCTCTTGTGGGTCGCGGCCGAGTGCTTTCATCCGCGTCACTTCCCACACCATCCGATAGCGGCTCGCGGCGCCGCCAGGAGGGCCTTTCGGGAGCTGCTCCAGTTCAAGCTCAACGGTGGCCCACGGGATGGAGCGGCCGGCCTCACGAGCCCACCTGACGACGGATGCTCGCTCCCAGATGCGGCCGCTCGCGAGATCAGCCACAGGGTCGGGGAACCCCTTGGTGCGGACGACCTGATCTGCGCGCTGTCGACTGACGCCGAGCAACTTCGAGATCTCCCGCACTCCGACGAGACGTGCCACAGACGGAAGTCTGACAGATCGCAAGGGCATAGAGCAAGGATACCGGCTGTGGCGGCTTGCGTGCTTCGACGGACACTCGTCGAAGCCCCTCTCTAGCCTGGTGCGGGAGTATGCTGAGACAGTGGAACGCTTACGGAACGTTTTGTGATGTTTGGTCTCGACCCCTGTCCGCGTTACCGGCTCTCCCGACCTCCTCTCGTCCAAGCCTTCGGCCAGGTTCGCTTCCCCGTCCGTGCCAAATTGCCGTCACTGGAGGGAGTGGCCCCCGTCCAAGAGCGGCTCGACGACGTCTTCCCGTACATGAACCGTCAGGAGATCCAGCAGGTCGCCCTGCTGGTCGGCCCCGGCCGGCCGGCAGCCGCCGAGGGGCAGACGTCGCAGTCGTGGCGATTCAACGACGACGCCGGGTGGTCCCTTGTGCTCTCGGCCGACTCCGCGACCCTGTCGGTCGGACCGCAGTACGGGGAGTTCGGCGAGTTCTCGGATCGCTTCCGCCGGGTTCTCGTCGCACTCGATGAGGGTGGCGGCGTGACCCGCGCCGACCGGCTGGGGGTTCGCTACGTCAACATCGCCGAGGTGCCTCCCGGCGAGCCGGACGCGTGGCGTTCCTGGTTCCGACAGGAGTTGACCGGGTGGAGTGCGACCCAGGCCGTCGCGGAGGGGACGCGTCTCGTCACCAGCATCACCCAGACCCAGCTGGCTTCACCGCCTGTCGGCGAGCTGAGCGGCCCGCCGGTTGACATACAGGCGATCGTGCGCCACGGGTTCATCCCGGCGAGGACGACGGTCCCGGGCGTGGTCCCCACCCAGCCTCAGAATCCCGCGTATCTTCTCGACATCGATCTCTTCGTCGAGGCTCCTCAATCGTTCGAGCCGGACGAACTGTCCCGCCAGCTCACGATGCTGCACGATCAGATCGATCGCTTCTTCTACTGGTCGATCGCCCCGGATGGAGCCGACTACTTCGGGATCGAGGTGCTGCAATGACGATCGTCGCCAGGGACATCTACGACGAGGCTCTGCGCGGCGAGCCACTGGAGCTGGCGGTGTTCCCGCCTGCCCTCGACACGCACTCTTCCCTCTGGACGCTCGGCGACTGGTGGATCGTTCTACCCGCACCCGACCTTCACCCGGCGCCGAGCACGCAGCAGTTGGTCAGGCAGCTTCGACAATGGACTCGATGGTCCACCCGGCAGCTCGCGGAGGTGTTGGACACCAGCCACACGACGATTCGCGCGGTCGAGAACGGCCGCACGCTTGTCGGTGGACATAGTGGCGATCTGCGTCGTCGCTTGGCCGACGCCCACGAGGTGGTCGAGCGCGTCTTCCTGCTAGCGAACCGCGATGCAGAGCGAGTCGCGACGATCCTCGACAGCGCCCCTCCGGGAAAACGCAGTGCTGTCGAAGAATTGAGGGCGGGCGATCCGGCACGCGCTTACCTCGTCGCTCTGGACGTTCTTCGGCCCCGGCGTCCGGGCCTCATAGTGGGAGACCGACCCCGGCGCGGCGGAGCTACGGCAGCTCTTCACGAGTAGGCGCACGGTGCGACCGATGACCGGAGATCCTGCCGAAGCGTCGAATCAGAAGGTCGTCAGATGCCGGGTTCCGGTGTGGGCGCTGCTTCTGAGTTGCTACTGAACGGAGGCTCACGGGCTGGATTCAGCGCGACGGGCAAGACACCCATCCTGAGCTGCCCATCTGGACGATTGCAGACGGGCTGGACGGCCGGGATGCGACTACGGATCAGAAGGTTGGGGGTTCGGCTGGGCTGGCCGCATCGTCACTGACCGGACTTCCGCAGCAAGTAGACAAATCGAGGGCCTGAAAGTGCCCTGACCAGGAACAAGCTGGTCAGAACGCCGGGATGCTGTAGACACACGACCTCCCACAGAATCCACCATTCAGCTGGGTGAAGCGTGTAATCTCGTAGGCAGGATGTACCTGCGAGAGACC
>JAKATH010000052.1 GCA_021828055.1 Actinomycetes bacterium
ACCCTTCAAGCTCGTCGCCGACTCGAAGTCGAAGAACGTGCCACCGGTGCCGCCATGGAGGAGGGCCCCCCCCAGCCTCGACCGACCTCGCGCCCAACGCCCTTGGAGAGCAGCCCGCTGAACAGGCCAAGTCGGCTCAGATGGATACCCCGTACGCGTCATTCTCATCGGCTCGGCCCACCGCGGCACCATCGTCCGACCAGTCAACGATGTCGACGTCCTCGCCGAATTCATCGACAAGGACCGCGTCTTCGATCGGCAGTACCGGCGCGACTCCGGGGCATTCTTGCAACGCATCCGGACAGCACTCAACGCGAAGACGACGATCAAGAAGATCGGTGCCCGCGGTCAGGCAGTGCGCCTCTTCTATGTGAACGGTGCTCACGTCGACATCGCCCCCGTCTTCAAGTGGGACAACACCTCCGGGTACGGGTTGCCAAAGGGCGACGGAGGCTGGATGACGACCGACCCTGAGGCTCAGGCGGCATGGTTCTCACAGCGCCGATCGACCATCGGCTCGAACCTGACGCCGATGTGCAAGCTCGTCCGGCGCTGGAACAGCGTCCACAGCCATCGCTTCGAGTCGTTCCACCTCGAGGTCATGGTCGCCTCGATGTTCAAGACCATCGGCTCGAACTACCGCTTTGGGATGCGGTCCTTCTTCGAGTGGGCACCGAACTGGATCGGGGTCTCCGACCCTGCCGGGCATTCGGGCCGGCTCGATGACTACCTCACCCGGGACGTACTGACGGCGATCCGCTCACGGTTCGCCGAAGCCCATGAGCGCGCCGACCGCGCGGTCGCCGCCGAAGCGCAGGGCGATCACACCGAGGCGAAGCGGCTCTGGCGGATCGAGCTGGGTGACGAGTTCCCGGCGTAGCGCTCGGCGGTCCTATTTCGCGAGCAAGCACCCGCAGACACGGCTGGACTTTGATGGGACTTGAGTATGGCGGCCGCCATGGCGCGCCTATGGCTGCATACGGCACCGCCACACCTTCGAGGCCGACACCGCGCGAACGTCCAGCGTGCTGGCGGTGTGGCGCGCGCTCACCTGCATAGGGCTGCGTACGGCACTCGTGATAGGGCGTCGATAAATTCCGTCGATAAACCCTGTGGGTAACGCGAGGCCCGATCGCGAAGCTGCACGTCAGCGGCTCGCGCCATGGCGGAGGGACGCGCGGATCCAAGCCTTGCGGTGGAGGTGAAGGGACTCGAACCCTCGGCCTCTACATTGCGAACGTAGCGCTCTACCAACTGAGCTACACCCCCGAGGCACCTTTAGAATAGCGGGCTCGCGGGCGAGACCAGGGTGGCCCTCCCGGGGCTGGGGAGAAGCGTGCCGGGAATGGCGCCTCAGCTGCCGCTCGCCGCTCGCCCCTGCAGCACCGGGGCGAGCTCCTCGTGGTCCCAGGCGCCCGGGTAGCCAGCGCGGGCGGCACGAAGAGATCCCGCGGCGAGGATCTCGAGGGTCCCCGCCGTCGCGCTCGGCGCAGGCGGCGGCCGACCGTCGCCCCATGCCGCCGGGTCGTCGCGCAGCCGCGACGGCACCGGCCGAGCGGCGTCACGGTCGGCGTGCAGCAACTGCGCGTAGGCGGCGAGAGCGATGTACGCGGCGATCGTGAGCGCGGAGACGCCAGTGATCGCCCAGAGGAGGTGGAACGCGTGCATCGCGCCCAATCCACCGGTGAGCGCGGCTACAGCGATCAAGCTGAGCAGGAGGTCGCGCCGGCGGCGGCGGCTCCGCCGGCGTTCCCACACCGAGTGCTTCTGACGGACGCCCTGCACGAGCCGCGGTGTCGCGTGCGCAGCGCCGCCGGCGTCGACGAGGGCGAGCCCGGCGAACGACCGGTCGGAGTCCGGCACCTCGAGTCGGTATGCAGGCTCGACAAGCTTGGGACCGGCCCGTTCGAGAAGGTGAAGCTGCTCGTGGAACGACTCGATGGAGTCGATCGAGCGGACCTCGCTGAAGTGCCGCACCAACCGGGGAGTGAGCACGGCGACCCACAGGATCACGAGGACCAGCACGACCAAGTCAGTCACTCCCTCGACCTACCTTCCTTGGTCCGATCAACCTAGGTGCGGGCAGACGACAAGTGGTGGATGGTCGGGCGCGCACGACGCCGAGGTCGCCGGAAGCCCCTCGGGGCTCGTTCCCACCGCTGCCGGCTGCGCAGCCGGGGACTGGCGGAGGTCCTGGTCACCGGGGGTGAGGGAGGTCAGGATGCGTGCAGCCCGCACTCGGTCTTGCCGGTCCCGGCCCACCTGCCGGCACGAGCGTCTTCCCCCTGGGCGACCGGCCTCGTGGTGGGGGCGCAGCCGATCGAGAGGTACCCCTTGGGCACGAGCGGGTGCACCGGGAGGCCGTGGTCCTTCAGGTAACCGTCGACGTCTTCGTCCGTCCACGCCGCGAGCGGGTTCACCTTCACCACGCCGAACACCGGGTCCCATCCGACGACCGGCGCGTGCGCCCGCGTGGGTGCATCGACGCGCTTCAACGCGGTGAGCCACGCCCGCTTGTCGCCGAGCACGCGGCGCAGCGGCTCCACCTTGCGGAGCTCGCAGCACCGCGGGGTGCCGCACGGCCATTCGCCAGAGCCGGGACCAGGCTTGGTGACGGTCAGCCGGAGCCCGTAGCGCGCACGGACCTCGTCGACGAAGGCGAGCGTCTCGGGGAAGTGCGCCTCGGTGTCGCAGAAGACGACCTCGATCGCCGGGTCGACCTTCACTGCGAGATCGATGAGCACGACGTCCTGGAAGGACGCCGCAAGGACGAGGTCCCGGCCGAACCGTTCGACCGCCCACTCGATCGCCTTGGAGGCGGGAGCGTGCGCGAGCCGCGCGTCGATCTGCGCGAGCTCCTCGGCCAGCCCTTCCATCGGCGCAACCCCCGCCGCTCGGCTCTCGTGTTCCTCGCTCAACTGCGCCTGTCCTTCCGTGATCTCGACTCGGCCTCTCTCGACGGGCTGCATTCCGGCAGCTCCCGCCGGATGCGCGTCCCGTGCCCGCTGCAGATGGAATGCCTGGACCGGCCGCCCGAATCGGGCTTGACTACTATGGTCGGGTTTCCCAAGCTACACGGCGGCGCCGTGGGGCGAGGAGCCGGCGCCGTGGGGCGAGCGCCTCTCGATCGTCTGGCGTCTGGTCCAGCTCGAACGCCGGACGGCGAGCCGAGGAGCAGACGGACTGGACGCAGCAGACGGACTGGACAAGGAAGTGACCGAAGCGAAGACCCACCGGGTGGACCACCTCGCGTTGCTCGAATCGCACGCCATCTTCGTGCTGCGCGAGGTCGCCGCCGAGGCCGAGCGCCCCGTCCTCCTCTTCAGCGGCGGGAAGGACTCGGCCGTCCTCCTGCATCTCGCCGTCAAGGCGTTCCGTCCCGGTGGTCTCCCCTTCCCGATCATGCACGTGGACACCGGTCACAACTTCCCCGAAGTCGTGAAGTTCCGCGACGAGCGGGTGAGCCAGCTCGGCGAGCGGCTCATCGTCGCGAGCGTCCAGGAGTCCATCGACCGCGGCCGCGTGCCCGACCCGGGCCCCAATGCGAGCCGCAACCGCCTCCAGACCACCACGCTGCTCGACGCCATCGCCCAACACTCCTTCGACGCGTGCTTCGGGGGGGCGCGCCGTGACGAGGACAAGGCGCGCGCCAAGGAGCGGGTGCTCTCCTTCCGGGACACCTTCGGACAGTGGGACCCCAAGCGCCAGCGGCCCGAGCTCTGGCACCTCTACCAGGGCCGGGTGCAGCCCGGAGAACATGTCCGTGCGTTCCCCCTGTCGGACTGGACCGAGCTGGACATCTGGCAGTACATCGCCCGCGAAGGCATCACGCTCCCCCAGATCTACTACGCGCACCGCCGATCGGTCGTCGAGCGCGACGGCATGCTCCTCGCCGTGTGCGACTGGGTGACTCCTGCCCCGGGTGAGGAAGTCCGCGAGGAGTCGGTGCGCTTCCGGACTGTCGGTGACGCGACCTGCACCGGCGCCGTGGTGTCGACCGCCCGGACCATCACACAGGTCATCGACGAGACCGCCTCGAGCCGGGTCTCCGAACGAGGCGCCACGAGAGCAGACGACAGGTTCTCCGAGACGGCGATGGAAGACCGCAAGCGCGAAGGGTACTTCTGAGGTGCCACCGCCCGCCGACGAGGCGGCCGGCTTCGGCATGGACCTCCTGCGCTTCGCAGCAGTGGGCTCGGTCGACGACGGCAAGTCGACGCTGATCGGACGCCTCCTCTACGACACCCGCCAGCTGTTCGACGACCAGGTGGCCGCGGTCGAGGCTGCGTCCGCACGGCGCGGCATCGGTGAAGTGGACCTCTCGTTCATCACCGACGGCCTGCGCGCAGAGCGCGAGCAGGGCATCACCATCGACGTGGCGTACCGCTACGCCGCGACCCCGCACCGCAAGTTCGTCATCGCAGACTGTCCTGGCCACGTGCAGTACACGCGGAACATGGCCACGGGGGCGTCCACCGCAGACCTCGCGCTCGTCGTGGTGGACGTCGTGAACGGCCTGCGCGAGCAGACGAGGCGTCACGCGTGCATCGCCGCTCTTCTCGGTGTGAGCGAGTTCATCGTCTGTGCGAACAAGATGGACCTCGTCAGCTGGGACGAGGACGCGTACCGCGCGGTGGCCGACGAGGTGGAGACCCTCGCAGATCGGCTCGAGCTGTCGTCGTGGCGCGTGGTCCCGGTATCCGCGCTCCACGGCGACTACGTCGTCGAGCGATCTGACGCGGCCCCCTGGTACGAGGGGCCGACGGTGCTCGAGGCGCTGGAGCAGGCCCCGGCGGGGGCGTGGGCGTCCGGCCACGGCACGGATCTCGGCGGGGGCGCCCGGCTGCCGGTCCAGTGGGTGCTCCGCCGCCCCGGTGGCGGCCGGAGCTACGCGGGGATGGTCAACGGCGGCATGCTCCGCACCGGAGAGGAGGTGGTCGTCCTGCCGGAGGGCTGGAGGACCACCGTCACCGGGATCGAGACGTACGACGGCCCCCTCGACGAGGCGCCAGTGGGAATCTCGGTGTCGGTGGACCTCGCCGGCGATCTCGACGTCTCGCGCGGCGACCTCCTCGCCGCCGCGACAGACCCCCCTTCCGTGATGAAGGTATTCCTCGCCACGGTGTGCTGGTTCTCGGACCGGCCCCTCCGCAGCGGCGACCGCCTGCGCGTGAAGCACACCACCCGCACGACGCCCGCGCGCGTGACCTCCGTGCGAGGACGCCTCGACGTCAACCGGCTGGAGCTCGACCCGGCCGACGAGCTCGCCAACAACGACATCGGGACCGTCGAGCTGACCACGGCCGTGCCGCTCGCGGTCGACCCCTACCGCCACGACCGGATCACGGGCAGCTTCGTCCTCGTCGACGAGGGAACCAACGCGACGGTCGCCGCCGGCATGGTCGGCGAGCCCCACCTCGCCGGCGGCACGGTCGGGGCTGCGACGGCGCCAAAGCCGGCGGCGCGCCCCGCCTGACCGCCGCCGAGGGCCAGGTCCGACCGACCCGGCGGATCCGGACGGCCTACGGCTTGGCGACCATGACCACCATGGCGGCCACGACCAGGGCGACGAGCACCGCGCTGGCGACGCACATCGTGCGGCACGCCCGCCGGACCGCGTGCGGCACGCCGGCCTCCGCCGGCGACGCGAGCCCGCGCTGGACCCGGCGCTCGGCGGGCCACAGGACACCCTCGGCGAGCGCCGTGGCCGCGGCCCACAGACCGATCCCCCAGTCGACCCACGTCGCGTCGAGCCGGTAGGCGCCGCCGGACATCGCCAGCAGCGCGACCCCGAGCACGGGCACGAGGTAGAGGACGCGGCCCGTCCAGTTCACCCCCGGTGAGAAGTAGGAGCGAACCGACGGCGGGAGCTCCCCCTTGGCGGTGAGCACCCGTGCGGCCGAGACGGCGCCGGCGACGGCCGCGAGGAGGGCGACGAGCACCGCGGCCACGTGCCCCACGAGCACCACGGTGAATGCGGGGCCGGTCGGAATCCCGGCGGCGGGGGCGAACCGCGTCATCGTCTGGGCGAGAGAGGAGGAAGGCGGCGCGGGCTGCCGGGGGCGCGCGACCACCGACGTGCCGACCATGATGCGAGGAACCCGCGGCGGCGGGGTACGTTGGAGGACGACGAGGCCGTTCCGCACGGGATGGCGTGGCACGAGAGCACAGAAGAGCGCAGCAGGTGGAGCCAGGAGGCGAGCGGTCCCAGACGAGCCAGCTGAGGCTCGACCCCCTCACGGGCCGCTGGGTGGTGGTCAGCACGAGGCGGGCGGAGCGCCCCGAGGCGTTCGTGCTCCGGTCCCAGCAGGTCCAGGCCGACACGAGCCGGCCATGTCCCTTCTGCCCCGGCCACGAGGAGGAGAGCCCGCCGGCCCTCGAGACCTACGGGCCGAGCGGCGGCTGGCTCGTCCGCGTCGTGCCGAACCTGTACCCGGCGTTCTCCGGCGACGAGCCGTTCGTCGTCACGAACCGCGGCCCCGTCTTCACCCAGGCGTCCGCGGGCGGCATCCACGAGATCCTCATCCTGTCTCCGGAGCACGACGTGTCGTGGTCCATGCTGTCGAACGAGCAGACCAGCCTCGTGATGGCGGCGCTGCGCGACCGCATCGAAGAGCACTCCCAGCACCCCTCGCTTCGCTACAGCCAGGCGATCGTCAACGCCGGGCGGGAAGCCGGCGCGTCGCTCGAGCATCCCCACGGGCAGCTTCTCGGGATGTCCTTCGTGCCGCGCGAGCTCGCCGAAGAGCAGGCACGCTTCGCCCGCTTCGCCGAGAGCTGCCTCCTGTGCACGACGGTCCAGGCCGAGGAGTCCGAAGGCTACCGGGTCATCTACGCGGACGACCGCGTGGTCGTCATATGCCCCTTCTGGAGCGCCACCCCCTACGAGATGCTGGTCGTGCCCCGCCAACACACCCCGCATCTCTACCGCAGCCCGACCGAGGACCTCGTCTCGGTCGGGCTCGCGCTGAAGGCGGGCCTCGCGCAGCTGCGCGAGGTGATCGGGGACGTCGCCTACAACCTCGTCTTCCACTCCGCCCCCTATCGCGTCAACGACCCGTTCCACTGGCACGTCCACGTGTGGCCGAAGGCGACGACGCGGGCGGGGTTCGAGATGGGGACGGGCGTCGCCATCAACATCGTGAACCCCGAGCAGGCTGCCGAGCAGCTGCGGGTCCCGGTGCACGCGGGTTGACGGCCGCCGCGCCCGGTCAGCCCAAGAAGGGCGCGGCCACCTCGGTCAACAGCTGGATGTCCAAGGACTTCGGACGCCCGATGGCTTCCTCGAGTGGCACGCGCACGATCCGACCCGACCTGAGCGCCACCATCTTGCCAAATGTCCCGTCGTGGACTGCGGCGACGGCCTCGACGCCGAAGCGCGTCGCGAGCACCCGGTCGTAGGCCGTGGGCGACCCCCCTCGTTGGATATGGCCAAGCGTCGTGTGGCGCGACTCGTAGCCGGTCCGTCGTTCGATCTCTCTGGCGAGCCACGCCCCGATGCCACCAAGCTGAGCGTGGCCGAACTGGTCGACGGTCCGTGGGGTCGCGGTCACCTTCGCCGACTCCAGGTCTGGACCGGGCTCAGGGAGCGCGCCCTCAGAGATCACCACCACCGACGAGTAGGAGCCTCGCTCGTGGCGCTTGCGGATGCGACTGCACACCTCGTCGACCCCGAAGGGGACCTCTGGGACGAGGATCTCGTCGGCGCCGCCCGCGATCCCCGCGTACGCCGCGATCCACCCCACGTGACGACCCATCACCTCACAGACGATCACCCGGTGATGGGACTCCGCGGTCGTCTGGAGGCGGTCGATGGCCTCCGTCGCCGTCTCCACCGCGGTGTGGAACCCGAACGTCACCTCGGTGCCCGAGAGGTCGTTGTCGATCGTCTTCGGCACGCCAACGACGCGGACCCCCAAGGAACCGAGCCGGTGCGCCACTCCGAGCGTGTCGTCGCCCCCGATCGCGACGAGTGCGTCGACGCCGTCCTTCACGATGTTGTCGACGGTGACGCGGGGACCGTCGTCGGTGGCGAACGGGTTCGTCCGAGAGCTGCCGAGGACCGTGCCGCCGCGCGCGAGAAGGTCCTCCACCCCGCCAGGCTCGAGTGGAACGCTCCGCCGCTCCATCACCCCGCGCCACCCGTCGAGGTATCCGACGGTCTCGTCTGCGTGCAGACGGCGGCCCGCGACGACCACCGCCCTGATCACCGCGTTGAGGCCTGGGCAGTCACCGCCGCCAGTGAGTAGTCCGATGCGCATGGCACAACTCTGGCATGCGCGAAGCAACTTCGAGCACGCGCAGGGGAGGTGCCACCTCGCTCAGCGCACGGGCGGTGCGCCCCAGGCGCCGCGTGCTGCGCGGGCGGTGCGCCCTCGCTCAGCACACGGGCGGTGCGCCCCAGGCACCGCGTGCTGCGCGGGCGAGCTCGAACATCCTGAGCAGGCGACGCACCGCCCTGCGGTCGGCAGGCACGAGCCCCCCGATGCCCGGGGTGGCGAGGTAGGCCGCGAGGAGCGCCCGGCGGTTGCGAGCCTCCCACGCCGCGGCGAGATCCGCGGCACGCGTCGACGCCGGGGCAGGCCCTCGCTCGCTGGCCGCGACCTCCGCCGCGTGGTGGAGCGACCACGTCAAGTCGGCCACGTCGGCGAGAGGGCATCGGAAGACGGGCGCCTCGGACCCCGGTGCGGCCCCCCCGGGCATGCAGTCGGCGAGCACCCATCCATGGTCGGTGCGAGCCGTGCGTCCGAGATGGAGGTCCCCGTGCGTCCGGATGGCCGGAGGATGCAGGCCTGACCGGCGGAGCGCCTCGAGGAGGTCGCCAGCGGTCGCGGTCGCGGTCGCGTCGTCGGTCGCGGTCGCGTCGTCGGACGCGGTCGCGGCGTCGGTCGCGGTCGCGGCGTCGGTCGCGGTCGCGGCGCCGGCAGCGGACGCGGCGCCGGCGCCTGCCAGGCCGGGCCCGTGCCGGCCCGAGCGATCACCGCCTCTCAGAGACACTGCGAGCACGTCCTGTCGGAGCGCGTCCACCCACGCGGCGACGTCGCCCGGCTCCCGTCCGAACGCTCGGTCGAGCGCCATGTGCATGCGCGCCGCCATGGTGCCGAGCGCGAGGGCCTCGGGTGCGAAGTCACCCCCGGCGACGTCCGGCGGGACGCCGGAGGCGATCAGGTCGCGAAGGGAGCTGATCGCGAGCGCCCATCCGCTCGATGCGCCGGAGAGCAGCTCCTGGACGACGCCCAGGTCCCTGCCCGCCCTGCGCCAGAACGCGACGGGTGCGGGCAGGTGATTGAAGCCGGCGCCGTCGAGGCCGGCGAGCAGCGCCGTTCCCGGGTGCGGGCCGCGCGAAAGCCAGGGGAAGATCGTGAGCGTGTAGCGGTGGTCGAACGCCAGCGCGATCGCCTCCTCGTCGTCGCGCACGAGCGAGACCGCCGGCACGTGGGAGACCGCCACGAGGGCGCTGCCGCCGACGGCGTCGAGCACGAGGCGCGCCGTCGCGGCTTCGTGCAGCGCGTCCACGACGAGGCCGACACCCTCACCGTCTTCGAGCGTGCCCAACGCCGGCTCCTCCACCGGGCCCAGCACACGGAGCTCGTGGCCGGGGCGGCAGACGCCGAAGACGGCGTGCGCCAGTCGCCCGTCCATCTCGGCCACGACGTCGACGATCCCCGGCCGCCCCTGGCGGAGCACCTCCACGTCGAGGACCCGGATCGCGCTTCTGGGCGCGAGGTGATGCAGGTGCTGGTCGCGCCAGCGCTGCAGCAGGCGGTGGAGTGGCTCGTGCCCGATCACTGGACCGTCTCTTCGAGGGCGTCGACGCGGTCGGAGAGCTCGAACCACAAGAAGCCGTGCGGGCCCAGCGCGAGCGGGTACGGCTCGGTGCCGACGACGGGGAACGGGACCCGCCCGAGCACCTCCACCGGACGCTTGCCCTGCCACGCTGCCAGGTCCAGCAGCGCGGGCTGGGCGAAGCGGCTCAGGTTGTGCACGCACAGCACCGCCTGGAAATGCTTCGGGGCGTCGCGCTGGGCGCCGGGGAGCGCGAGCACGGTGCGCGCATGGGGGGCGGCACCGATCGCCGACTGCGGCTCCGACCCACCTGGCATCACCGCTGGCAACCCGGGCCCGTCCACGGAGTCGAGCGGAACCTCCGCAACCTCGCCCGATCGCACGAAGGCGAGGATCGAGGGGTTCGGGCAGTCGAGCACCTCCATCCGCCCGACGCCGAGGACCGGCAGGGTGCGCCGCTGCACGAGCATCCGTCGGAGCCAGTGGAGGAACGAACCGGGGTTCCGCATCTGGGCTTCGACGTTGACCGCGGCGTAGCCGTAGACGGGGTCCATGAGCGGAGGGAGGTAGAGCTGCGCGAAGTCGGCGTGCGAGAAGCCGCCGTTCCGGTCTGGCGACCACTGCATCGGCGTGCGCACCGAGTCACGGTCCCCGAGGTAGATGTTGTCGCCCATCAGGAGCTCGTCGCCGTAGTAGACGACGGGGCTGCCTGGCAGGGACAAGAGGAGCGAGTAGAGCAGCTCCGCGAGCCTGCGGTCGCCGTCGAGGAGCGGCGCCAGCCGCCGGCCGATCCCCAAGTGGCGCTTCATGCGCGGGTCCTTCGCGTACTCGGCGAACAGGTAGTCGCGCTCTTCGTCGGTCACCTGCTCGAGGGTCAGCTCGTCGTGGTTGCGAAGGAAGATCGCCCACTGGCTCCCGGCCGGGATACCCGGGGTCTGCGAGAGGATCTCGGTCACGGGGTACCGGTGCTCGCGCCGCACTGCCATGAACAGACGCGGCATGAGCGGGAAGTGGAAGCACAGGTGGCACTCGTCGCCGGTCCCGAAGTAGTCGACGACGTCCGCCGGCCATCCGTTGGCCTCGGCGAGCAGGATCCTGCCGGGGTACTCCGCGTCGAGCTGCTTGCGGATCCGGCGGATGTACGCGTGCGTCTCGCGCAGGTGCTCTCCAGTCGTCCCGTCGCGCTGGAAGAGGTACGGCAGCGCGTCGAGCCTGAAGCCGTCGAGACCGAGGTCGAGCCAGAACCGGACCGCCTCGAGCATGGCGTCGGCCACCTCGGGGCTGTCGAAGTTCAGGTCGGGCTGGTGGGAGTAGAAGCGGTGCCAGTAGTACTGCTTGCGGGAGTCGTCCCACGTCCAGTTGGAGCGCTCGACGTCCGCGAACACCACCCTCGCCTCGGGCCATCGCTGGTCGTCGTCGTTCCACACGTACCAGTCGGCCTTCGGGTTCGTCCGGCTGGAACGCGACTCGAGGAACCACGGATGCTGGTCGCTCGTATGGTTGATCACGAGGTCCGCGATGACCCTGATCCCTCGCCGGTGCGCGTCCTCGAGCAGCGCGACGAGGTCGCCGAGCGTGCCGTAGTCCGGGTGCACGTTGAAGAAGTCGCTCACGTCGTAGCCGCCGTCGCGCATCGGCGAGGGGTAGAAGGGCAGGAGCCACAGGCAGTCGATCCCGAGCCACTGCAGGTAGTCGAGCTTCGCGCGCAGGCCGGCGAGGTCCCCGACCCCGTCGCCGTTCGCGTCGAAGAACCCGCGAACGAGGACTTCGTAGAAGACTGCGTGCTGGAACCAGCGCTCCGTCGGGTCGTACGAGCTGTCCAACGAGGGGACCTCGCTCATCGCGGCGTCTCGTGGAGCTGCCGATCGCGCTCGTCGAGAAGGGCCTCTGCCGCGCGATAGGGGTCGAGCTCCCCGTCAGCGATCGCGCGGACGGCGTCGTCGAAGCTGCGCCCTGCTGCAAGTGTGCGGACGTCCTCGAGCACGAGTGCCGTGAGCACGCGACGCAACTCCTGCGCGTAGCGCGCCTTCCGGCGGCGCTCGAGCGTTCCGGTGGACTCGAGGTGCGCACGGTGCAGCGCGACGGCCGCCCAGAGGTCTTCGACGCCGTCACCGGCGCTGGCGACGGTCGTGAGCACCGGCGGTCGCCACTCCGACGGCGCCGACAGATCGAGCATCTGCTGGAGGTCGCGGCGCGCCTCGCTGACCCCAGGTCTGTCGCCCTTGTTCACGACGAACAGGTCCGCGATCTCGAGCAACCCGGCCTTGCTCGCCTGCATCGCATCTCCCCAGCCCGGCGTGACGACCACGACGGTCGTGTCCGTCGCCGACGCGACCTCGACCTCCATCTGCCCGACCCCCACCGTCTCGACGACCACGAGGGGGAAGCCGGCGGCGCCGAGGACGCGCACCGCCTCGGGGACGGCGAGCGTCAGGCCGCCGAGGTGGCCGCGCGTCGCCATCGAGCGGATGAAGACCGAGGGGTCGGTGGCGTGCTCCTGCATCCGCACGCGGTCACCCAGGATCGCCCCGCCCGTGAACGGCGACGACGGGTCGACCGCCAGCACGCCGACCCGGGCGACCGGTTCGGTCGTCGCCCGATCCCCGTGCGCCGGCCAGCCCCGGCGCGCCGCATGGATCAGCTCGTTCGTGAGGGTGGACTTGCCCGACCCGGGAGCGCCCGTGATCCCGACGGTGTACGGCGTCGCCGCCGCATAGGCGAGCCGGGCGACGTCGCCGCTGAGCGCGCCGCCGCGCTCCACCATCGAGAGCAGCCGTGCGAGCGCGACGCGGTCACCCGAGGCCGCCGCGTCCAGCAGCTCGTCGGGCGCGGACGGTGCAGCGCTCAACGCCGCTCGACCCGCGCGCCGAGCGCGGCGAGGGCTCCGGCGAGGTCCTCGTAACCACGGTCGACGTGCTGTGCGTCGGTGACGACGGTGTCGCCTTCGGCGACGAGGCCGGCCAGCACCAGCGCAGCACCGGCGCGGATGTCGGTCGCGCGCACGCGTGCGCCCGAGAGACACGGCACCCCGCGGACGACCGCGTGGTGCCCTTCGGTCCGCACGTCGGCTCCCATGCGTCGCAGCTCGTCGATGTAGCGGAACCGCCCGGCGAACAGGTTCTCCGTCACGATGGACACCCCGTCGGCAACGGTGAGCATCGTCACCAAGAAGGGCTTGTAGTCGGTGGCCACCCCCGGATAGGGAAGCGTGGCCACGTCGACAGCGCAAAGCCTGCCCGCGCGGGTCGCGAAGACCCCTGTGGGCCGCTGCTCGACGACGACTCCCATCGCTCCCAGCTTCCTCACCAGCATCGTCATGTGGTCGATGCGTGCGTCCTCGACGACGACCTCGCCGCCGCACAAGCCGGCAGCCACCAGGTACGTCGCGGCGACGACCCGGTCGGGCACGACCGAATGGGTGGTCGGCGTGAGCTCGTCGACGCCCTCGATCTCCACGTGCGACGTCCCGGCGCCGCGGATCCTCGCGCCCATGGACGTGAGGTATGCGGCGAGGTCGCACACCTCGGGCTCACGTGCCGCGTTCTCGATCACCGTCGTGCCCTTCGCGAGCACTGCGGCCATGAGGATGTTGTCCGTCGCGGTGTGGCTCGGGTACTCGAGCACCACCTGGGTGCCCACCAGGCGAGGGACGCTCCCGCCCTCCTCGACGGCGCCCTCGACGTAGCCATGGCGGGTCTCGAAGCGGGCCCCCATGCTGCCGAGGCCGCCGAGGTGGAAGTCGATCGGGCGGCCGCCGAAGTCGTCGCCGCCGGGCATGGACACCCTTGCGTGCCCGCAACGGGTGAGCAGCGGTCCGAGCACGACGATCGAGGCGCGCATCCGGTCGACCAGCTCGTACGGAGCCTCCGGGACGAGCTCCGCCGCCGCCGGTGCATCGACGACGACCCGGCCCCCCGGCTCTCTCGAGACCGAGGCGCCGAGGGCTCGGAGCATGTCGGCCATGATCTCGACGTCGAGGATCTCGGGCACGTTGGTGAGCACGTGGGTGCCCTCGGCGAGCAGGGTCGCCGCCATCAGCTTGAGCACCGAGTTCTTGGCGCCGCCCGCCCGCACCGTTCCCTGAAGCGGGCCGGAAGATCGCACGACGAAACTGCCGCCGCGCGCGGCGCCGCCGGCCGGCGCCGCCGCCTCCATGCTGCCGACCGGCTTCATCCAGCCCATTATGACCGTGCCGGCGGGAGCAGCCGCAGATCCGGCCCGGGGGGCGAGGGGGGAGGCCGGCGTCCGGGGCGGCGGTGCGCCGGCCCGGGGCGGCGAGGGGGGAGGCCGGCGCCCGGGCGGCGGCCCCGGGACCGGTGGTGGCAGTCCTGCCCCGCTAGGGTTCCGCTCGTGGAGCGGCGACCGCAAGCCCCGGACCGGAACCTTGCGCTCGAGCTGGTGCGAGTCACCGAGGCCGCGGCGATGGCTGCGAGCCGGTGGATGGGGCGGGGCGACAAGGAGGGTGCCGACGGCGCCGCCGTGGACGCGATGCGGATCGTCCTCCAGACGGTGAGCCTCGACGGAGTGGTGGTGATCGGCGAGGGCGAGAAGGACAACGCGCCGATGCTCTTCAACGGGGAGCGCATCGGCGACGGCTCGCCTCCACAAGTCGACATCGCCGTCGACCCCATCGACGGGACGACCCCGACGGCGCTCGGCAGGGGCGGCGCCCTCTCGGTGATCGCGGTGTCGACGCGGGGGTCCATGTTCAACCCCGGCCCGTGCGTCTACATGGAGAAGCTCGCAGTCGGCCCGAGGGCCAAGGGCGCGGTCGACATCAACCGGTCGCCGACCGAGAACCTCCACGCGGTGGCCGACGCGCTGGGTGAATCGGTGCGCGATGTCACCGCGGTGATCCTCGACCGTCCGCGGCACGCAGACCTGATCGCCGAGGTGCGGGCCTCGGGCGCGAGGATCCGACTCATCACCGACGGCGACATTGCGGGCGCGATCGCGACCGGATGGCAGGGCGCGGGCGTCGACGTCCTCCTCGGCGTCGGCGGGACGCCCGAAGGCGTGCTCGCCGCCGCCGCCCTCAAGTGCATGGGGGGCGAGATCCAGGGGCGGCTGTGGCCACGTGACGACGCGGAACGTCAGGCAGCGATCGACGCCGGCTACGACCTCGACGCGGTGCTCCGCACCGACGATCTCGTCGAGGGGGACAACTGCTTCTTCGCTGCGACCGGGATCACCGACGGTGAGCTGCTCCGGGGTGTGCGGTACCACCAGCTGGGCGCGACCACCCAGTCTCTCGTCATGCGGTCGAAGTCGGGCACGATCCGCAAGATCGATGCGAGCCACCCGCTGGCGAAGCTCGCCGAGTTCAGCGCCATTCCCTTCGGCTGAGCGCGCCGCCTCGCAGACCGTGCCCTCCTGAGCGCGGAACGGCCCCGCGAACGGCCCCGCGGAACGGCCCCGCGAACGGCCCCGCGATTCGAGCGCGCGCGGACGGCGAGCTCGGCCGGTCAGGTGCCTTCGGCTCGCCTCGGCGCGTCCAGCGCCGATCCCAGCTCGGCTTCGATCCGCTTCGCGCGCCCGCGCGCCGCGAGCGCGAGCCGCTCGGTCCGGCTGGCGTCGAGGCGTTCGGCCGGCACCACGACCGCGAGCGCCGCGATCAACCGGCCGCGCAGGTCTCGGATCCCCGCGGCGACCGACGCGAGCCCCGGCATGCCCTCCTCGAGCGACGTGGCGTAGCCGAGCTTGCGGACGTCCTCGAGCTCCTTCAGCAGCAGGGCGCGGGACCCGATCGAGCGGGGCGTCCGCCGCTGCAGCCTGGCCGTGGGGTACAGGCGGAACAGCTCGTCCCGTCCGAGCCCCGCGAGGAGCGCCTTCCCCGCCGCCGAGGTGTGCGCGGGGACGGCCAGCCCGGTGCGCGACCTCACCCGGACGACGTCGGGGCCCTCGACGGAGTCGATGAACCGGACCGTCGCACCCTCGGGCACCGCCAGGCTGACGGTCTCGCGAGTCTCGGCCGCAAGGGCGGTCAGGTGGGGACGCGCGACCCTTCCGACGTCGATCCGCTGCAGCGTGGCGAGCGCCACGGCGACGAGCGCCGGGCCGGCGCCGTAGCGGCGGGTCGTCGGGTCCTGGACCACGAACCCGCTCGCTTGCATGGTCGTGAGGAGGCGGTGGGCCGTGGAGGGCGCGACGCCGAGGAGCTCGGCGGTCTCCCGCACGGCGAGGGACGGGTGGTCCTGGAACGCCGCGAGCAGCCGGAGCGCGTGGTCGACCGAGGTCACCAGGTACGGGCGGCCCCCGGCACGCGGACTTCCGCTGCTCGGCACAGGCCCTCCCTCCCCGGGGCGGATGCCGGCCGCCTGGCTCCGCGCCGAGACCTCGCGTCGAACTTCTTTAGCACAGCGCCACGCCGCCCCCTGCGCCGGTCGCGGCGGTAGCCTGAGCCGACCCCCGAGACGGAGGAGAGATGGCGTTCGACGTCGCCACCGCGCTGCAGGAGCGTCACGGCGAGAATTTTGCGCTTCACAACGAGTACCTCAACCCGCAGCTCGCCAAGGTCTTGAAGACCATCGGCTTCGACAGGTTCTACACGCGGGGCGAGGGCTGCTACCTGTACGACGACCAGGGGACGCGCTATCTGGACCTGCTCGCAGGGTTCGGCGTCTACGCCCTCGGCCGCGGCCATCCCGCCGTGAAGAGGGCGCTGCACGACGCCATCGACCTGGACCTTCCCAACATGGTGCAGCTGGACTGCGCCCTCCTCCCGGGCCTGCTCGCCGAGCAGCTCGTCGCCCGCGCCCACGACGGGATCCGCAGGGTCTACTTCTGCAACTCGGGCACCGAGGCGACCGAGGCCGCGATCAAGTTCGCCCGGCGCGCGACGGGCCGCCCGCGGGTGGTCTTCTGTGACCACGCCTTTCACGGGCTCACCACCGGCTCGCTCGCGTTGAACGGCGGGAAGGAGTTCAAGGAGGGGTTCGGCCCGCTGCTCCCCGGGGCTGCCCAGGTGCCATTCGGCGACGCCGACGCGCTCGAGAGGGAATTGCGCCGTGGGGACGTCGCGGCGTTCGTGGTCGAGCCCATTCAGGGCAAGGGCGTCAACGTGGCGCCCGAGAGCTACTGGCACGCGGCCCAGGAGCTGTGCCGCAAGCACCGGACCCTCTTCGTCGCCGACGAGGTGCAGGCGGGCATGGGCCGGACGGGGAGGTTCTTCGCCCACGAGCATTACGGGCTCGAACCGGACATCGTGACGCTCTCGAAGGCGCTCTCTGGCGGCTACATGCCCGTCGGCGCCGTCCTTGCGACCGAGAAGGTGTACATGAGCGTCTACAGCTCGATCGAGCGCGCCATGGTGCACTCGACCACCTTCGGGAGGAACCAGCTCGCGATGGTGGCCGGGCTCGCGACGCTCGGCGTCTTCGACGAGGAACGGATCGTCGAGCGAGCGAGGGAGACGGGTGAAGCCTTCGAGGCCGCTCTCTCCACGCTCGTCGAACGCTACGAGATGCTCCACGCCGTGCGGGGAAAGGGGCTCCTCATCGGCCTCGTCTTCGGCAAGCCCGAGTCGCGTGTGCTGCGCATGCGGTGGAACGCGCTCGAGGCCGTCCGCACCGCCTTGTTCTCGCAGATGGTGGTCGTGCCGCTCTTCCACCGGCACCGCGTCCTCACCCAGGTGGCGGCGGACAACATGAACGTGATCAAGCTCCTGCCCCCCCTCGTCGCGGGCCAGGAGGAGGTGGACTACTTCGTCGCCGCGCTCGACGACGTGCTCCGGGACGCGCACCAGGGCTCCGGGCTCCTCAGGGAGTTCGGGACGACGATGGCGAAGAGCGCGTTGCGGCGAGGCAGCCCGAAGCCGGTGACGACGAGAGCGTGAGCCCGGCACCGGGCGGGCGCGACGGCCAGGCTCTCGGACCGAGGACCCGCGTGTCGATCAATGGCCGCGACCGCGTCGCGGTGACCGGCGCGGCGGGCTTCATCGGCTCTGCGATCACCCGCCAGCTCCTCGAGCGCGGCGCCTCGGTGGTGGCGCTGGCGGAACCAGGATGCGACCACCAGACCCTCCGTGGGCTCGACGTCGAAGTGCAGCCTGTCGACGTCCGCGATGCCCAGTCGATGCGCCGCGCCCTGGAGGGGAGCCGGTTCGTGTTCCACACGGCGGCGCTCTACGGCTTCTGGGCGAAGGACCCGGGGATCTTCTACCAGGTCAACGTCGGGGGCACGCGCAACGTGCTCGCCGCTGCTGCGGAAGCGGGAGTCGAGCGCGTCGTGTACACGAGCACGGTGGGCACGCTCGCTCCCGCCGACGCTGCCGGCGGGAGACCATCGACCGAGAACAGCGTCGGCGACATCTCGCACCTCTTCGGCCACTACAAGCGGTCCAAGTACGTCGCGGAGCACGAGGTGCTGCGGGC
>JAKATH010000136.1 GCA_021828055.1 Actinomycetes bacterium
GGCTCAACGGGACGCTGCTCCGTCTCGAGGTGTTCATCATCGGCGGGGCGATCGCCGGGCTGTCGGGAGCGCTGCTCGTCGAGTTCATCGGGGCGTGGTCTCCCGGAGCCTGGGGATACGCCGAGACGTTCGTCATCTTCACCGCCCTGCTCGTGGGCGGCGTCGGCAACAACCGCGGCATGCTTCTCGGCACCCTGATCGTGCCGATCATCGTCCTGGAAGCGCCGTCGTTCCTTCCGACAATCGGCTACCCCGGCCTGATCGACGCCATCGAATGGATGATCGTCGGTCTCGCCTGGATGGGATTCCTGCTCGTCCGGCCTCGCGGCCTTCTCCCCGAGCGCCGGTTCCGCGCCCCGCGCCCCGCGGCAGGCGCCGGGGCGCGACGCGGACTGGCCGGATGGGTCGCGCGCACGTTCACGCTGGGCCGTCCCGAGCTGGCGCCCGGCGCGGCCGCGATCAGGGTCGCCCCGGGACCCGCGGGCAACGGGGAGACCGCCGTGCCGGGAAGCGCCGTCCCACCGGCCGGTGTTCGGTCCGGGAGCGTCCGCGTGGAGGAGGAATGACCGAGCCGTCCACGAGTGCGGCGGCGTCGCCAGTTGCCGACCCGGGCGCAGCGGGGGCGCCGGCGAACGGCGACGCACCGGTCCTCGAGGTGCGCGACGTCGTCGTCCGCTACGGCGGGGTGGTCGCGGTGAGCCGAGTGTCCTTCGACTTGTTCCGGGGGAAGATCCTCGGGCTGATCGGTCCCAACGGTGCCGGCAAGTCGTCGCTGTTGGCCGCGATCGGCGGTCAGCAGCATGCACAGGGTGGGTCGATCCTGCTGCAGGGACGTGACGTCACCCGATCGGCGCCCTACACGCGGGCGCGGCACGGCCTCGTCCGCACGTTCCAGACCACGAGTGAGTTCGAGGGCATGACCGTGTTCGAGAACCTGCTCGTGGCCGGCAGGGGCGCGGTCGGCGCCTCGCTGTGGCGAGTGGTCGCCCGCTCCCGTTCGAACCGTGAGGAGGAGCGGCGGGCGGCGGCCAAAGCCTGGGGCGTGCTCGAGCGATTCGAGATGGCCGACCTGGCTGACGCGTACGGGCACGAGCTGAGCGGCGGCCAGCGCCGGCTGGTCGAGATCATGCGGTGCCTGATGCGCGACCCTGCGGTCCTGCTCTTGGACGAGCCGATGGTCGGCGTGGCGCCCCACCTCGTGGCGAGGTTCATCAACGACCTGCGCGCCGTGGCGGCGGAGGGGATCGGGCTTGTGATCGTCGAGCACGCGCTGGAGGTCATCGAGCAGCTCTGTGACGTGGTGGTCGTCATGGCGCTGGGAGAGGTGATCGCCGAGGGAACGTACGCGACGGTGGTCAGGGACGAAGGGGTGCGCCGTGCCTACCTCGCCTGAGGCGACGCCGTCCGAGCTGCGGGCGACCGCCGACGGCGCGGGGCGCCGGGAGCCCTATCTGGCCGCCACGGGGATCACCAGCGGGTACAACAAGGTCCCTGTCGTCCGAGACGTCAGCATCGCGGTCGGCCTGGGCGAGATCGTCCTGATCATGGGTCCCAACGGCGCCGGCAAGAGCACCCTCGTGAAGGCCGTGACCGGCAAGATCCCCCTGCTCGGTGGGCGCGTCGTGCTCGACGGCCAGGACATCTCACAGGCCAAGGAGGACGAGCGGGCCAAGCGAGGCATCGGATACGTCCCGCAGGTGGGGGACGTCTTCCCGACGCTGACCGTCCAGGAGAACCTGGAGATGGGAGGCTACCGCTGGCCTCGCCGGGACGTCCGGGCCCATGTGGACCAGGTGCTCGAGCAGTTCCCGACCCTGAAGCCGCTCAGGCGCCGGCATGCCCGAGCTCTCAGTGGGGGTGAGCGCAAGACCCTCGCGATCGCGCGCGCACTTGTCGCCGATCCGCGTCTTTTGATCCTCGACGAGCCGACGTCCAACCTGGCCCCCGCCATTGCGTCGACCGTGCTCCACGACGTGGTGGACGGCCTGGCGGCGGCCGGTCGGGCGATCCTCCTCATCGAGCAGCGTGTGTCCCTCGGGCTCGAGGTCGCCACGTGGGGGTACGTCCTCGCAGGAGGGTGCACGCGCTTCGAGGCGAGCGGCGACGAGTTGAGGGCACGCGACGACCTCGGCAGCTTCTTCCTGGAGCACGGTGGGGCGGGAGGGGCGACGGTCCTCCCTGTCACCACCGAGGCCTGACCGCCCGATTGCATGAGCGCCCAAGCTGATCGGCGACAGCCAGGTGAACGACGCGCCATGGCGGTCCGCTCGAAGAGATGGGTGTCGGTGGAGAGCGAGCGCGTCACGACTTGCCGGGCGTTCATGCCGAACGAAAGACTGAGCGAAAGGATCTCGAAATGACGAAGAGCTCGAAATGAGACGTCACCGCGTCTCGAAATGCAGAAGAAGAAGGTCAACGCAGACTCGCTCATCGCGCACCTGAGGAAGAGATCATGACGAACATCATCGACTTTCACATCCACTACACCCCTGAAGACATGGTCCGGCCCAACCTCGGCGAGGGCGGCGCACCCCGCGTCGCCTTCCAGGGCGGAATACCGCGCTACACCCAGCACGAGGGGCTCTATCGGATCGACCGGCACCTCGACTGCATGGACGCCGCGGGCATCGATGTCGGCGTCCTGTCGAGCGGGACCGGGATGGGCGCTGACCACGAGTCCTGCGCCCACATCAACGCCGACCTTGCCAGAGTGGCCAAGGACAATCCCGGGCGGTTCCGGCCGCTCTGCCACATCGACCCCGGCGACGACCGGTGGCGGCGGGAGCTGCAGGTGTGCGCCGACGAGTACGGCTTCCCGGGGCTCGCGTTCCCGAGCAGCTTCGGCTCGTTGCACCTGGACGACCCGCCTCTCCTTCCGGTGTACGAGGAGGCGGTCAACCGAGGGATGTTCGTGTTCGTCCACCCCTCTCTCCCCGTCCCTCCCGGGCTCGAGGGCTACTACGACCGCTACGACCTCTACCGCTGCGTGGGTCGCGAGCACGAGCTGATCCTCGCGACGTTCCGGCTCGTCGCGGGCAGGATCTTCGACCGGGTGCCCGGGCTGCAGGTCGTGATGTCGCACCTGGGGGGCGGCATCGGCGCCATCATCGAGCGGATCCGTGGATACCAGGACAAGGGCCACCTGGGCATCGCGGCCGACTCGCTGCACGGTCAAGTGGCGGACCGCGCGTTCGACCACTACTTCGACCACAACATGTACTTCGACACCGGTGGACTGTTCGGGAGCGTGAAGGCGATCCGAGCGGCGCTCACCGAGATCCGTCCCGAGCGCATCGTCTTCGGCACCGACTACCCCCAGGAGATCCGGGACGCCGACAAGATGGCCAAGTTCACCCGGGACCTCCGCGCCTCGGGTCTCCCCGATGCCGTCGTCGAGGGCATCCTCGGCGCCAACGGCGCGCATCTGATCGCAGAGGAGGCTGCCACGAGGCGCGGATCGTCATGAGCAGCGATCGACCGGCTCTTGCGCGGGCCGGCGGTGGCGGGAAAGGGGCGCCGCACCTCGAGCACGACCTCGGGGCGTTCGGCATGGACGGGCGCTTCTGGGGCTGCGCCGGGGTGAGGCTCCGGGCGAGTCGAGGAGG
>JAKATH010000137.1 GCA_021828055.1 Actinomycetes bacterium
GACGTGCTCAGCGCACTGTTCGCCGGCGAGCCCTGGATCCCCCAGCGGATCTGAGTGGTCATCGGCGATACTTGGCCGATCGAACCGAAGACGACACCTCCCTCGTGCTGGCCGATCCGCGACGCCGATGCACTCGCCAGCGCCATCGTTGCCGGACACCTCGACGACGCGCTCGACGCGGTCATCGACGCCGTCAACCTCCGGACCCACGCGATCGCCCGGCACCGCCGGGACGCAGCCTTGGCGCGCCTTGCCGTCGGCGACCGGGTCCGGTTCACCAACACGGCCAAGCCGCAGTACCTACGCGGCTCGACCGGTGAGATCCACGAGTTCTACGAGGATCTCGTCGTCGTCTGCCTCGACGTGCCCGTCGGGAAGTTCAAGTCCGGACACGTTCGGGCCTCACCCGAGCTGCTCGAACGTCTTATGGAGACCTGAATGGATACCGGCATACCGTCTCCATCGCAGTAGCGCCGTCGCGATGGCGGCGTCCATGCAGGCTACTGCAGCCGCCGGCTTTGTGCCACCGTAAGTCCGTATATGCCCGATTCATCCCGTTGAATGCCAGCGGGTATGGGGGCTGTTCCCGAGCGGGTGCCCGCCGGCTGCGAGTGCTCGCGAATGCCGGCGTCCGCTGATTTTGGGCAGGGAGCACCATGCCGGCGATCGGTAACACTCGTCCGTCGGACAAAGGTTGAACGGTATGGGACACCCTTCGACGAATCGTGTTTCTGCGCAGTTTACTGGCGATTACCCTTCACCTGAGGTCTCCAACGGGCGGCTCCACGTCCTTGGTGATGATGGGGTAAGCCAACCTCCGCCCGTCGTGAGGCGACTGCTCGGCCTCGGTGTCAGGTGACATCAATCGAACGTCTCGCTGCTCTTCTTCGACGTCACGCATCACATTGGGAGGCGCTTCTTCCAGCATCATGAGCGATTCGTCGGCGCCAGGTAGGGCGTGAAGGATCTCATCGAGCTTGCGCTGGATCGCCGCCTGCTCCCTTCCCTGGGTGTGTTGGATCGCGAAAAGCATCACGATCGTCACCGTTGACGCCGAGACCTCGAAGCCGGCGACCCAGCCGCTCGGAAAGCCAATCGCTCCGCCTGCGGCGATCAGACCGATCATGGCCCCTATGATGGCGATGGCGATGACGGGAAGTGACGTGTAGTGCTCGATCCGGTACAGGACACGGCTCGTCACTCGAAGTTGCGCAGTCCGATGGGAGATGCGGCTCTGGGAGACCTCGATTCGGTCCCATGCGGTGCGTTCCTTCACCTACAAAGGCTACCGGACGTCGGTCGTTCGGCATACGTCCCCCCTCGTGTTGCCACGCAGTGCCGCAAGGGGAAGTGACCTCACGCCGGCGATCGGGGACGGTTGGTGAGCGATGTTCTGGGATTGTCGGTTGCGGTGTCAGGTGACGCTTGATGCCACCCAACGGTCCCCAGGAGGATCCCCGTGCGGAGATGCCCGCTGCTATGAGAGAGCGTTCAGCGCCGCACGCTGAGTATGCGTCTAGCTTGTGCTCGTGAGCACCAATCTCGACTACGTCAGCCATCTCGCGCGCGAGTCAGCCCGCTTTGCGGCCGCTGTCACCGAGGCGGTGGCAGGGGCTCCGGTGCCGACTTGCCCTAAGTGGGATGTCGACGACTTGTTGTGGCACCTGGCGGAGGTTCAGTGGTTCTGGGGCACGATCGTGCGCCAGGCACTCCAAGCACCGCCACCTGCCGAGACCAGACCGGAGCGACCGGCCAGCCGGCCCGAGCTCGCGTCGTTCTACGCGGTCGTCAGTGCCGAGCTCGCTTCCGCACTGGGCTCAGCTGCGCCTCAGGACCGGGTGTGGACCTGGTCGAGCGACCATACCGTTGGCTTCGTCCGGCGGCGCCAAGCTCACGAGGCGCTGATCCATCGAATCGACGCCGAGCTCACCGTCGGGTCGCGAACGCCAATGGACGCGCAGCTGAGCGACGACGGGATCGACGAGGCGCTGCGAGTTATGTACGGGCACGCACCCGACTGGGCCGCGTTCTCCCCGAGCGGTGCCGGCATCGTCCGACTCCGCGCCGCCGACACCGCCAGCACGTGGCTGGTTATCCCCGGCCGGCTCACCGGTACCGACCCCGACGACGGGACGCCCGTAGACGAGGCCTGCCTCGAAGTGGCCGAAGACCGCGGCGCTGAGGCGGACGCCACGCTCACCGGGTCGGCGGCTGACCTGGACTGCTGGCTCTGGCGCCGCCCGACCATCGGGACGCTTGAGCGCGCAGGTGACCATCGGCTGCTCGAGCACCTCGAGGTGGTCATCCGGCCAGGAATCAACTGAGACTGATCGGGTCGTCCGAGCAGTCGTGACGACGCCCCGCCTGCGGAGCCCCACTTCCGCTTGCTGACACGCAGGCGCACCTACTGTCCCATTGACTCGGGACGCCCCTGCAGGACGCACTCGACGCGGTCAGGGCAGTCCCGGCGGTAGGTGACACATCGTCGAGCAACAGGATCTGAGGATAGGTGACTCTGTGCGGGGAGCTGCTCCGTCAACCCCGACTGCGTGGAAGTCCAGTGGTGGGGGCGGAAGTTCGACGACCGCGAACCGGCGTTCGGAGACGTGGGAAGGCAGCCGCCTGCTCGTGATTATGGGCGGCCTCAGACGCGTTCGATGCGGACGCTCTTGGCGTACGACGCGAGTGCCCCGAGATCCTCGACGCCACCGGAGAGGATGATGCCTCCCGGCTCGGCGCTGGCGACGACGATCGCGTCGACCGCGGAGCCACGGCGGGCGCGGTGGCGGAGTTCGCCTGCTCGGCGAGCGAGCGGCACTGGCAGTTCTTCGCTGACGTCGCAGGTCTTGAGCAGTCTGTTGACCGCTGCGTCGTCGCGCTGACGTCCCGAAACGGACTCGACGAGGACAACCGAAGGAACCAGCGGTGGCCACGCTCCCTCTCGGACAAGCGCGCGGATGGTGGCGACTGCATCCTGGTTCCGCTTGGCGAGGAAGCTCACTCCCCCCGAGTCGAGGACGAGCACCCTCAGCTCGCCTTGGACGATCCGGCCTTCCCGCCACGTACGCGCTGGGCAAGCCGTTCAGCTCGAGCCACTGCTGCAGGCGAAGGCTCACCCACTTCGTCAACAAGCTCAGACAGGTAGCGGTCCGTCTCCTCAAGGATCGCTCGGCGTCGCAACTCCGCGCGAACCGCGCCCTGGAGGAGTTCTGATGCGGGGAGTTGGCGCTCCTTGACCGCGCGGTACAGCTCGTCAGAAAGATAGACCTGAAGACGTGGCATACGCATAACTATACGCCTAACCGGCGCCTGTGGCCACTTTCCCCAGTGTGGGGCCTCGCAGCCCTTCAAAGACCCTGCCGCGGAGCCGTCCCCTACCCGGCGTTCGGAGACAGCTCGCGCTTGCCTCGGCGCCGATGTTCGGGGACGCGTGATAGGTGGGCGGTAGGAGGCAGCCGTGCCTGCGCGACCGCCTTGCGCCGATGCCCGGCTATTGACCCGGCTGGGAAGGTGGCGTCGTCACTGACTCTCCGCGTCGCCACAGGCGCACCCCCTTGCCGTCGGGCGAGATGGCGGCGATGACTGCGGCATT
>JAKATH010000138.1 GCA_021828055.1 Actinomycetes bacterium
ACTGGGAAGGCCCTCCAGCTCGAGCCGCTCCCGACACAAGGACGAGGAAGGCTGGGACCTCGACGCACAGAGTGTGCGATCGGACGAATCTGCCGAAGGCTCGACGGGCTGACGGTTCCACGGCTTGTGCAATTCTTCGATTGCCAATGAAAGTGGAGGCACGTGGCATGGCACAGAACAGAGAGCTCGATGCACACCATCGGGCCACGGTGGAAAAGATCTTCAACCACCCGGTAAGCCACAACATCCAGTGGCACGACGTCTTGTCCCTTCTCCAGAGCGTCGCCACTGTCAGCGAAGAGGCCGATGGCCGTTATACGGTGACCCTTGGATCTGAAACCGAGACGTTCGAAAGCCCGCGACATCACGGCATTGATGAGCAGCAGGTAGTCGACCTTCGGCGGATGCTGAGGGGTGCCGGGATCACCCCGAAGTCGACAGCGGGGCTCGATGCCAAGGACTCGCCCAGCTACTGACAGATTGCCCCCGAACGCGCGGACAGCTTCTCACCGGTGCCTATCTCCGAACGCCGGGTCGCGGGCGGGATCAGCGCGCGACGGTCCGGTAGGGAACGCCGACAGCGTCGACTGCGCTCCTGATGCCCGGGCCGTCGTCACCTTCCCACACGCAGAGAGCGGCACCGAGGTGCTCGGCGGCTGCGGCGGCCTCTGCCCCGAGGGTGGAGACGCGCTGAGCGTCGGCGATCTCTGCCATCCGGTAGGCGAGCACACGCATCGGCACGACTGGAACCGACTCGGGGAGCGCGAGGAGAGTACGGCCCAACTCGCGACGGTGTTCGACAGACCACGAGCCGGTCAGCGCACCGCCGCGAGCGGACACGACGCTCCTCGACAGCCTGTAGAGGTACAGGCTGGTCGTGGCGGGCTCGTGCTCGCCCAGGATCTCCGCCAACTCCGTGCTCAGGTCGTCGGCGAGCAGGTCTCGGAGGAGATGGTCATCGAGCAGTGCGACCATCAGCTGGTCGCCAAGTCGGGATCTCCGGCAAGCGAGGCGGTGAACTCAGCGTGTGCATCTCTGGGCAGCAGATCATCGAGCAGATGGCGGGCGTCGCCCCTGGGCAGCATCATCACTGCGAACCCTAGGTCGAGGACATCAACGGGGCCGCCGTGGTCGAGGCTCCAGCGGTGCCGGGCCGCAGCCGGCAGAGAGAGCTGGCCGGAAGACGAGACGAGAAACTCCTGGATTCTGGGCATGATCCCAATATACTTGGTAGCTGATGGGTCGTCACCAAGTAGTCCGCCTTGCGGTTCGTAGCGGGGCGCCTCCTATCCCCGAAGATCAGCGAAGTTGGAAGCCGAAAGTGCTGCCTATCGCCGGCTCGGTTTTGCTATGGAGCCCTTCGGCTCCCCAGCGCAAGCGGCGATGAGTAGTGGGCTAGTCCGGAAGGCCCAGACCGAAGTGGAGAGATGACAAGTCGGGGGTGCCCCGTAGCATCGACGGCCAGTTGCCGCCGAGTTGACCCCGACCGCCGGGGGTGGGACTTCGAGCTTCATCGACAGTCGCTGCTGACGCGGCTGGTTCAGTCGTCCTCGGCGTCGCTCGGTCTATAGCCCGACATCCTCTGAATGAACTGCTCGCGCACGTCATCGAGGGGCGCGCCCATGCTCGTGTGCATGGCCAATCTCAGGTCCCCGATTCTGGCCACGAGAAGTCCCGGCTCCTCGCAGTGGTTTTCTACTCTAGGCGGGCCTGGAACCTCCTCTCTTCTGGCGGGGCGTGAACGGCGGTTCGCTCGGAGTGCCGCCGACCCGGCCGATCGTCGCCGTCACCCTCTCGCGTGCGGTCTCAAGGGAGATGCGGAGGGACACCGGTATCTGCGCCGTGATGCCGTCGCCCTCGTGAACCAGCCCGAGGAGGAGGTGCTCGGTCCCGTCGAAGCGGTGCCTCAGCAGTCGCGCTTCTTGCTGGGCAAGCGTGAGCGCCCGTCGTGCCCTGTAGTCGAATCGGCTTATGCTCGCCTTTTTCGGTGTGGATCGAGCACCGGGCGGCGACCCACTCTCTCGCACGAATCCCGTCTCCGACATGTCGGACATGAGCTCGCCCTTCGCCCTCGTGGATCAACCCGAGGAGGATGCTCTCGGCTCCGATGAAGCGATGGCTGAACAGGCGCGCCTCGTCCTGGGCGAGCACGAGCACCCGGTGTGCCCGGTCGCAGAAGCGTTCGAACGCTTCAGCAGCTGTTCGCCGCGTTCTCGCGCACGAGCGACGAGTGCCACCGCCCGCCGTTGGCCGCGCTCGAACGCGACCAACGCTCCGGCGTCGAGGGTGATCCCTACCTCCGCCCCTCGTTGATGCGGCCCGGGCCGCCGTCGCGGGAGGGCGGGCTCCCAACGTCTCCGCCTACGTTGCCCACGCGCTGGCAGAGCAAATCAAGCTCGACGACCTCGACGCGCTCCTCGAGGAGCTGCTCGAAGAGAGCGGTAGACACCTGACCGACTCCGAGTGCGATCGGATTGATCGCGAGGCCGGATGGCGCTCTTTGGTGCAGAGACCTGTGACCACGGCCACGCCGCTCTCGCCGTCCTCCTCGAACTCATCGGGCTCCGGGTGAGCGAGGCGTGCGCGACCGACATCGAGGATCTCGGGCTCGAACGTGGTCACCGGACGCTTCGAATCATGGGGAAGGGTGCCAAGCCGGTCGTGATCCTGCTCGTCCCGCGAACGGCCAGGACCATCCACCTCGCGGTCGGCGAGCGGTCGTCCGGATCCATCCTGCGCAGGTCAGACGTACAGCGCCTCGACCGCCGGACCGCCGATCGCTGGGTGCACTCGATCGGTCGGCAGGCGGTGCTCGGCCATGTCCATCCGCACATCGCCGCGAAGGACTCGACCGTCACGCTGCCGACGTCCTCGTCGGCTTCGTCGCCGGCGGCTGACAGCTGACGGCTGCTGGCTGTCGCTGCGGGGCGGTACCGTGGGTCCATCGCAGGGTCAGAGATCGTGTTCGTGGTCGACGAGGCGCCGGAAGGCGGCTATGTCGCCCGTGCTGTCGGGGAGTCGATTCTCACGGAGGTCGACGACCTCGACTCGCTCCGGGAGATGGTCCGCGACGCGTGGTCTGACACTTCGGCGAGGACGAGCGACCGAAGGTCGTGCGCCTCCATCTCGTCCGCGACGAGCTCCTCGCCGTGTGAGGCTGCCGCGCGACATCACCGGACGTGAGCTGGCGGCCCTCTTGAGCCTCTACTTCGACTACGAGGTGGTGCGCCAGACGGGTGGCCACCTTCGCCTGGCCACCTCGATGGGCGGGGAGCACCGGGTCCGTTCCTGCGGGCGGACCGCTCCGCGTCGGAACCCTCGCGGCCATCTTCTCCGATGTCGCCGAACATCAGGGGATCACCCGAGCCGACCTGGAAGCACGACTGTTCGGCTGAACGGCGCCAATGCCCCACGATCGCACCCACATCAGTGCATCAGCGCGCCCCAATACGCCGGGACTGTGGACATCGCTGGCGAAACTGACCCTGCTACGACATCCTCCCTCTCGCCTGCTCAACGCGGCTCAGACGCTCCTGCTCGTCAAGCCACCGACCCGCTCGCGCAATTTGCCGCTCCT
>JAKATH010000139.1 GCA_021828055.1 Actinomycetes bacterium
CACAGGACAGGCATGGTCTCTTCGGACCCGACGATCGTGATCGGCACGACGGGGACTCCCGCGCGCATCGCGATCTCGACGAAGCCACCGCGGCCGAACCTGCACAGCTGGTAGCGGTCGGAGTAGGACTTGGACGGGCCCTTGGTGCCCTCGGGGAAGACGAGCGCGAGCTGACCCTGGTCGTGAAGGAGCCTGTACGCGTTGTCGGGGCGCGCGGAGACCCCGCCGGCGCGGCTCCACAACGTGCCGATGACCGGGATGCTGCGAAAGAAGTAGTCGGCGAGCCCGTAGACGGGGCGGCCGAGCTCAGTCTCGATGCCGTGCATGATCACCGGCGCGTCGTTGGGGATGGCGCCGGCATGGTTGCCGACGAGGAGCGCTCCGCCGGCCGCGGGGATCTTGTCGAGTCCCTCCCACTCGGTTCGGAACCACCGCGAGTACACGGGTCCGTAGATCCGGCGCGCGAGCGCACGGACGCGTTCTGACCGACCCCACTCGTCGACGTCGGAACGCCCCGGATCCCCCTGGGCGGTTACCGGCTCCGGGCGCTCCGGCGCGGGCTCCGGTGGGTGGAGGGGTACGAGGCCGGGCGGAGCTCGACGTCGCTGCACCTGTGCCCGCACAGAGCTCACGAAAGGAGCGTACCGACTTGCTGGAAGGTCCCACCCCCAGCCTGCGGCAGCGGGAACGCTCCGCGTCAGGGCTGTCCGGCCGCGGCCGCGTCAGGGCTGTCCGGCCGCGACCAGCCCGTAGGTGTAGAGCGCGTCGTAGGACACGGTGGACCCGGTGTAGGGGGCCTGGATCACAGTCTGGCTGCCGTAGGGCCCGGAGCCGATGTACATGACGACGTGGTCCACGGTGCGTGTGCCGTCGAGGTTGTAGTAGAAGAGCAGGTCCCCGGGCTGGAGGCTGGACAGGGGAACGTGCGGTACGGTCGCGTACTGCTCCTGGGACGTGCGCTGGATCCCGACGCCGGCCTGGCTCCAGGACCATTGCGTCAGTCCCGAGCAGTCGAACCCGACGCCGGGCGTCTCCCCTCCCCACACGTAGGGGACCCCGAGCTGGGACTCGGCAGCCGTCGCCGCGACCTGGCCGGCTGCGGAGACCGTGCTGCTGAACCCGACGGACGGACCGCCGGCGTCCGACGACGCCTGGTTCGCCGCCCGTTCTGCGACGGCGCTTGTCCCACCGAGCGCGCTCACCTCCTGGGCCGCCTGCTGCGCCGAGGCCGCGGCCTGCTCGGCCGCCGCCTGCTCGGCCGTCGCCTGCTCGTTCGCCGCCCGTACCGCCGCCGCCCGTACCGCCGCCGCCCGTACCGCCGCCGCCCGTACCGCCGCCGCACGAGCGGCCGCCACCCGCGCCGCCGCCAGCGCGGCTGCCCGCGCGGCTGCCCGCGCGGCTGCCGCAGCGCGGGCGGCCGCGGCCGCGGCCGCGGCCTCCCTCTCCGCTTTCGCCTGCTCGGCGGCCACGACCTCCTTGCCGAGCGTGCCCTTCAGGGATTGGAGCGTCGCCTCGGACCTCGCGGAGGCCTGCTGGTTCTCCTGCTGGAGGGTGTGAAGGCGCGCTGCTGCGGTCTGCGCGTGACGCTCTTGCACTTGCTGCTGCGCTCTCGCCGCGCCGAGCGCCATCTGGGCCGCTTCCAGCGTGTGCTTCGCGACGTTCAGGTTTCCGACTGCAGTGTCCGAGTACTCCTCGGAGATCACCAGTGTGTTGGCGGAGGTGGAGAACAACGAGGTGATCTGCGTCCCTTGCGCGCCGAGGACATAGTCCTGCACCGCGGCTTTGGCGAGCACGCCCCTGTCCACGACGATCGTGCTCCGAACGCGTGCAAGTCGCGCGTCGATGGCGGCGATGGCGGCCTGCACGGCCTGCAGGTGCGCCATCTGATCGTCGTACTTGATTCCGAGGACCGCCGACTGACGCTGCTCTCGGGCTATGGTCTGCTCGATCTGTGTGATCTGGGACTGGGTCTGACCGACCTTCGCCTGCGCGGCGCTTGTTGTGAATTGTGTGGCACCAGCGGTGGCAACCGCCCAGGACCCGGCCAGGAGCGACGCAGCGGTGCCGGCAGTCACCACGAGACCGAGGGCGCGGCGAACGATCCGACCTCTCACATCAGCCACAGGCGTCACTCTACCCCCAGAGCTCACTGAAACGGGGTGGGAGGCGGGGGTCCCCACGGCCTCGGCCGTCAGAGGAAGAGCCCCACTCGGGGCGGAGCCCCGACACTGTGGCACCCAGCTGTCGCTCCGTGTCCGGTGACCCATCGGCACACGAACAAGACCGTCTGTTTGCCACGTACCGCATCGAGCAGTGGATGGACCGCCGAAAGGTGCCCCGCGACGACGTGGTGGGAGCACGGGGGCGTCGCGCCTCCCGATATGGTCGGTTCGTGGACGGCACGGTCGTCGTCGACGGTGGGTGGGTGCGTGGCCGTGAGGTCGACGGCGTATTGGAGTTTCTCGGGGTGCCTTACGCGCGGGCACCTGTGGGCCCCCTGCGCTGGCGACCGCCGCTGCGACCGGAGCCCTGGTCAGGGGTGCGGGACGCGTCCGCACCAGGCCCCCTCGCGCCGCAGCCGGAGTCGTCGGGCACGAGGTTGCCGGAGGACCCGGTCGAACAGAGCGAGGACTGCCTGCACCTGAGCGTCTGGACCAGGGCGTCCGGCGCGCCGGAACGCCCAGTGCTGGTGTGGGTGCACGGTGGCGGCTTCCAGTCTGGGACCGCAGGCAGCGCGCTCTACCGCGGGCGGCGGCTCGCAGGCGAAGGGGATGTCGTCGTCGTGAACGTGAACTACCGGCTCGGGGCGCTCGGGTTCCTCGCTCACCCTGTGCTCGGCGACCTGTCGCAGCACGGTCGGATCGCTGGGAACTGGGGGCTCCTCGACCAGGTCGCCGCGCTCGGATGGGTGCGCGACCACATCTCCACTTTCGGCGGTGATCCGTCGAACGTGACGGTGTTCGGCGAGTCTGCTGGCGCGATGTGCATCTCGGCACTGCTCGCGTCTCCGGTGGCACGAGGTCTCTTCCGATCTGCGGTGATCCAGAGCGGTCCGCCGTACGTTCATGGCGCCGAGCGAGCAGCGGGCGCGACCCGTGCCTTCGTGCGCGAGCTCGGCATGTCCGAGGTGTCGAGGGAAGCGCTCGAGGGCGTGCCGGTCCGAGAGCTCGTCGGTGCGCTCTCCTCCATGTGCCGCCGCGCGCCGCGTCCGGGTGAACTTCCCCAACCGTTCATCCCGGTCGTCGATGGCAGCGTGCTGCCGGAGCCGCCGCTCGAGGCGATCGCCCGCGGGTCTGCGGCTGGTGTTGCCACGATCGTGGGGACCAACCGCGACGAGATGACCTTCTTCGCACTGAACGATCCGGTGACGCATGTGGCGGACGACGAGTGGCTGCGACGGCGCATCGAGCATGCCGCACCTCAGGCCCCTTACGAGCGGGTCGTCGACCTCTACCGCAACGTGCGGGCACGACGAGGGGAGCCGTCGAGCCCGCGCGACCTGTGGCTGGCAGCGGGCAGCGACATCGTGTTCCGGTGGCCTTCGCTCCAGCTCGCAGCTGCGCT
>JAKATH010000053.1 GCA_021828055.1 Actinomycetes bacterium
GCGATCGCCGACTCCGTCGTCCAGATGACCGGCGGCACCTGGGCCGTCGGGGACGCGCCCGGCGGCGGGGCGCGCATGGAGGTCTCGTGGCGCAGCGCCCACGAAGGCGACCCCCCGCGGGCGCCGCGGGCCGACGCCGACGAGGTCGTCGTCTCGTCTGCTGCACCGCAGGGTCACGCCGTCGCTCGTGGCAGGTCGTCCGCGCTCAGCGCCGGATCCAGCCGCCAGCCGGGATGGTTCTTGTCGAGGCGTTCCAGCTGGTAGAGGCTGTCGGAAGAGGCTGTCGAAGAGGGCGAGCATGGCGCCGTCGACCCGAGCGAGAACCTTGGCACCTCGCTCTTGTGGAGGCGGCGACGTCCGCTGCGAGCTCCAGCGTCATCGCCCTACCGCCGGCGGGCACCGCCGCGGCTCGCGCTGGAGCGACTGCACCGCCGCCTCAAGGGCGTCGAGCTGCTTTCACAGAGTCACGCGGCGCAGGTCGGCGGCCGCGGCAAGCAGCGCGACCCGTTCGACGCCGCGGACCCGTGGATAGGCAGAACCCTCCGGCGTCGAGCCTGAGAACAAAGTGCGAAGGCTGCGACGCCACGCGTCATTCGGCGGACGGCAGCGCTGGCACGTTTCAACGCCGTCTGCGGCTCTGACCCTGCTCCAAGTTGAGCGCCACGGCTCTGCGAACGAGGTCCTTCAGCGCCATCTCGTCGACCTTCTCGCCCTCTCTGATGTCGATCGCGCGCCTCACCCTTCCGCCGAGACTGGAGTTGAAGAGACCGGCGGGGTCCGCGAGAGAAGCGCCCTTGTGAAACGTCAACTTGACGACGTGCGTGTAGGTCTCGCCGGTGCAGATGCCCCCGCTGCGGGACCAGACCGGGGTGCCGTGGCTCGAGGGCTTCATCCACTTCCACTCCTCCACGATCTCGGGGTCGGCCTCTTTGATGATCCTTCGGACTTCGCTGAACGTCTCGGCGCGCCAGCCGCCCAGCTCTCGGATCCTCTCGTCGATCAGCTCCGATGCGTCCGTCATCGTGATCGTGTCACCGCCCAGAGGCCGGCATTGCTCCGTCGGGCTTCCGGCCCCGCTGAATACGCGCCTTGGTGAGCACTGCTGCAGGAACGCCTGCGGCACGCCAGAGCGAATAGTCGATGCCCTTGCGCGCGCCGTACGAGCGTGCCACCTTCGTGAAGTCCCGTTCGAGGGAAGCGATGGCGGCAGCCGGGGCACGCGCCGACCGCTCGGCTTCGAGGTCACGCCGTTGCTTGAGGAGCTCGAGCTTGTCGATGCCCCGCGCCGCACGAAGTCGCACTTCGATCTGCGAAAGCTGCCTGGAGATGGACTCGGGCGTGCGCTGGCGTCCCCGGCGCTTGGGGACGTTGATCGCCTCGAGGTATGCGCGGACGACGCGTGCTTCTTCACGTCCTCGAGTCATCTGGGCCTTGTGCTCGGCGCTGAGCACCCTTCGGGCTCGTTTGGTCGTCGCCCCGGCGCTTTTCTTGGCAGCCACGCTTCGAGTCGAGGCCTTCTTCACCGCCGTCTTGACTGATCTGGCTTTCCGTGGTCCTGACATGCGCTTCAGCGTAAGTCTTTGCCAGCGTCGAGTCCAAGTTCGCCCGTTCGCCCGTTCGCCCCTGCGCCCGTTCGACCGTGCGCCTGCAAGTGGCGTGCGCCTGACGTCGTGCGCCTGACGTCGTTCGCCTGCAAGTGGCGTCCGCAGTGATGAACATCGTCGGCCCGCAAGTGCTCACGAGGCGCGGGTGCGGCTCCGACTGGGACTTCAGGGAACGGCTCTCAGAGGTGGCTGAAGCCGCCGGCTTCGTCCGACGTCATCCCGACCGAGACCGGATGACGCTCGAAGTGCCCGACCGCGGCAGCAAAGTCTTGCACCAGCAGCGAGGCGAGGTCGCGGTCCACCCCCTGACGAACGAGGACCCGCTGGACTGCGATGTGCGAGGCATCACCGGTCAGCGTGTAGGCGGGGACCTGCCAGCCCCGGTTTCGAAGCCGGTCGGCGAGGTCGAACAGGCTGTAGCCACGCGTCTCGCCCTCGGCGATTCGCCAGGTCACGGCGGGGATCCCAAAGCGGGGGTCGCTGGCCGCGAGCAATTCGAACGGCCCCAACCGGGGGATCTGATCGGCCAAGTATGCCCCCGTGTCGTAGCACGCCTGGTGGATGCTCCGGTAGCCCTCGCGGCCAAGTCTGATGAAGTTGTAGTACTGGGCGATGATCTGCCCGGCTGGGCGCGAAAAGTTGAGGTGGAAATCGGGCATGTCGCCGCCGAGGTAGTTGACGTGAAAGATCAACTCCTCGGGGAGCTGGCGCTCGTCACGCCAGATCACCCAACCCGAGCCCAGTGGAGCGAGCCCGAATTTGTGCCCTGACGCGTTGATGGACTTCACCCTGGGAAGTCGAAAATCGAAGACCACCTCTGGTGCGCAGAAGGGCGCGAGGAAGCCACCGCTGGCACCGTCGACGTGGATGTCGACGTCGAGCCCGGTCTGCTCTTCGAGCTCGTCCAGCCGTTTGGCGAGGTCGGCCACCGGCTCGTACATGCCGGTGTACGTCACGCCGAGGGTCGGCACGACGAAGATGGTGTTCTCGTCGACGCGCGCCACCACCTCCTCGGGGGTCAAGCTGTAGCGGCCCGGTCCCATCGGCATCTCCCTCAACTGGATGTCCCAGTACCGCGCGAACTTGTGCCAGACGACCTGAACTGGCCCACACACCATGTTCGGCTGGTCCGCTGACTTCCCCGCCTTCTTCCGCTTCGTCCGCCACCGCCTCAGTGCTGCCAGGCCCGCCAGCATTGCCGCCTCGGACGAACCGATCGTCGACGTGCCCACGGTGTCCGCGGCATCGGGGGCGTTCCACAGGTCGGCGAGCATGTGCACGCAGCGACGCTCGATGTCGGCCGTCTGCGGGTACTCGTCTTGGTCGATCAAGTTCTTGTCGATGGCGATGTCCATCAGGGCATGGACCTGTGGCTCCTCCCACGTTTGGCAGAACGTGGCGAGGTTTTGCCGGGCGTTGCCGTCCAAGAGGAGCTCGTCGCGGACCACCTGGAACGCGGCGTCGGGAGGGAGCTCGTGCCTGGGGAACCGGTACTTCGGCAACTCGTGTGCAAGGGCGGCCGACGCGAAGATGCAGTCCGAGAGCTGGCTGCGGACCGACTTACGGCTGTGCAGGGGCATGTGGGATCCTCCGTCCGACAGTGGTCTTCCTTCTCGGTACCTTCGTCGAAGTTGTGCGGCATGTCGCGAGATCCGCAGCCTCGGCCGATGTAGGCGGCTTCCGGCTGGTGGCGGATGGCGCTGGGACGGTGGAGGCGTTCCAGATCGAGCGACGCTCAGGACCGCTCATCACGTTCCGCGAGCGCGGCGAGCCGGTTCAGTGACCTCGAGAGCTTGTCGGCGGTCGTCGCCCGTGCGTGAGCGACGCGGCTCTCGTCGGCGAGCTCGGTCCAGTCGTAGGTGTGGGTGACGCGCGTCCGGGACTCGTCGAGCGGTTCGAGCTCCCACTCCCAACGGTGGCCAGGAGGCTGCTTGCCAGGCTCGGCAGGCTTCCAGGCGATCCGGCGCTGTTCTGCGAAGTCGACGACGTGGTTCTCCCGGTCGGCACCGGTCGTGAGCGTCACGGTGAAGACGTCGCCGACAGCCTGCACCCGCTGGCCCCCGGCCGCATGGGCCAGGTTCTCGTTGCCGTCCCAGCGAGGCTGCTGCGCCGGGTCGGCGATGAGCTCGAAGATGCGTCCGGCGCTTGCCCCAATCTCTCTGGTCGCGCTGACGACGCGCGGTGCTTCGTCGTGGTCGATCATGGCGGCTCCCTCTTCTCCTTCCCGTCGATCCGGACCCTCTCGAGCTCCGGGGCCGTGTCACGCGACCCGTCCGCACACAGCTTTGCAGGCGGCCGTCATCGACAACGGCCGGCGTCGACGTCCTCAGTCTGGCGCATGGGCGCCGTCCGAGCCGGACGCGCTGGGGGCTTGCTTCCCCAGCCAGGTGAACATGAGCTGGTGGCGTGAGCTCGTGGTGTGACCTCGTGACGTGCGGACCGCGCGCAGGACCCAGGCCGGGCTGGATCATGAAAGATCGGTGGAGGAGGCCGCCGCGAACGGCAAGTGGCAGTTCAGCCTCGCGTCCTCGCGACGATGTTGAGCCGCACGTAGTCGACGACGGGTTCGGGCATCGCCGCGACGACCTGCTCCACGAACGGGCGGCGCTCCTGCGGCGCGAGAGTGGTGAGATGCTCGCGGAGGATGACGGTCGACAGGAAATCGACCAAGCGTTCGGCGTCGTCAAACCAAGTCGGCTCCGGGTTGGTCCAGACGGCTACATCGACGAACCCCGCGTGCTCGAGGCGTGACACCGTTTCGTCCGCGGACGCGTAGAGCCACCTGCCAGCACGCTCGACGCCGACGGATTGGACCGCCGCGAGGAGTCCGGCGATGTTGCCTTCCGCGCCGCACTGCGCGACGAGCCGGCCCCCCGGTCCGAGCACAGAGGCGAGATTGGCGAAGAGACGGTCGTGATCGGTCACCCAGTGGAAGGTCGCCGTCGAGAAGACGGCGTCCACGGGATACCGCTCGCCTAGCGTGCCCGGAGCGAGATCGAGGAGGTCGGCCTGGACGAAGTCGACCCGCTCCTGGTCGGGCGCGAGGCGGCGGCGTGCTTCTTCGAGCATCGACGAGGAGGCGTCCAGCGCGACGACCCGGCCGTCGGGCAGCCGGTCCAGGAGCTCTTCGGTGACCCGCCCGCTCCCGCAGCCTGCGTCGAGCACGGTCTCGTCGCCGGCGAGCTCGAGGCGGCCGAGAACTTGGCGCCCCCAGCGCGCCTGTGGATCGGCCAGACGGTCGTACTCGGCGCCGTCCCACTCGTGCGCGCAAGAGAACGGCGCCGCGTCAGAGGCCGCCGTCACTCGAATCCTTACCTCGCTGGGCCGGTGCGCACGCGTCCTCGAGGAAATGGTCGAGGGCGGCGAGGAGCCACCGTTTTCGCTCGGGCTCGGCGAAGCTCGACTCGATCGACGTCCGGGCGACCTCGCCGAGCACCACGGGTTCCCAGGAGAACGCTTCGGTGCAGCGGAGGTACTCGTCGGTGACCGAGACCCCGAAGAGCAGAGGATCGTCCGTGTTCACGCTGACGGGCACACCCGCGGCCCGCAGGCGTTCGATCGGGTGGGTGGTGAGCGACGTGACGACGCCGAGCCGGATGTTGGACGTCGGACAGATGTCCAGTGGGACGGCGCGTGCGGCGAGCTCTTCGACGAGCGCGGGATCCTCCGCGGCGCGGATCCCGTGGTCCACGCGTTCAACTCGCAGGAGATCGACCGCGTCGCGTACGCCCTCGGGCCCCGACGACTCGCCCGCGTGGGCGCACGTGCGGAAGCCGGCCCCGCGTGCCCGCTCGAACAACGGGGCGAAGCGCCGCCCCGTGTGCCCGGCGACCGACTCGTTGCCGTCGACGGACAGCGCGACGACGCGGTCAGGCCGCGCTGCGAGAAGCCAATCGACGAGCTCCACCGATTCTCCGGGTGGCTGAGTGCGCGTCAGGCTGAGGCACAAGCTCGCCGTCACCCCCATGTCCGCCTCGCCGGCGGCGAACCCGCGGTCGAGGTGCCCGACGAACCCCTGGAGGTCGGGGCGCCACGCGGGCCAGTGCACCGGGTTGAAGATCACGTCCACGTGGCCGACCCCGTTGGCGGCCGCCCGGACGGCGATCTCGTAGGCGATCTTCTCTAGCCTCCCACCGTCCGTGACCAGCGCACAGGAGTGGTCGAGGATCGCGAGGAAGGCGGCAAGATCACGAAAGAGCGGCGTTCCGGTCTGCGGCTCGAAGTCCACACCCGAGCGCCTGGCGCCGTCCGCGGCGATCGTGTCGAGCGGGACGCAACCCTCGAGGTGCAGGTGGACCTCGGCCTTCGGTAGCCTGCGGATCCATTCCGGCGAGCACGGCTCGTCCGGGGGGCGCGAGGCTTCGAACATGGGCGGCACGGCCACGAGCGTACGATGCGATCGCCGCCGCACGGTCGCGTTCGCGGGACACGGCCTTTGTGCGGCGCCACTGCGCTCGCGCGCGACGGGCCGACCCCGAGACGAAGGCGCTCGAGCTCGCCGTGCCGACACCACGGTCCCTCGGTGCGCGCCAGCCGCAGGCTCCGTGGACATCGCGCTTCGAAGGTACCGTGTGCGTGCGATGCGATCGAGGGCGGACGTGTCGTGAGGGTGCGCGCCCGCTCCCCTTCAGTGTCGAACGGGCGTTCGCTGCGGCGCGGTGCCCGTGCAACGCCTGCACCGAGGCCGGGAGGGGGGGACCGGCCTGCGGCAACCCCACCCGAGCTCGACTCCCGTGCAAGGGGGCTCGGCTCGCCGGCGCAGGCAGTGGCGCTGGCAACCCTGTGCTTCGTCCTCTTCCTCACCTTCCTCGACAACACCGTCGTCAGCGTCGGGCTCGCCGACATCCAGAGCAACCTGCACGCCGGAGTGACCTCACTGCAGTGGGTGGTCGACGGTTACGCCCTCACCTTCGCCGGCTTCATGCTTGCCAACGGCACGATGGGAGACCTGTTTGGTCGCAAGAAGGTCATGCTGGCGGGCGTCGCCGTGTTCTGCGTCGGCTCGGTGGTCTCTGCGACGGCCCCCGCAGTGGGCTGGCTCATCCTCGGTCGCTTCGTCATGGGGCTCGGAGCGGCTGCGTCGGAGCCGGGCACTCTCTCGGTCTTGCGTCATGTCTATCCCGACCGAGCGACGCGGGCGGACGCGCTCGGCGTCTGGGCTGCGGTGTCGGGCCTCGCTCTCGCACTTGGTCCGGTCATCGCCGGGCTGCTCGTCGGGGCCGACAGCTGGCGGGCGATCTTCTGGTTCAATCTGGCGTTCGGCGTCGTAGCGTTCGTGGCTGCCGCGATCTGGGTGCCCGAGTCGTCGGACCCGGAGGGCCGGCGGTTCGACGTGCCTGGGACGCTGCTCGGTGCCGCGACGCTCGTCTGCCTCACGTTCGCCATCATCCAGGGGGAGATCTCCGGGTACGGCACCTGGTGGATCGACCTGCTGTTCGCGGGCGCTGCGGCCTTCGCGGTCGGCTTCGTGGAGGTCGAGCGACGGATCTCCAGCCCGATGATCGACGTCGGGCTCTTCCGGCGGCCACCGTTCCTCGGATCCAACTTCGTGGCATTCGCCACTTACTTCGGGACCTTCTCGATCTTCTTCTTCACCGCTCTCTACGTGCAGGTCGTCATCACACAGACCCCCTACCAGACGGCGCTCGACTTCTTGCCGATGGCTGTCGCGCTGATCCTCGGTTCAGCTGTCGCGGGACCCTGGGTGGGCAGGATGGGGGCGCGTATGCCGATGGTCGCCGGGTGCGTGCTCGCGGCCGCCGGGATCTTCGCCACCAGCGTCACTCTCAGCCCCCGTTCGACCTTTGGCACAATCGGATGGACGCTGTCCGTCGCGGGCCTCGGCTTTGGCATCGCGCTCGTCCCGCTGACGTCTGCAGCGTTGACCGTCGTGCCGCCGCAGCGGAGCGGGATGGCGGCTTCGGCGACGAACACCGCGCGGGAGCTCGGGGCGGTCCTCGGCGTTGCCGTCCTCGGCGCCATCGTCGACTCAAAGCTCACCGGCGGCCTCGCATCCCGGCTCGAGGCCCTGCACATCCCGCCGAACTTCATCAGCGTGATCATCGAGGCCGTGACGAGCAGCGGTGTCGGCACAACGGCGGCGAAACGGGCGGCCGAGCATTCCCACACAGTCCATGTGAGCAAGCTTGCGACGGACGTGATCCATGCTGCGTACGCCGCCTTCGGCTCGGGGCTCCACCTCTGCTTCGACATCGCCGGCGTCTTGCTGCTCGTGGGGGCAGTGGTGGCGGCGGTGACCATCCGCCACCGCCCGGGTGAGCTCTACGACCTGTGACCTTCGAGATGGGGCGGTGCCCGGAGCCTGGGGATTGCCTGTGCACGTCACGGGGCCGTACTGGGGACGACGTGCGTCGTGTTGGGGACATCTTCGACATTTGTGGGGACAACCTCGGGATTTCTCTTCACCCACTTGCCTTTGCCCGAGCCGGAGCGCAGTCTTTCCATTGTTCGAGTGACGAACCCGTCAACGAACGGAGGGTCGCCGCAAGGCGGACCGACGGACGAGCGATTGGGGTGGCCGCAAGGCCGAACCAGGAGCCCCGACGAAAGGCCGCGAGGCTGATCGAAGGGACCGGCTGGCGCCGCAAGGCAGAGGCCGGAGGCGGGCGAAGGGCATTCGAGCAGAGGTGGCTCGTGACAACGGGTCGGTGGTTCCCTGGAACTACCGGCACGGTTGACGGCAACGGGGTTGTCCGACACTGCCCCGCGAATGGAAACCGCGAGTTGCCATTGGCGTAGACCCCGAGGAGCTGGTCGGCTCAGGCCGGGCGGTTACTCGGGGTTGCGCCGCGTCCTGGGGTCGAACGCGCTTCCTCGTACGTTGCGGGACAGGGGGCGTGCGGGACCGGGGCGAACGGGACCGGGGCGAACGGGACCGGGGCGTGCGGGACCGGGGCGTGCGGGACCGGGGCGAACGGGACCGGGCGTGCGGGACCGGGGCGTGCGGGACCGGGGCGAACGGGACCGGGCGTGCAAGGGCGAACGGGCGCGAGGTCATCAGGCGATTGGCTCCGCCGTCAGGCGCAGGGCTACTCGGTCAACGAGGTCCAGAGCTGGGCGGGCCGGTCGCCCTGCCCGATCTCGCAGGCAAGCTCGGCCTGGACGAGGGCAACATCGCCAGGGTGGGTGACGCCGATGCAGCGGCCGGGTGCGCGCAGCACCCTGACGGCCGTCGAACGCGCCGCACCTGTCCGTCGCGTTGCGAGGAGCTGGTCGACGACCTCGGGGAGGAGGACTTCCTCGTTCCCGCCCGAAGAGGTCATCGCGGTCCGCAGCAGCTCGAGCAGATCGGGTTGGAACCCCCAGAGGTTGACCGACACGAGCTGACCGGGATCGAGCTCCTCGGGCACGCCCCCGTCGCGGGAGACGACCCGCCCACCGGGGAGCGGAGTGACGCGACGGCGCTCGTCTACCGCCACGAGCATCCCGTCGCCGTCGACGTGGCACAGCCCCCGGGTGACGGGCGCGTCGCCGAGCAGCGAGTCGCGCAGCCGGTAGCAGACCGTCGCGTTGGTTGCGCCCGGGCTGGTCAGGTGCTCGGCGAGGAGGGAGAAGCCGGTCTCACCGGGGAGGTCGTCGGCGTTCGCCACGCCGAAGGGAGAACCTTCGTCGAGCAGGTGAGCCGCCGCCAGCACCGCGTCGACGGTGCCGCGGGGCGTCTCTTGGAGGGCGAACTCGACTGCGGCCTGGCGTGGCCACGTGCGCGCCACGTGGTAGCGGAGCGCGGGCCCGGTCTCCGGGCCGATCACGAGGATCAGCCGCTCGAAACCGCCAGCCAGTGCGTCGCTCGCCAGCACGTCGAGCACCGGTTCGCCGCCGATGCCTACCGAGGCCAACGGCTTCACACCGCCGTAGCGGGTCGCACGCCCGGCCGCCAGCACGACGAGCGTCACGCCTCGACGCCTTCTGCCTGGCGCCGGCGCGCTCACCCCCCCCAGCGCAGGACGGCGCTCGCCCAGGTCATCCCTCCGCCGAAGCCGCTGAGCAGCACGAGGTCGCCGTTCGAGACCCTGCCGCTGCGCAGCGCGTCGTCGAGCGCGAGCGGGATCGACGCGGACGAGGTGTTGCCGTACCGGTCGATGACGACCGCGGTGCGCTCCTCGGGGATGCCGAGCCGCTGGCCCGCGGCCTGGATGATCCGGAGGTTCGCCTGGTGCGGGACGAGGAGGGCCACGTCAGCGGCGGTGAAGCCCGCGTCTGCGAGCGCACGTTCTGCGGACTCGACGACGACCCGCACCGCCTTGCGGAAGACCTCCTTGCCGTCCATGAAGAGGTACCCACCGTGGTCGCACTTGAGGAGGTGACGGAGCGTGCCGTCGGCGCCGAAGTTCCAGCTGAGCAGGTCACCTGGCCCTTCGACGGGCTCGAGGACCACAGCTCCCGCGCCGTCGCCGACGAGCACCGCCATCGTCCGATCGTCCCAGTCGGTGATGCGGCTCAGGGCGTCGGCGCCGATGAGCAGCACCCGGCCCGATCCGACCGCGACCAAGCCGGCAGCCGCCACGAGCCCGTGGACGAAGCCCGAGCACGCGGCGTTCAGGTCGAACGCGCCGCCCCGGACGCCGATGCCTGCTTGGACCGTCGCAGAGGTCGCGGGCACCAGGGCGTCGGGGGTGGTCGTCGCGAGCAGCACGACGCCGATGTCGGCCGGCTCGAGGCCGGCGTCTTCGATCGCGCGCCTCCCGGCCTCGATCGCCATCTGGGAGGTGATCCCGCCCACCCGTCGTTCCTTGATCCCGGTGCGCTCGGTGATCCACGCGTCGCTCGTATCGAGGGTCGCCGACAGGTCCTCGTTGGTCAGGACCTTGTCCGGCACGGAGATACCGCACCCGCGGACGGTGATGCCTCGCACGCTCACCTGCTGCCTGCCGCGACCGCGTGCGTCCCGACGTAGGCGGCGTCACCCTCGATGATCCCGCCGGTGTTGACCGCGAGGCCAAGCCGCGCCCCGGGCACCTGGCGGCGTCCCCCACGGCCGCGCAACTGGGCCGACAGCTCCACGAGCTGGGCCAGTCCCGTGGCGCCGAGCGGGTGACCCCGACCGACGAGCCCGCCGCTCGGGTTGACGGTGAGTCCCCGGCCGCCGATCGTGGTGTCCCCCGCGAGGGTCGCCGGTCCGGCGTCCCCGACGGCGAAGAGGCCGAGCGACTCCAGCGCGTAGATCTCTTCGGGACTGGTGGCGTCGTGGATCTCCGCCAGGTCGAAATCGGCCGGCCCGAGGCCGCTCTCCTCCCACAGCGCTGCGGCGGCGTCGCCGAGCCGGTCGTGGTAGTCCATCTCCCCGTTCCCCGAGCGTGCCACGGAGGCAATGATACGTGGCGCGTCACGCGGCGCCTGCCCTGAGGGGCTGAGGACGAGCGCGGCCGCGCCATCCGTGAAGGAGCTGCACATGAGCCTCGTGAGGACGCCCGACACCTGCGGCGACGACAGAACCTCGTCGACCGTGACCGACTCTTGGACCTGGGCCATGGGGTTCCAGCTCGCATGGAGGCGGGCTTTCACCGCCGCCGCCGCGAACTGCTCGAGCGTGGCGCCATGCTCCTCCATGCATTCGCGCGCCCAGTGGTCGTTCAGCGCCATGAGGATGCTGCCTCCGGGGTTCTGCTCGGCGACGAAGCGGGTGTGCATGTCGGACCGGTAGTCCGCAGGCAGCCCGTCCTCGATCCCCGCCAACGTCGCGGCGCGGTCGCCGGTCCACATCTTCTCGACCCCGACCACGAGTACGGCCCCTGCGCCTCCGCGTGCGGCGAAGGCGGCGAGGTGGGCAGCGGACGCCCCGCCCGCGCACGAGTTGTCCACGTTCACGAGCGGGACGTTGCCGAGCCCGGCCTTGCGCAGCCACGACTGCCCGCGGATGCACCCCTGGTCGCACAGACGTCCGCCCAACGCGTTGCTCGCGACGACGAGGCCGAGCTGGTCGGGCTCGACCCCGGCGTCAGAAAGGGCTTCGTGAACCGCCTGGTGGGCCATCGCCTCCGGGGATAGGTCGCGCCGGCTCATGTCGGTCATCCCCGTCCCGAGGATCGCGACGTGTTCGGACCCTGGGCTCACGTCCCGACTCCCGCCATGTCCTGGACGTGCGCGAGGGGGCGGTCGTCGGGGGCCGGGAGACGGTCGTAGGCGGCGGCGAGCGCACGGAATTGCCCCAGCGCGTCGTCGTCGGCCACGAGCACGATCACGTGCGCGGCGCCAGCTTTCACGTAGCGCGCCGCCGCGAGCGCGCAGTGCTCGGCAGGTCCGGCGACGAGGTGGCGCCCGAACGCCTTGGCCGGAATCCCGTAGAGCGCCGAGAGCCACTGGGTGCCTGCCGTCCTCGCCTTCACCGAGTCGTCACCGACAGTGGTGACCATGACGACCGCCGGGAAGACGGCGTCGAAGCTCCGGCCGGCGGCCACGGTCGCCTTCTCGAGCTCCCCGATGGAGGAGGCCAACTCCTCGGGGCTGACGAACACGGGCACCCATCCGTCTCCCGACGCCGCCGCCCGTCGAACGGCGGCCAGGCTCGACCCCCCGACCCACAGGGGAACCGGTGCGGCCGGCTCGAGGCGGTAGTCGGAGTGACGTCCTGCCGTGGCCCAGGCGTCGTGCAGCGCCGCGATGCCCGCGTCGAGGGACTTCCCCCTGGTGTGAAAGGGAGCCCCCGACAGCTCGTACTCCCTGGGGTGACTCCCGACCCCGACGCCCAGCACGAATCGACCGCCGCTCAGCAGCTGCAAGGCGGCAGCCTGCTTGGCCACAGCGGCCGGCGCGCGGAGCGGGAGCTGGAGCACGCACGTCCCGACGACGGCCGTCCGGGTGGCGGCCGCCGCCACTGCGACCGTCGTCACGCACTCGCCCGCAGGAGCCATCCAGAAGAGGTGGTCCGTCACCCACACCCCGGCCGCGCCAGCTTCTTCGGCCGACGACGCCAGAGCCGCTACCCAGTGGGTGCTACCGATAGTGGTATCTGCCTTCCCACCTGAGGTAGTACCCGAACTTCCCGGAGTGGCGATCGGGAGCATCGGTGGGAGAAGCAGACCGAGCCTGCCCTTGGCAAGGAGGGACGTGGCTGGCGACACCCGGCTAATGCTAGCCCTTCAGCGCTGCTCACGCGCAGCTTCTCTTGAGGTACTACCGATAGTACGAACAGTTCGGAACCCTCGGACTACCTCAGGTACGACCGAATCGGGTCAACCCGGGGACCTCCCGTCCATAGGGGCCCCGTGCGACGTCCTCTTCACCACGGCCAAGGTGCACCGGGAGCGGCAGATCTCGCGCCCCGACTCGTCGGTGAGCGAGATCTCCCAGACCTGCACCGTCCGCCCGACGCGCAAGGGGGTGGCGACCGCCGTCAGGACGCCCTCGCGCATGGGGCGAAGATGGTTTGCGTTCAGCTCGATCCCCACGACGGAGTGCCCGGCCGGAGCGGCGAGCGTGCCGCCGAGGCTCGCCGCGGTCTCCGCGAGCAAGGCGGACACGCCCCCGTGGAGTACGCCGTGGGGCTGGTGGACGCGTCCGTCCACGGCGAGCCGGACCTCGACCCGTTCCGGACCGAGTGCCACCGCCTCGATGCCGAGCAGCCCGACGATGCCCTGCCCGATCGCCGTCGCGATCTCCGCGTCGACATCATCGAAAGGCGTCGCGCGGGAGCTCTGGGGCACCGACGCAGACTACCGGCGTCCACGCAGTGGCCAATTCCTGCGGCGCTACGATCCGGCGGTGGCCCGAGCCTCCTCGTCCGGCATCGTCGACCTCCGGAGCGACACCGTCACGCGCCCGACGGCCGAGATGCGCAAGGCGATGGCCGAAGCCGAGGTGGGCGACGACGGGTTCGGCGAGGATCCCACGGTTGCCGAGCTCGAGGCGGTGTACGCGGCTCGGGTCGGCAAGGAGGCGGCGGTGTTCGTGCCCTCCGGGACCATGGCGAACCAGATCGCGGTGAGGGTGCTCGCTCAGCCCGGCACTGCGGTCGTGGCGGGCCGGAGACAGCACGTCGTCGCCTTCGAGGCAGGTGCGGCCGCGCGGAACGCAAGCGTGCAGTTCCACCTCGTCTCGGACAGCGACGGGCTCATCCAGCAGTCGGACGTCACGTACGCGGTCTCGTTGGCCGAGTTCCACCAACCGCACGTGTCGCTCGTCTGCATCGAGAACACCCACATGGCAGCGGGCGGCATCCCCTGGACGCTCGGCCAGCTCGACGAGCTGGCGGCGGCCGCAGGCGACCTCCCCGTCCACATGGACGGGGCCAGGCTGTTCAACGCCGAGGTCGCAACGGGCACGCCTGCGGCTGTGATGACGTCGCGGACCACGACGGTGATGAGCTGCCTCTCGAAAGGCCTCTGCGCGCCCGTCGGCTCGCTGCTCGCCGGCCCGGCCGCGGTCATCGACGCGGGGAGGGTGGAGCGGAAGCGCCTCGGCGGCGCGATGCGCCAGGCGGGCATCGTCGCAGCAGCGGGCATCGTCGCGTTGCGCACAATGGTGGACCGGCTCGCCGAGGACCACGCGCGCGCCCGGCGTCTCGCGCAGGGGGTGGCCGACCGCTGGCCAGGCAGGGGGGCGGACCCGGAGCGCACGGCTACGAACATCGTGGTGTTCTCGCCGCCAGACGCCCGGGCGGTGGTGTCGCACCTGGCGGATCACGGGGTGCGCGCGGACATGATCGATCCGGGAGTGGTCCGGCTCGTCACCCACCACGACGTCGACGACGAGGGGATCGAGCGCGCGCTGACCGTGATCGCGAAGGCGCCCTGACCTGCGCCCGCGGCGCGTGTCGCGGCGATCAGTAGCGATAGCTGTCCGGCTTGTACGGCCCCTCGACCGGGATGCCGATGTACGCCGCCTGCTCAGCGGTGAGCTCGCTGAGGCGGACCCCCAGGGCCTCGAGGTGCAGCCGCGCCACCTTTTCGTCGAGATGCTTGGGGAGGACGTGGACCTCCGTGCCGTAAGACTCCGCTCTGGTGTAGAGCTCGAGCTGCGCGATGGTCTGGTTCGTGAAGGAGCACGACATCACGAAGCTCGGGTGGCCCGTCGCGTTCCCGAGGTTGAGCAGCCGGCCCTCTGACAGGACGATGACCGCGTGGCCATCGGCAAAGACCCACTTGTCGACCTGCGGCTTGATCGGGACCCTCTTCACGCCGGGGATCGCCTGAAGACCTGCCATGTCGATCTCGTTGTCGAAGTGGCCGATGTTGCCGACGATCGCCTGATGCTTCATGCGCGCGAGGTGTGCTGCGGTGATGATGTCGCGGTTGCCGGTCGCGGTGACGAAGATGTCCGCCACCTCGACGACGTCTTCGAGCCGGACCACCTCGAAGCCCTCCATCGCTGCCTGGAGCGCGCAAATCGGGTCTATCTCGGTGATGACCACCCGCGCCCCTTGGCCCCGCAACGACTCCGCGCATCCCTTGCCCACGTCGCCGTATCCGCAGACGACCGCCAGCTTCCCGCCGATCAGGACGTCGGTCGCGCGATTTACGCCGTCGATCAGCGAGTGGCGGCACCCGTACTTGTTGTCGAACTTGGACTTCGTGACCGAGTCGTTCACGTTGATCGCGGGGAACAGGAGCGTGCCGTTGCGCTGTCGCTCGTACAGACGATGCACCCCGGTCGTCGTCTCCTCGGTCGCGCCTTTGATCCCGTTGGCGATCGAGGTCCAGCGGTGAGGATCCTCCGCGAGGCTTCCAGCAAGTACCTGGAGGACGACACGCATCTCATCGGAGTCGGCTGACGCGGGGTCGGGTGCAGCCCCGGCCTTCTCTGCTTCGACGCCGAGATGGACGAGGAGCGTGGCGTCGCCGCCGTCGTCGAGGATCATCGTCGGCCCGCCCTCAGCCGGCCAGCGCAGCGCCTGCTCGGTGCACCACCAGTACTCCTCGAGTGACTCGCCCTTCCACGCGAAGACGGGCACCCCGGCCGGGCTCGCCGGGGTGCCTCCCGGCCCGACGACGACCGCGGCCGCTGCGTGGTCCTGCGTCGAAAAGATGTTGCAGCTGGCCCACCGCACTCGTGCGCCGAGCGCCACCAGGGTCTCGATGAGCACGGCAGTCTGGATCGTCATGTGGAGCGACCCCGTGATGCGCGCACCCGTGAGGGGTTTGGACCCGCCGAACTCCTCACGCATCGCCATCAGCCCGGGCATCTCGTGCTCGGCGAGCTCGATCTCCCGGCGACCGAACTCGGCGAGCGAGAGATCGGCCACCTTCCACTGCAGTGCGTCGGGGCGCCCGGAGATGGATGCGGGCCGCAGTGTGCTCATTGGTGAAGTCTCCTTGGTGCTCGTGAACGACCCAGAATAGGCGGCTCGCCGGATCGCCCGGTGCGTCGGACCTTCGGGGCGGACGCGCCGCGCCTGTCGCGCGAGCGGGCCAAAGATCCCTACAGCCGCGGGGAGATCGCCGCCTACCTCGCGCTCTGCGACGCCCAGCCGACGCAGGCACGCCGGCTGCGTGCGTCAGCGCTCGTCTCACTCACTGCAGGCGCAGGTTTCGTCGGCCAGGGCCTGAAAGGGGTCGCCGGCCCCGACGCGTCGCCGGCCACGAACAGGCGCGCTCCCAACGCGTCGTCGTCGAGGCCCTCGGGCAAGGGCCAGGAGAGCCCGGCGCGATCTGCCCGCCGGACGTGGTCGGCGACGGTGGTGAACGGCACCTGCACCGACGCGCTCACCTGGCGCAGGCTGAGGCCTTCCGCCCGCAGCCGTAGAACTGTGCGGATCTTGCGCATGGCAATGTGGGGCCGGGACACCGGCTCCTCCCCTCCCTATACGTCTTCGCGGACCTTCAGGGGGGGAGGTTGCCGTGTCCCACTCACCTCACGCCAGCGCTACGCGTCCTCTCCGCGGAATCCGGTGTACGAAAACTCCGGAATCGCTGCACGGAATGGTCCGGAACAGCTCGCGAGATAACTACGCGAGCACAAGATGTAGTGGTAGCCTTGGCCCGTGCTGACCTGGGAGTTCGATGAGGGCCAGCCTCGGGCCGGTCGGCACTACCCCAGGGACTTGGCCGAGTTCAATCGATGGTTCGGGACCGAGGCCAACGCCATTCGGTATCTCACCGCGGTGCGGTTCCGGCACGGCATCGCCTGCTCGCGGTGCGGGGCGGCCATCACGTTGCCGGGCGGACCTCGCTGGTGGTGCGGGAGTTGTCGGCGGTGGTTCACCGTGACGACGGGGACGCTGCTCGAACGGACGAAGGTGCCGGTCGCCACGTGGCTCGTCGTCGCCTGGCAACTCGTGCAGACCAAGATCGGGGTCTCGGCACTCAGCATCCAACAGATCACCGGCGTCAACTACGCCACGGCGTGGCTCCTGCTCCAGAAGATGCGGGCGGCGATGGACCAGGGGGAGCGAGAGAAGCTCAGTGGCGAGATCGAGTTCGACGAGACCTACGTCGGTGGCGTGGACCCGGGGGCAGGCGGCCGATCGCGCGGGAAGAAATCACCGGTCGCCGTGGCCTGCGAGGTGGTTTCACCCACCGCCATGGGTCGTATCCGGCTCGCTCGCCTGCCTGACGCATCATCCCTGGCCATAGCCGATTTCTTGGAGCACAACGTTGAACCAGGATCACTATTGATCTCTGACGATTGGCCCTCCTACGGTCCGGCGCTCGCCGAGCTCGGCGCCCGTGGACTGCACTATGAAGCCACGACCACGAATCTGTCGAAGACCGAGGCGAAGGCTCACGTCGTCCACCCTCACGTGCACCGGGTGGCCTCCTTGCTCAAACGCTGGCTGCTCGGGACGCACCAGGGGGCGGTCGCAGACCAGCATCTCGACGCGTATCTCGACGAGTTCGTCTTCCGCTACAACCGCCGACACGCTCGCAACCGAGGCCTGCTCTTCTGGAGGCTCGTCTGTAGCCTTACGGACACTCGGGCGCCAGTCGGCGACCGGCACCTTAGACAGCGGCGGACGGACCAGGAGTCGGCGGACCACGCTCACGCGGCCAGGGTCAGGGAGCGGCACAACGCCCTCGAAGCCAAGCGGCAACGAGAGCGTCGCCGGAGTGCGGCCGAGGAAGAAGGGCGGACCGTACGGCCGTACCGCCGCAAGGGTCCAGGCGGCCAGCAGCCCTCAGCCTGACACGCCAGACACAAGATGTTGTGCTCGCGTAGTTATCTCGCGAGCCCTTT
>JAKATH010000140.1 GCA_021828055.1 Actinomycetes bacterium
CACTCCCGCGCCGAGAGGCCCCTCCTCGCTGCCTTGCATGGCCCGGCGCGCGTCCTCATGCAGCGCTGCCAACCGATGGTCGTCAAGCGATGCCGATCCATGCCCAGACAGCGTTGCCGCCAACACCTGCGAGCTTCGAGGCGGCGAGATGCGTGGGGTGACCAGACACGAAGAGAGCGGCTGTGGCGAGCGTCCCCCGTCGTAGCCAACCTGCTGGTACGAGGTGTCTGCGGCTCGCTCACGGCTCCTGTCGAGCGATGGCGCTCGATGAGCGAGGATGTCCGCAACCGTTCGGTAGGGCTCGCCAGCGTCGAGCACGACCGTCGCCCACGGTGCGTAGCAACCACATCAGTGGACGTGCAAGGGACGATCCGTGCCGGATGCTCCTGGGCAGGGCCTCTGAACTGGACTTTCTGGAGCGGACGACGGGACTCGAACCCGCGACCCTCACCTTGGCAAGGTGATGCTCTACCAACTGAGCCACGTCCGCGTGTGCCCGCCACTCTACCGCGGCGCCAGCTCCGTTCGGTGAGGCAGCCCCGGGCAGTGCCCGCCGCGCCCCCCATGACGCCCGGCACCGCTCAGCTGCCAATCGGAGGAGCCGCTCACTGTGGATCCCCTGCCGACACTACCGGCCGCTGTGCCCGAACCCGCCGACGTCCCGGGCAGCCGGCGGCAGCCTGCTCTTCTCCGTCGCCTCGAACACCGCGTGCATGACCGGCTGGACGACGAGCTGGGCGATCCGGTCGCCGCGCTGCACGTCGTAGTCCTCCTTTGGGTCCGTGTTGACGAGGAGCACTGCGAGCTCGCCCCGGTACCCGGAGTCGATCAGTCCCGGCGTGTTGAGGCACGTCACCCCGTGACGCAGCGCGATGCCGCTGCGAGGTTGGACGAACCCTGCGTAACCCTCGGGGATCGCGACGACGATCCCGGTGGGCACGAGCGCACGGCCACCGCCTGCGGCGAGGTGCGCGGCGGTCCTCGCGTAGAGGTCAGCCCCGGCGTCCCCCGGCTTGGCGTACGAAGGCGCCGGGAGGTCCGTGTCCAGGAGGTGGACAGGGACCCGGAGCATCTGCGGCACCGGGCCGATGGTACCCGCACGCACCGGACCCGGCAGCGTGCCGAGCAAGTGGCGGTAGCCTCTCGCGACGATGCTGGCGTGGATGGACCTCGAGATGACGGGTCTCGACCCTGACAAGGACGTCATCGTCGAGATCGCGACGCTTCTCACCGACGACGACCTCTCGGTGCTGGCCGAAGGCCCCGACCTCGTCATCGCCACCGACCACGTGAAGCTCGACGCGATGAGCGACGTGGTGCGGGACATGCACACCAGGTCCGGCTTGCTCGCTGCCATCGCGGCGTCGGCGCTCTCACTCGAGGAGGCCGGAAGGACGACCCTTGGCTTCCTCGAGGCTCACATCCCCGAACGAGGAACCGTGCCACTTTGTGGCAACTCGATCGGCATGGACCGCCGGTTCCTCGCCGCGCAGCTTCCCGAGATCGAGCACTTCTTCCACTATCGATCCATCGATGTGTCGACGGTGAAAGAGCTCGCCCGTAGATGGATGCCCGAGACGCTCGCCGCTGCGCCGCACAAGCGGGGCGGCCATCGCGCGATGGACGACGTGAAGGAGAGCCTCGCCGAGCTTGCGTACTACCGCACGGCAGTGTTCAAGATCCCATGACCGACCCGTCGGCGTCCCCAGCATTCGAGCACCCAGTGGAGCGGGCGCTCGCTGAGATCAGCTACGACGAGGCCACCGCGCGGCTCACCGCGCCGGGTCAGCTCTTCGAGATGGAGGACGTCGAGGTGCGCGGCGTGACGGTACGCACGTGGAAGGCTGCCCCTCCCTCGCTGCGCTCGGTTCTCGATCTCTCGCTCGGCTACGGCGACGCCGACTACCTGATCTACGAGGACGAGAGGACCACGTACGTCCAGCACTACCGGATCGCGTCTACCCTCGCGCGCCGGCTCCGCGACGACGTCGGCGTGCGCAAGGGCGACCGCGTCGCGATCATCATGCGCAATCTGCCCGAATGGGCCATGGCGTTCTGGGGCGCTGTGGTCGCGGGGGCCGTCGTGGTGCCGTTGAACGCGTGGTGGTCCGCCGACGAGCTCGCCTACGGGCTCGAAGACAGCGGCGCCTCTGTCGCGTTCGTCGACGACGAGCGCGCTGGCCGCATCCGGCCTCATCTGGGCGCGCTGCGCGAGCTAAGGACGGTGGTGACGGCGACGCGCGACGCAACGACGGAGTCCGGTGCGCTGCCCGGACCGACGTTCGTCGAATTCCTCGGAGACGTCGCGAGCGATGCCACCCCGCCCGACGTGGAGCTCCTCCCCGACGACGACGTGACCATCTTCTACACCTCCGGGACGACGGGAAAGCCGAAGGGCGCGGTGGGCACCCACCGGAACGCCTGCACGAACTTGATGAACCTGTTCTTCAGCCAGTCGGTGAGCCAGCTGCGAGCGCGCTGCGCCGGCGGCGACATGGACGACGTTCCCCAACGATGCTCGCTGTTGACGGTCCCGCTCTTCCACGCGACGGGCTGCCACGCTGTCCTCGTCACGAGCACCGCTGCGGGATCGAAGATCGTGCTGATGCACCGTTTCGACCCCGAGCAGGCCCTGCAGCTCATCGAGCGCGAGCGAGTGACGGTCTTCGGCGGGGTCCCCACGGTGGTCATGCGGGTGCTCGACTCCCCCGACCTGGCGCGCCGGGACACGTCGTCGATCCGCTCGGTCACCTACGGGGGGGCTCCGGCGCCGGCCGATCTCGTGCGCCGGATCCGTCAGGCCTTCGACACCGGTGAGCCCGGCAACGGCTACGGCCTGACGGAGACCTCGGCGGCCGTCGCCCTGAACACCGGGGAGGAGTACCTGCGCAAGCCCGACAGCGTCGGGAGGGCTCTCCCCGTCAACGATTGCGCGGTCGTGCCAGAAGGGTACGAGGGCGCCGAGCCCCCCGCCCTGCCCCCAGGCACGGTGGGCGAGCTGTGGGTGAAGGGGCCGAACGTCGTCCGCGGGTACTGGAACCACCCAGAGGACACCGCTCGCTCGATCACCCGCGGATGGCTTCACACCGGCGACGTGGCGCGCATCGACGAGGAGGGTTTCATCTTCATCGTCGACAGGGCGAAGGACGTGGTGATCCGCTGCGGAGAGAACGTGTACTCGGTCGAAGTGGAGGACGTGCTCTTCTCCCACCCTGCCGTCGCGGACTGCGCGGTCATCGGCGTCCCGCACCCGGTGCTCGGAGAGGAGGTCGGCGCAGTCGTGGTGCTGCGGCCGGGGCACAAGGTCACCGCCGAGGAGCTCTCCGACCACGTCCGTGCGCGCCTCGCGCCGTTCAACGTGCCGACCCGCTGGTGGTTCCGGCGCCGACTCCTGCCTCGCAACCCCGCGGGAAAGCTCCTC
>JAKATH010000141.1 GCA_021828055.1 Actinomycetes bacterium
ATCCCAAAGACGCCATTATCCCGGCAGCTGCTATAGCGGACAGATCTGCCGGTCCGGTTGGTGACGACCAGGGTTGCGGGGATCGGCGTCCCGGCGCGCACGGTCGTCTTCTTGACGGTGAGGGTGACCGACCAGCCGGGCGAGTTCCTCGTGATCGACGTGAAGTCCGGCGTCACGGGGTCCGGGCTCGGTGGACCCAAGAGCGGTAGCCGTGTGAACCACGGCGGCCAGTACTCCTTCATTTGGACGTTTCCGATCGATGTCCCCGATGTCGGTGTCGAGATTCGGCACGTCGAGCCGTATCCGCTTGTCCCGTTGAAGCTCGTGTATGTCCCCCCGCCAGCGCAGGTGACCCAGACGGGGGTGGGCGGTGACTGGAGCGGCGGGACCGGCGATGTTATCGGCGCTGTGCTCAGAACCTCATAGGCGTGCCGTGTCGTCTCGGTGGCGTCGAGACGGCTCGTGCCGTTCTTCGTCGTGGCGGCGTAGCGCTTCATGGCGTCCGCGCTTGTCGTGATCGCCCCTGACATCGGCAGTGTGGCAAAAGCGACGGAGCGAAGGGCCCGAATGAGTGTGCAGACGACCAGCGTCCCCGTCGTGTGGCGCGCTTTTACGCGTACTTGACCAAGACAGCTCGGCGAGCCCGCAACCCCGAGGGAGTAATGCCCCGACGCGACCCGAAGGCGAAACCGCGCGTTGCGGGCCACACGCTCCGTGGCCACCACCTTGTGCCCGGCCAAGAGCTTGACGGTGACCGCATCGGTGGGTTCTAGGGAGGCTGACCCTGTGGTCACGTCGATTGCGCCGAAGACCGTGCCCTTGGTGGACTGAGAAGCTGCTGCGGTCGCCGGTGCAGTCACACCGAGAGTGAGGAGCATGAGGATTCCAACGAATCCCAGAACAGCTATGGCAGCAGACCCGTGCCGCACGGCTCGATCGTACATACGGAGGTGCCAACATGCTCTGCGGCTGCGACTTCCGGGTGTCCCCTACCGCGCACGCGAAGCATCTCACCATCCCAGTGAAATGGCAGGCCGAAGTGCCGTTACACGGGTGATCCATCGGCCTGAGCCGAGCGTTATCCAACCAGTCAAGAACTCGGTTGTCCAGGGTCACCAGGGACGGCGACGAGAGGGCTGCGCGACGCCTTGAGATCGCGACTATGACCCCCTCTTCCGCTCTCGGCCTGACGTTCCGCACATCTCAGAAGGCTTTTCCGCCCCCACATTCCCTGATCAGCGCCGTTTGTGCCGGGGAGCGGCCTTGACCCGGTCAAGCAGGATGTCGCCGGCAGTGGCCGAGACGTCGTACATCTCGGCGAGGATTGCTTCGACCTGGCGGCGGTTGTCGATCCACTCCCTGTAGAGCGCAGCTTCTTCCTCGCTCAAGCGGCGCGAGACGGTCCTTCCTGAGACGGCGCGGCTCCACTGGAAGTAGGGGCCGTGGCGGTGCGGGGGGTCAGCCTGACAGTGACAGCCCGGCTTGCCGCACAGCGTCATACGAGAGACGAGGCTGCCGGGGCTGATGAAGCCGACCGTGGCGAGCTTGGCGGCAAGGCCCCGGTACTTCTCCTCGGCGCGCTCAAGCCTGCTTGCCATGTCGACCATCCAACCTTCGTCATCTGTCAGTGCATATGCTGACCGATACGGTCACCGGTGTCAAGGGGGGACGATGGGCGACGTGGAACGCTTCGAGCTCGGGTCGGAACGACTTGGCAGCCTGCCCGTGCTCGGGCACTTCTTCGACCGCCTCGGCTTCGATCGCCGGCTCGAGCGATACCTGCCCGCTGACGACGTGCGTCTGCGCCTCTCGCCGGGCGCGGTCGTGGGCGTCGTGTGCCGCAACATCGTCTGTCGGCATCGCCCCCTCTACGCACTCATGGAGTGGGCGGGGGTCTACGACCCGATGCTCCTCGGTCTCGACGACACCTCGGTGCTCAACGACGACCGAGTGGGACGTGCACTCGACGGGCTGTTCGACTGTGACCGCGCGAGCCTGCTCACCGAGACCGTCCTCGGCGCGGTCTCCGCCTTCGGGATCGGGACCGAAGAGCTCCACAACGACTCGACGAGCGTGACGGTCACCGGTTCTTCCTACGCGAGCGCTGAGGCGGCCGTGCGTGGCGCCAAGGCGGTCCCGATCGTGACCCACGGCCACAACAAGGACTTCCGCCCCACACTGCGCCAGCTCGTCTACGTCTTGACCGTCTCTTCGGACGGCGCGGTGCCGGTCGCACTCAGGATCTGCGACGGAAACACGAGCGACGACGTGACCCACGTGCCCACCTGGGACGGGCTCGTCGAGATGCTGGGGAAGAGCGATTTCTTGTACGTCGCGGACTCAAAGCTCTGCTCGTCGGAGGCGATGGGCCACATCGCATCTGGCGGCGGGCGCTTCGTCACCGTCATCCCCCATGGCAGGAGGGAGGACAAGTGGTTCAAGGACTTCGTCCAGACTCACGCGCCGAGCTTCGAAGAGGCCGAGCGCCTTCCTGGGCCACACGACGGCGATCCCGATCGCGTCTATCGCACTTTCGAGTCCCCGGTTCCTTCTGTCGACGGCTACCGGGTGATCTGGGTCCATTCGAGCAGCAAGGCGCAGCGTGACGCGGCTTCAAGGAGCGCCCGCATCGAGGCCGGTCTCGCGGCGATCGAGGCGCTCGACGCGCGACTGTCGGCTCCTCGCTCGAGACTTCGCACCCGCGTCGCTGCCGAAGAGGCGGCGAGGCAGTGTCTGAGCGAGGTCGGCGCGTCGCGCTGGATCTGCTTCTCGATCACCGAGTCCACCGAGGTGTCCTTCTCCCAGGAGCGCCGCGGCCGCCCGGGTGCCACGACGCGCTACCGCCGCAAGGAGAAGACGATCTTCCACGTCGGCGGCGAGGTGGACGCCGCGACCCTCGCCTACGACGTGCGCACCGACGGCCTCTTCCCGCTCGTCACGAACGACCGCCAGATGACGCCGGCCGAAGTCCTCGCCGCCTACCGCTACCAGCCGAACCTCGAGCGCCGCCACCACGTGCTGAAGGGCCCCCAGGAGGTGGCGCCCATCCATCTCGAGAACCCGCACCGCATCGAGGCACTGCTCACCTGCCACTTCTTCGCCCAGCTCGTCGAGGCGCTCATCGAGCGCGAGATCCGCACCTCGATGCGCGAGAGGGGCCTTGCGGGGATCCCGCTCTACCCCGAGCTGCGCAACTGCCCCGCCCCGTCCGCGTCTCGTGTCCTCGAGATCTTCGACGACCTCTCTCGTCACCGCTTGACCGACGGCGACGAAGTCGTGCGAACCTTCGACCCTGAGCTCAGCCCGCTCCAGCTCGAGGTGCTCGAGCTACTCCACGTCCCTGCCGAGCTCTACTCGTCGGCGGAACCTGCGTGAGTGGGGGGAGATAACGGCCCAGAGATGTGCGGAACGTCAG
>JAKATH010000054.1 GCA_021828055.1 Actinomycetes bacterium
CATCGACTGGCCCAGTTCGCCCTCGCAGTCGCCTTCATCCTCACGGCGAAGCTCATCGACTGGAGAAACCGCTGGATGCCGGACCTTTCTCCTATCGGCTGAGCCTCTAAGAAAATGAGAAGTCGCAGGAGCTGGTGATGTGCGTCCAACCGGTTGGGGACATTGGTCCCTGGGCGCACGGAGGAGACGGGAGCCAGGCTGTGGTGTGCCGGCCGCGAAATGATCGCGCTCTTGTCCATCGCCATCGTGGTGTGCTGGGGCGCCTGGATACCGACCGCTCAGGTCCGTCGGGGCATCCCTCAGCGCACGCGGACGCTGTACGCCGCCGCCGGCAACCTCGTCCTGGCCGCGGGGGCGTTCCTGGCGGGCAGTGGGCACCTGACACTGGGATGGCGCGCGTTCTGGCTGCCGATAGCGGGCGGCGTCGTGTGGACCGCGGGCAGCATCTTCGCATTTCGCGCCTCGCAGATCATCGGGCTCGCGCGAGCCGCCGGTTCGTGGACGCCACTCAACATCGTCATGGCTTTCGTGTGGGGAGCAGCCTTGTTCGGGGAGCTCTCCGGCCTGCGCGCGGGACGCTGGACGGCGCTCGGCGCCGGTGTGGTGCTGGTTGCAGCCGGGCTCACCGTCGTCGTGCGATCCCAGGAGGCCGGGGCTCCCGGGGCATCTGCCGCCCGGGCCGGAGGGGCAGGGAATTGCCGGGGCCTGCTGTACGCCGTCGCCGCCGGGCTGCTCTGGGGAAGCTACTTCGTGCCGGCACAATGGGCCAAGGTGCCGGCAGAGGTCGGCAATCTGCCGCTCGCGTTCGGCATCTTCGCGGGCGCGCTGGCGCTCATGGCGCCTGGAGGGGTGGAGCTTCGCCTCTCCGCCGGCGCGACGGCCGTCCAGCTTGCCGCGGGCGTCCTCTTCGGCACCGGCAACCTCGCCTTGCTGGCCCTGGTCGCCAGGGTGGGAACCGGGACCGGCTTCACCATCGCCCAGCTCAGCCTGGTCGTCAACGCAGCGATAGGGATATGGGTCTTCAAGGTGCCGCCCCCGGGCTCCCGGGCGGCTCGTCTCGTGCTGACCGGCGTCGTGATCGCCGGCGCCGGCGGCTGCCTCATCGGTGCCCTGCGCTAGCTCGCTCGCCTTGCTTCGCCCGGTCTCGAGCTCCTCGATGCGATGCGCGTCCTCGGTGCCGGCCATCGGACGCCGATCGGCGCTCGTCGCCTCCTCCCGGCGCGTGGACGCCTGCCGCCGCAGTCGCAGCCGAGCCCGTCGGCCGAGACAACCACTGGGGACCGAGACAACTACCGGGGCCCGAGACAACTACTGGGGAATTGCGTGGACCAAGGCCAGAATCGTCCCATGAAGAGACGACTGCGCCCCATCGTCATCGCGGCGTCGGTGCTGGCCCTCGGAACGGTGATCGCTCGCCGACTCGGCTACAAGGTCGGGGGCAACACCGTCGTACGTTGCCGGCAGGGTCACCTGTTCACGACCTTGTGGATTCCGGGGGTCAAGTTGAAGGCGATCGATCTCGGGATCGCCCGGTTCCAGCACTGTCCCGTCGGAAACCACTGGACGATCGTGTTCCCTGTCCGCGACTCCGACCTGACCGACGACGAGCGCGCGTTCGCCGCCACCCACCACGACATCAGGATTCCGTAGTCTCCGGGCCAGCCCGTTCTCCGCGCACACGAGGGTGGTGGCCGCGCCATCGAGTCAGTCGACGCCGTCGACGATGTACATGCGCCCCTCGGCGGCGTGCTCGCGGAGCAGCCGGGCAGCGGCGTACTCCTTGCCGTTGTACCAAGTGAGCGCCGCCTGGCGGTCGGGGAACTCCACGATCACCGTGCGGCCGGGCGCCGCCTCCCCCTCGAGGAGCGTGGTCGGACCGCCGCGCACGATGAAACGGCCGCCGGCGGCGGCGACCGTCGCAGGGCTCGCGGCACGGTAGCGCTCGTACTGCTCCTCGTCGGAGATGTCCGCTTGGAATATGACGTACGCTGCCAACGCCGCCTCCTCCGCTTCGGTCCGAGAACGCGATCGCGGCAGTGTCGCCGGTGGCGAGCCGGCCTGTCCAGTGCGACATGGCGCCTGCCGGTGGACGCTGTCGGGTCGTCGCAGCACGCTCAGGGGCACGACGTCGTTATCGTCGAAGGAGTGGGCTTCTATCGCAGCCAGGTGCTCCCTCGCCTGATCGATCGGGCGCTGGGCACTCCCGACATGGGGAACTGGCGCGCACAGGTGGCGGCAGGGCTCCACGGGAGAGTGGTCGAGATCGGATTCGGGTCGGGGTTGAACGTCGAGCACTACCCCGCAGAGGTCGAGGCTGTGCTCGCCGTGGAGCCGGCAGCCGTCGCCAGGAAGCTGGCCAGGAGGCGGATCGCCGCGAGCCGGGTCGCCGTGGAGCACGCCGGGACGGACGGCCAGTCGATGCCGATCGAGGGGGCCAGCTGCGACACTGCTCTTTCGACCTTCACCCTGTGCACGGTTCCGGACCCGGTGGCAGCCCTGAGCGAGATCCTCCGGGTGCTCCGGCCCGGTGGCACCTTGCACTTCCTCGAGCACGGGATCTCACCGGATCCAAGGGTCGCCACCTGGCAAAGACGGCTCGAACCGCTGCAGCGGCGCGTGGCCGACGGCTGCCACCTCACCCGCGACCCGGCCACGATCGTGACCGGCGCCGGCTTCCAGCTCGAGCGCTGCGACCACGCATATGCGAAGGGCCCCAAGCCCTGGACCTATTTCACGTTGGGAGTCGCCGAGAAGCCTCGCTGACTCCGGCCCGGTGGACGGCCGCGGCCCGGTCTCGCCTTCACAGTCTCACCTTGGCGACCCGCTCGACACGTCGATGCTCATGACCGTCGGTCCGCCGGCCGCCAAGGCTTCGACCACGCGGGTGCACAGCTCGTCGACGCTCTTGACCGCATAGCCGCGGCCCCCGAAAGCCCGGCTCAGTGCGGCGAAGTCCACCGCAGGGCGGTCAACCGCGAACGGCTCGATCCCGCGCTCCTCCATCCCCTCTCGGATCTCGGCATAACCGTGGTTGTCGACGATCACGACCGGCAGCGCCAACCTCTGCTCCACCGCAGTGAGCAGGTCTTGCATCGAGAAGAGAAAGCCGCCGTCGCCGACGAGGACGACCACAGGCGCCCCCTGGCAGGCGTGCATGGCACCGATGGCCGACGGCAGGCCGTAGCCGAGCGTGGCGTACCCAGCAGGGTAGAGGAACCTGCCTGGTCGGTCCATCGGCCAGAAGTGCACGGTGCCGAAGTACGAGACTTGGGCACTGTCTCCGGCGACGATCGTCTCCTGTGGCAGCGCTGCACTGAGCTCTCGGTTGACCATTTCGTAGACTGCACCGTCCACCAGCGCCTCGTCCCGCAGCACCGCCCTCATCTTCTCCGCTGTGCCGGCCCAGGTCATCGGCCCCGACCGGTGCGGTCGCAAGGAGCTGCCCGTCCCCCCCGGCGCGAGAGGGCCGTCCTCTCGGCCGAGGCGGGCGAGAAGGGCGTCGGCGGCGGCCCCAGCGTCCATGCAGAGCGTCACCGTCGCGTCAAGGTTCTTCCGCAGTTGGTGGGGGTCGACGTCGACACGGACGACGCTCGCACGAGTGAGGATCGGGTTGTCCCAGAGATCCGAGTCTCCGAGCTCGCTTCCGATGACGAGCAGCACGTCCGCAGACTCGAAGAGCTGCCGCGTTCCGTTCAAGCGGATCGACGCGCCGAGCGACAGCGGGTGGTGCTCGGACACCGTGCCCTTGCCGTTGACCGTCGTCACCACCAACGCCCCCAGACGCTCAGCGAGCACCTGCGCGCTCCGGGCAGCCCCACGCGCCCCACCGCCGAAGACGAGAAGAGGCCTGCGGCTGGAGCTCAGCAATTGCGCCGCACGCTGCAGCGCCTCGGCGGGCTCCTGATCACGAGCTGGTGGCGCCGTGGCGTCGAAGATGCTGCGCAGTCGGTCGGCCTCCACGCTCCGCGGCCTCCGCCGTGCTCCCGCATCCGGGGTCCACGCGCCTTCGATGACGTCGATCGGAAGCTCGACGTGGACAGGGCGTCGCCTTGCGCGGCGCCAGCCATGGAACACCTCGTCGATCACCTCTCCGATCTCTTCCGGGCTGGAGGGGCGCACGCTGGCCGTGACCAGGCTCTCCAGGTGCGCGTGCTCGTCCTTCATCTCGTGGAGGAGACCGAGGTCGAGGCCCTCGACGCCGATTGGAGGTCCAGGCGAGCAGAGAAGCACCGGGATCGAGTCGGCGTAGGCGGTCGCGGCCCCGGTGCATGCGTTCGTGATGCCAGGACCGCTCGTCGTCAGACACACACCGGGTCGACCAGAGGAGCGTGCGTACCCGTCGGCCGCATACGCAGCCGCCTGCTCGTGCCGGACCGCGACGTGCGCGATGGCCGACTTGGAGAGGTGCCGATAGATCTCGAGGTTGTGCACGCCCGGTATGCCGAACACGACGTCGACGCCATTGCGCTCGAGTGCCGCAACCAGTGCCGCTCCGCCGTTGACGTCGCGTGGAGACACGTGCGTCACCGACGGTGCTCGGCGCTGTCGAGCCACTGCGCGAGCACGCGACCGGCACTTCGTGAGACGCGTTCGACCGCTGCCGGCGAGTACCACGCCGAATGGGGCGTGATCACCGTGCGAGGGAAGCCGAGCACCGGGTCGTCCGGTGCCGGAGGCTCGGTTCGGAGAACGTCCAATGCGGCACCGGCGAGCCTCCCCCGCCGGAGCGCCTCGCCCAGGGCCGCCTCTGTGACGACGTCCCCGCGCGAGACGTTCACCAGATAGCTGCCGGGGGGAAACAGGGCGAGCAGCCGGGCGTCGATCAACCCCCTGGTCTCGGGGGCGAGCGGCACGTGAAGACTCACCACGTCGCTCTCGGAGACGAGCGCGTCGAGGGAGGAGGCGACGCGGACAGCGGTCCTTTCACGAATCTCCTCCGTCCCGACGAAAGGATCGAACACCGAGACGGCCATGCCGAGCGCAGCCGCACGCCATGCGACAGCCGACCCGATCCGACCGAGGCCGACAAGGCCGAGCGCGGCCCCGCGCACGGTGCGTCCCACCCTCGCGTCGTCCCACCCGCCAGCCCGCACCGTCGCGTCCAGCCACGTCACGCCCCGCAGGAGGTCCAGGATCAGAGCGACGGTGTGCTCCGCCACCTCCTCGACGCAGTACGGCTCGACTCCGATCACCGCGACACCGCGCGCCCGGGCGGCCCCCGTGTCCACATGGTCCCAGCCCATCGAGGTCACGACCACGACTCGGAGATCGGGGAGCCTGTCGAGAACCACGTCCGTGACCTCGGCACCGGGCCCTGCTAAGAGCGCGGCGGTTCCCGGACCCGCCGGCACGTCGCTCTCCGAGCGGACGGTCGCAGCCCAGAGCTCGGGCAGCTCCCCCGCGACGACGCTCACGTCGACGATGTCGTCGATCACGACGATCGCCCGGGAGCAGCCGGCGTCAGACGAGCACATGGGAGAGGAACTCGGCCGTCCGCGCCTCGCTCGGCTTCTCAAGCACAGCGCGTGCCAGGCCGATCTCCGTGATCCTGCCGTCGAACATGAAGGCGACCCGGTCCGCTGCCTCCCTCGCGAACCCCACCTCATGGGTCACGACGATCATGGTCCGGCCCTCTTCCGCCAGCTCCAGCATGACCCTCAGCACCTCGCCCACCACTTCGGGGTCCAGCGCGGACGTCGGCTCGTCGAAGAGCAGGACTCTCGGGTTCATCGCCAGAGCTCGCGCGATCGCCACCCGCTGCTGCTGTCCCCCCGAGAGCTGCGAGGGATAGGCCGACACCTTGCTCGCCAGGCCCACCCTGTCGAGCAGCAAGCGGGAACGGGCTTCCACCTCACCCCGTGGCTCCTTCAGGATCTCCACCGGGCCCAGCATCACGTTCTGCAGAGCAGTGAAATGAGGGAACAGGTTGAAGTGCTGGAAGACCATCCCGCACAGGCCGCGCTGGCGACGGACCGCACGCTCCGACAGCTCGTGCAGCTTGCCCCCCCTCAGCTCGTAGCCGATGATCTGGTCTGTGACCTTGATCCAACCGCCGTCGATGCCCTCCAAGTGGTTGATGCAGCGCAGCAGCGTGCTCTTTCCAGCTCCGGACGGCCCGAGGATGCACAGCACCTCGGACTCTTTCACCTCGAGGTCGACAGCACGAAGGACGTGCACGCTCGCAAAGGACTTCACGACCGCGTGGCACTCGACGACGGTGCGGTTTCCCTCCTTCGACGCCCGGTCAGACGGCACGTGTCCGCAACCTCACCATCGCGCGGAGCACCACGCGCTCCACGAGCGCCTGCTGCCGTCCCCTCTGGAACCCCCGGCCGAACTTACGCTCGACGTAGTACTGGACGACGCTCAGCACCGACGAGGCGACCAGGTACCAGGCTCCCGCCACGAGCAGCAGCTCGATGACCTCCGAGTTCGCGTAGTAGATCGACTCGGTCGTCCCGAACAGCTCGTTGAAGGAGATGAAAGCAGCGAGGGACGTCAGCTTCAGCATCTGCAGCGTGTCGTTCCCGATCGCTGGAAGGATCACGCGGAACGCTTGCGGAAGCACGATCCTTCTCGTCGTCCACGCGTGCGAAGCGCCGAGTGAGAGCGCCGCCTCGGTCTGGCCGGGAGGCACCGACAGCAGTCCACCGCGGATGATCTCGCTCATGTACGCGCCCTCGTTGATGCCGAACCCGAGAAGCGCAGCGAGGAAAGGGGTGATGAGGTTGACGGTTGTCCCGCGGACGATGCCGGGAATGTCGATACGAGGAAAGATGAGTGCGAGATTGAACCAGAGGAAGAGCTGCAGGATGATGGGCGTTCCACGGAAGGCCCAGACGTAGAGCCATGCCACGCCGCGTAGGACGGGATTGTGCGAGGAGCGCATGATCCCGAAGATCACTCCGAGCGCGAGGCCCAGCAGCATGGCGGCCGCCGTGATCTCGAGCGTTCGCAGGACTCCGGTGAGGACCGACCTGTTGAACAAGTAGTGGCCCGTGACGCTCCAGTGGAGCTGGTGCGCGTTGGCAGCTCCGTACGCGAGCAGCGCCAGGAGCAGGAGGACGGCGATCGCGGCGGCGAACCGCCACGGATGCTTCCGCCGGACGATCTCGTACGTGGACGTGCGTCCCCCCGCAGAGGACGGCTCGAACGGGGGGGCGCTGTCCGCGGTCAGCGAAGTGCTCCCCGACCTTCCCGGCTGCTCGCCGGTGCCGTCGTGGCTCCTCAACGCCTCCGCCGCTCCCTCACGGCTGTGGCGTCCCCTTGTTGATCGTGGCCGTCTTGACCGCCTGGCTCTGGACGTCGTACTTCTTCAAGATCTTTCGGTACGTGCCGTTCTTGATGAGCTGATCGAGCGCGAGCGCGATGACGTGGCCGAGCTGCTTCCCGAACGCGCTGTTGGGCAGGGTGACGCCGTAGTACGTGGGGTAGAAGGTGGGGCCGATCCGCTCGTACTGTCCGGGATTGGTGATCTGCAGGTAGTCGACGCTCTCGGGGCCGGCCACCGCAGCCTGCGCGCGGCCCTCCTTCATCTCGGTGTTCTGCTCGGGGATCCCCGGGACGTTCACGAAGCTGAGGCCGGAACGACCCTTGCAGATCCTCTTGAACGCCGCCGTCAGGTTCGGTTGGTAGAGGGTGCCCGTCTCACCGGCGATCGTGTGACCACAGAGCTCGGAGACCTTCTTGTACCTCTTCGCCTCGCTCTTGGGAATGTAGAGCTGCGTCCCCGTGCGGAAATAGTCGACGAAGTAGTCCAACTTGTAACGTGTGGGAGAGTCGAAGGTGGCGGTGAACTCCATCTCCGCTCTCCCCGTTGTGATCGCCGGGAAGAGCTCGGAGAATGTCGTGACGATATGGGTCACGAGCTTCACCCCGATGACCTTCGCCACGGCCTCTGACATCAAGAGGTCGACGCCGGTCGCTCCGCTGCCTGTGTGCGTCGCGAAAGCCATCGGCGGGAAGATGTCTGTCACGTACTGGACGAGCTTTCTGCTCGCGCGGATCTTGGCCGGGAGGAGCTTGTAGAGCGGGGGCTCCTTCTTCGCCGCGGGACTGGCACCCGCGCTTCCCGCCATGCCTGCAGCGCCAGCCGAGGCGGCCAACGTGACCGCGAGCAGGACGGAGAGCCGGCCGGACGCGCCGGCTAGGCGGCTCCGCCCCATCGGACGCGGCGATCTTCTGCGAAGATTGCCCGCAATCCGCCTTCGTGCAGAGCTCGTCTCCATGTGTCCTCCGTCGATGTGGCTTGACTGTGTGTCGCCCACCATATCGCCCGTCCCTCCTCTTCTCTCTGTGAGCATCTCTCTCCACTCTCGCTTGCTTCTCGCCCTGCTGCTGGGCGTCTGGTCGTCCTTCGATCGAGCCGCCGCACCGCGCCCGCGTCAGAACTCGGGATTGGCGGGAATCCACCACTCCCTTCCCCTCGAGGTCGTGACGTACTCCGGCCAGCGGTAGTCGACCGGCGCCGTGAAGTCGGAGGGCAGCAGAGCTGGCAGCGGGGTGCGCGCGCGGCGCTCCTGAAATTCGGACCTCGCCTCGGAGAGGACGTCCGGGCTCGCCAGGAGATCGAGGAGCGTGCCGGCGATGACCTTGGCGGCGCAGGAGATCATCGGGTCGATCGTGGCTGGGATGCCCCCGAGCGCGTTCATCGCCCAGTTGGGCACCGAGCCCGGGAGCCCTGCGGTGTCCAGAGCGGGCCGGGCGACGTAGAGGCGCACGGTGGGCGCGTACCACGTCATCTCCGTGTAGTCGTCAGAGGTCCAGTTGGTCTGCCAGTCCGGCATCAGCGCCCTCAGCCGTCTCTCCGCCTGTTCAGGCTCGATGAGCGCCTCGGTCTCTGGCAGCCACGGACGCTCGACCGGGCTGGCGCCGAGGGCGGCACGCAGCTCGTTGCCGACGGCTGCCGCGTCAGGCCCCCAACGGGGAGGCCCAACACGAGTGAGGTTGCGCCACCCCACTCTGGCGAGCGCGTGGTTGGCGAGGCCGGGGCGGTTGCGGGCGACCCACCTGGTGGCGAGCGTGCAGTGGGTGGCACCAGCCGCCGCGGCGGCATTGGCGTCGAGCACGGCCAGCACCCTGTCTGCCGTGGCCACGTCCGGGGTGCGCCAGGAGTACTGGATCTGGGCGAGCGACGCCGGGAGGTTGTCGGCGGTGGCCTGGCCGGCCGTCAGGATCGCGTCGGACAGCGACCACCCGCCGACAGCAGGGAGCATCGCGTCACGCGTCGCGCTGGTCGCGGCCCACATGAGCCCCAGGGCAGCGTTGGCTCCCGGCGCTCGTGCGGCAGCATGCGACGCGGCGATCGGCGTAGGTTCGACGGCCCCCCACGTCTCGGGGTGGTCGCAGACGAAGCTGTAGATGCGCGAGTAGTACGCAGCGCAATGGGTGTCCCAGACGACCGTGTTGCACAGCGGGACCATGTAGAAGGGGTGGAAGCTCACGATGGCGTCGACGCCGTCGTAGTAACCGTGCAGTCCGTGGACCACCTTTGAACCCTGCACCTTCTCCGCGGGCTCGCCGGTCAGCACGAGGGTCCCGCGCAACCCGGTCTCCTCCATCGACCGCTTCGCCGCGATCGCCGCCGCGAGCGCCGAGATCCCGAGGGCCGAGTGAGGATCGGTGTGACCCGGGGCGAAGCGGCTGAGCCCCGGGCGCGGCCCGGGCCGGGTGGCGGCCGCCTGGCAGTTGCCGGGGACCGCGTCGTACTCGGCGTAGGTCAAGACCGTCGGCCCTGGGCCGTTGGACCAACGGGCGAAGAAGGCGGTCGGCATGCCGGCCGACCCCTCCTCCACGTCGAAGCCCTCAGCCCGCAGCCGCTCGACGTACCACGCTGCCGACTGGTACTCGCGCCACGCCGGCTCGGCAAGGTCCCAGATGACCTGATGCCAGCCCGACAGGTCCCGGCGATGATCGTCCACCCAACGGTCCGCGAACGCCTTGGCCACCTGCGCCCGGCGGTCCCCGATCAGGTCCGCCGCGCCGTCCCCGGCGTCCGGAGACCCGGTCACCCCGAGAGCGCTCGTCCCGAGCCCGGCGGTCCCGGAGTGACCGGTGCCGCCATCCGTGCGCGGAGCTTCTCGGACCCCGTCGGGACCCGCCGACCCGTCGGCGGCGGGCGCACCGGCCGGCGCGCGCCGAGCCGGGCCCTTGCTCACCCCGAGGCCCCCTCGATCTGCCATACGGTCCCTCCGAACACGCAACTGCGGCATCTTGCAGGTGACTCACAGAGCCTGTCAATCGATCACATCGGCTGTTGGGAGCCCAGGACTCCGCTGCTTCGCGCGGATATCGTATGATGCGTGATCAAATCAGTGGAAAACCGGCTGAAACGCGGCGTCTCGTCCGGAGCTTCGCGCGGCGTTCCGGACGAACGGGCTTCTTCGGCGTGACCGCCGACCTCGACGACCTCGACGTGCGCCTGGTGGGCGAGCTCCAGGTGGACGGTCGGGCACCGATGGAGGCGGTCGCCGCCGCACTCGGCTTGTCGCGGGCCGCCGCGCGGTCCCGCTACGAACGGCTCGTCGCGCGGGGCGCGGTGCACGTCGTCGGCGTGGTGGATCCTGCCGTCCAGGGGCTGCACGCGTTCGCCCACCTCTCCGTCTTCGTCTCCGGCTCTGCTCGCCACGTCGCGCGGGCCGTCGCTGCGCTGCCCACCACGCCGCTGGTGTCGATCGTCGCCGGCAGGGCTTCGCTGATCGCGGAGGTCCGCGCTCCGGACATGCCCGCGTTGTACGACCTCATCCGCCGGGTGAAGGCGGTGAACGGGGTCCACCATGTCGAAGCCGCGACCTACACCCGGCGGATCAAGGACCGCGCCAGCCCCTCGCCACCGTCCGTCATGCCCCGGATCGACGATCTCGACAGGGCAATCCTGGACGTCCTGCAGGCGGACGGACGAATCGCCTACGCCCGGCTGGGCCGAGCCGTCAGCTGCTCGCCGTCGGCCGTCCGGTCCCGGGTCCAGGCGCTCATCGCCTCGAGCGCCGTCCGCATCACCGCCATCACCACCCCGGGCCAGGCCGGCCTGACCCAGATGTGCGGCCTCGGCCTGCGCCTGAGCCGCACCGACGCAGCGGTCAGTGCGCTTGCCGCTCTCCCGGCGCTGACCTACTTGTCGCTGACCCTCGGCCGGTGGGACGCGATCGCCACGCTCCTGGTCGCGTCGCCTGGTGCCGTCGTCACCGAGACGGACCGGATCCGGGCCCTGCCCGGCGTCGACGGGGTCGAGGCGTGGACCCATCTGGAGGTCGTGAAAGAGGACTACAGGCTCGAGCTGACCCCCGTCAGGCGCAGGTCGTTCGACGCAGAGCGGTTGCGAAGATCGGGACACGACGCGCAGCCGGTCGCGTGATGCCCGCAGCGTGTGCCGGCACGTCTCTGTTGCCGGGCAAGGCGGTGTAGTACGTTGCGTCCCGCACTTGGAGAGGACGTGACGTGAACAAGCCGCCGACCGGGCCGCCAGACGCTCGTCGGATCCCGCGCTTCGCGGGGCCGGACACCTTCGCGCGCCTTCCACGCCTCGACGAAGTCGAACGGGCGGCGGTCGCGGTCCTCGGCGTGCCGTTCGACTCCGGCGTCTCGTACCGCCCAGGTGCGCGGTTCGGACCGTCCGCCATCCGGGCCGGGTCCAAGCTCCTTCGCCCTTACCACCCCTTCCTCGAAGTGCAGCCCTGGGACGTGCACCAGGTGGCAGACGCCGGGGACGCCCCCGCCAACCCTTTCCATATCGCCGAGGCCATCGACGCCATCGACGCGTGCGCCCGGCGGGTGCTCGAGAGCGCGGACCACCTTGTCGCCATCGGCGGCGACCACACGATCGCGCTGCCGCTCCTCCGCGCGACCGCGGCCCGCCACGGCCCGGTCGCCCTCGTGCACTTCGACGCGCATCTCGACACCTGGGACACGTACTTCGACTCGCCGTACACGCACGGGACGCCGTTCCGCCGGGCGGTGGAAGAGGGCCTCCTGGCGCTCGACGCCTCGGCGCACGTCGGGATCCGCTGCCCGATGTACACCTCCGGCGACCTTGTCGAGGATGCGGAGCTCGGCTTCGCAACGATCACCACCGTCGACGTGGCGACCAAGGGCGTGGACGACGCGGTGGCGCGGATCTGCGAGCGCGTGGGGGACAGGCGCGTGTACGTGAGCATCGACATCGACGTGCTCGACCCTTCGCACGCCCCTGCCACCGGTACTCCCGAGCCCGGGGGCCTGACCACCCGCGAGCTGCAGTTGATCCTCAGGGGACTGCACACGCTCGACCTGGTCGGTGCCGACGTGGTGGAGGTCGCTCCCGCCTACGACCATGCCGAACTCACCGCGCTCGCTGCCGCCCACGTCGTCTACGAGCTGCTGGGGATCTTCGCCAAGCGCGCCGCGTCTCGACGTTGATCGGTGCCATCCGCCGAGATCCGTCGCTGCGTCGGCGAGATCCGTCGCTGCGTCGGCGAGATCCGTCGCCGCGTCGGCCAGATCCGTCGCCGGACAAGATCCCCTCGGGAGTACGCCGCGATCACCGTCGAGCGAGGGACGTTCCAATGTGTGCAATGAACGCAGCGACAGGTGTGCAATGAACGCAGCGACAGGATCCTCGCCAGGCGTCGTCGAGCTCGAATCGCTGGCCTGGGCAGAGGAGGCCCGCGACATCGACAGCCGCGTGGGCACGCTCGACGGCGTCCGATGGGCCGTCGTGCGGTACGCACCTGGAGCCCAGCGGGACGTGTGGTGCACAGAAGGTCACAGGGGCTTCGTCCTCCGCGGGCACATCTCCTACGAGCTCGAAGGGGGCGGGTGGCTCGACGTCCCGCAAGGTGCTGGATTCTGGCTCCCGCCCGGCTCCGGCCACCGGGGGGTCAACGGAGACGAGGAGACCCAGCTCTTCCTCATCGACGTCCCCGTCGCCTGAGGTGAGGCGGAGCGCTTCCATCTCTCCCGTCGCTCGGGCGTGAGCGGACGTACAGGCGTTGCCCGATGGGAACGAGCCTGTCGTATTGTCGATGCATGCCCGACCCCTCGTCGTCTTCCGCCAAGACGTGGCGTTACCACTTCACCCGACCTGGTGGCGACGAGGTCGAGGCGGGCGAGTTCACCGACGACGAGGCGGCCATAGCCCGGGCCCGGGACCTCTCGACCTCGATGAAGGAGGCGATCGTCGTGGAGCGTTACGGCTTGGTCGACTGGCATTACGTCGACGAAGTCGACGAGCGCGCCTGAACGTTTCAGCATCACCTCCGCCACCTGCCCCGCGATCGGGCGCAGGATCGACGACGGTGCCATCCAGGAGATCGAGTGCACGGGATCGACAGGTCACGGTGCGACGTCCGGTGCTCACACGGACTGCGGGCGTCGCCCGTCCTGCACGACGCGTGCGGATCCTACGGCTTGTGGCGATGCTCGTGGCTCGGTGACGCCCTGCGGATGGGAACCGCCGCCTTGGGCAGCCGCAGAGAGTCCGATGCCCAGAGCATCCGACCCCCGCTCAGACGCTCACAGTTCCGAGGGTCGTCAGCAGGCGTAGTCGCCGTCGTCGGGATGGCCGAACCACTGCGTCACCGTGACGGTGTCGCCGGTGAAGGACGTCTGCCCGCAGTTTGCCTGTGCACCGGAGAGATCCCGTGCTCCGGGAATCCAGTTGGGGATCCCGTAGAGCGATGTCGAGGTCGAAGTGGTGCCGCCGGTGATGGTGTCCCACTGCGAGGTGGTCGAGTACGCTCCGACCGTCGCTCCAGCGGCCTCGAGTCCGGCGATCATTCCCCGGAGGTCAGCGACGTTCATCGCGGTGTCCGACTGCCACGTATTTGCCGTCTCGACGTCGAGCCACCACGGATAGCTCGCCGCTGTTCCTTTGACAGTGACAGGTGGTGTCTGGCTGTTGATGGCGGTTGCGGCGGCTGTAAGCCAGCTCGCGTCCTGGGTCGCCTTGTTGTAGCCGTACTGCCAGGCGCAGGCAGCGGAGTTCGCACCGACCGTGTAGGTGCGGCTGCTCAGCGTCACGGTCGTCGTCGTGCACGACCCGTACGGATCGGTGCTCGAGGAGGTGGTGGGCCAGTCGGCGATCACGGTGCCGTTGTCGACGTTCCCCGGATCGGCGGTGTTCACGTACAGCGACGCCTTGGGCTGGCTCGTTCCACCGGTGGAGGATGCGGCGGCCCAGTACAGCTCGCTCTCGGTGTAGCTCGGGTACGACGACGACGGCCCGAAGCACGGGTTGAGATCGTTCGCGAGCCCGCCCGTCACGCCGACGATGCCGAACGCGGGGCTCGCCGGAAGGCTCCTGCCGCACTGCGGGTACGAGACGTCATTGCCCGTGGGCGTGGCGGTCCCGCCGCCCCCACCACCGCCGTGGCCCGCCGGCTTCGCAGCAGAGGCCGGGGTGGCACCGCCGACGATGAGCGCAGCGACGACGACCCCTTGAGCCGCGACGCGGACGACCCGCCTCTTCATTGTTCGCCTGCCCATGTCCTGCGCCCCCTTCGCCCGTGGTGGCGGAATCCTAGGTGATCGGCCTCTCTCGTCGCTTCGATACTCCAAGTTGGCTGCAGCGGCCTCACGCTCACGGTCGGCGTGCGCCGACGTGGCAAGCCGGACGCCGCAGGCTTCCGCCGAGCCGTACACCGTTCCCGGTGGGTCTTCCGGACGTCAACGGTCCCGACATCGAGCGCGATGCGTCGGGCCGCGTGGGTCTTCGTGTCCCTCTCCACGAGCTTGGCGCGCTCCGCCTCGACGATCGAACGGGCGATGGTGAGCGCCTTGCCGGGGAGGTCCAAGTCCGACCAACGCAGCACACCACTCTCCCCGGCGGGCTCCCGTCGTCGCTGCGAGGAGCAGGCAGCACGCGGAGTCGGGATCGTCCGCTTCCGCCCTGTCGATGAGCTTCACGACCCCATCGGGCTCCGGCGCTGCGAGCTGACGACTTCGCACCCGGGGGGGCGAAGCGGGCGCTGCCGGGTTCGTTCCGATCCATCCCACCGGACCCCCTGCTGGTGCGCACGCCGAAGGATGGCGCACGCCGAAGGATGGCGCACACCGAAGGATGGCGTGCACCTGCCGGGCGGTCGTCTGCGACAGCTCCGGCTTCGCAAGAGCCGGCCACTCACGGAGCAGAGCGCCGACCGTGGCGTCCTGGGCTGCATGACTTCCGCCGGACACTTGGGTGACCAGCTTGGCAAGCGCCTCCCCGGCCTCTCGCTTCCCGCCCCGGAACGTCCGGCCCCGAGGTTCTGGGGCCAAGATTATGCCTCTCACCTGGACGTTTTCAGCGGAGAAGGCCAGGAATCTTTGGCGCGCTCGGAGGGCCGTAGGCACTCGTATTCGGGCTCGACAACGTGCAGGAACGCCTGCAGCAACTCAGTCGAGCATCTGAGGGGTACACCGCGAGACAATCCTCGTGTATCACACTGGCCTACCATCGTGATGCACTTCGGGCATGCGAAGCCTGAGACTTGATCCTAACCTCGATGAGAAGGTTCGTCGTGCAGCAGCGGCGAAGGGTGAATCTGTCTCAGAATTCCTCCGTCGAGCGGCCGCTGAGCGAGCCGAGGAGACGTTGGCGGGTCGTCCGAGCGAGCGGTTCGCCGATGTTGCCGGCGTGGTGCACGGCGGCGGCGGTCGGGCACGCCGCACCGGCGCCGCGTTCACGGAGTCGCTGGCGTCGGACCGCAACGGGCGGTGACGCTCACTGACGCTGGCCCGCTGATCGCGATCATCGACGCCGACGAAGCTGACCACGCTTCGTGCGTCGATGCCCTCAATCGACTGACGATCCCCCTCGTCACGACGTGGCCGGCGTTCACCGAAGCGACGTACCTGCTTGCTCGGGCTGGCGGAATTCGAGCCCAACAAGCGCTCTGGCGGCTGGTGCGGACCGACCTCCTCGTCGTCGCCGACCTCTCTCCGTCTGCCGTCGACCGAAGTGCTCGCTTGATGGACCAGTATGCGGATCGACCGATGGACCTCGCGGACGCCACCCTCGTCGCGCTGGCAGAAGAGCGGGGAGACCGGAGGATCTTCACCCTCGACACCGCTTTTCAGATCTACCAGTTCCGAGGCCGGCAGCGGTTCGAAACGGTCCCGACGCCGTGACCATCACGGGTGGGTCCACAGTCGCGCGAGCGCTGAGTCCCGTCGCAACCGCGTGACCAACGGCTCAGCCTTCGTCTCCAGCCAACCCGGCGCCTCGATGTCGAGCAGATCGAGCCAGTCATGGCCGAGCTCATCCTGCACGTAGTCGAGGTCATCCAGGTCGTCGGGCCGCCACCACGTCAGGTCCTAGCGCAACCCTCCCTCACCGTCGTAGTCCCACCGCGCTTGCATCGAGGCACAAGCCCGGCTTCCCAGACGCAGTGCCTCCCGGAGGAGGAGGGGCTCAGCCAGACGCGTATCGGCGGAGGGGCGCCCCGCCAACCAGCACAACACTGGCCAGGGGACCCGACCCGGCTCGACGACGATGATGCTCTTCGTCGCGCACAGCCGGCGCTCCCCTTCCCCCGCTGGTGATGCGCTCACCATCAGACGCCACCAGGACTCGCCGGTCACTCGAGGAGCTTCTGCCGCGCAGTGATCACACGTCTTGGCGTCAAAGATCGCCACGTCGTTCTTCGAGACTCCTGCCGCGAGGGCCTTGCACTCAGTCCGGACTTCCGCAGCACGTAGGCAGAGGATCCACAGAAAAGTGGCGCTGATCAGGGGATACGACTGCTAACGGTCGCGAGCGCGTGTGACTACGCGGACCGAGGCCTCAGCCGACCTCGGCGAGCTCGGGCGACGGGGTGAAGTCGAAGAAGAGCGGCGGCTCTGGGAGCTTCAACGCGGCGAGGATGCTGCG
>JAKATH010000142.1 GCA_021828055.1 Actinomycetes bacterium
CTGCGATGGCGGCTATATCGTGGGTGCTGGCTCGCCATTCAAACGGTGTGAACGGACCCACCCTCCGGCGGATGTGGCAGATCCCGATCACAGCGGCACCGTCGTGAGCAGGCGCGCCGACCACTACCGTGGTGATTGTGGCGTTCGTCGCCCTCTCGCCGGTTGCTGATGACAGAGCGGTCCTCGTAGTGGTCCCGGGACGATGCCAGCATGGACGGACATGGTTTCCAAGCGCAGCTCCCAGGGGGCCGGCTCGCCCCAGCGTCGGACGAGCAGGTGGAAGGTGGAGTACTACGTCACGGGCAGCGGAGCGTCACCAGTCCTCGAATGGGTCAAAAAGCTGCCGGAGCCCAAGCGGGTGGCCTGGCTGGCCTTCGTCGAGTTCGCCCTGGTCGTGCAAGGCAAGGATATCGAGCAGTCGGGCTATGTGAAGCCGCTTGGCCAGGGTCTATTCGAGTTGCGCATCGATCACGACGCGGCGGAGCTGGCTCAGGTGTTCGGCGCCGATCTCGCTGCGTACCCCGACTTGGCTGGTCCGTCGGGGGCAGGGATCCTGCTCCGGGTGTTCTGCACCTTCTACGGCGACCGGGTGGTCTTGCTCCTGTCGGGCCTGGACAAGGGAGCCTCTCCCAAGGCCCAGCCCCGGGCCATCCAGGCCGCCCGCAAGCTGCTCGCGGAGTGGCGGACCGAGCAGGCGGCGGCCAGACGGAAGGCACCCCGCCGGTGACTCGGCCCCCATGCGGCTGGTGTAAGGTGATGGGAGGAAGCCCATCACCGAAGCGGTCGGCTGGGTATGTCTGCTTAGGGAGGAGCGAGGTGCCGACGCTACGCCACGAGGATGTCCGAGACCAGCTGCTAGGCGGGTTGAGCGACGAGGGTCGCCGCCAGTTCGAGGAGTTCGCCGCGGTCTACGAGGCGCGCCAGGTGGCCTCGCACCTGGCCGAGCTGCGCACAGCAGCCGGTCTGTCGCAGCGCGAAGTTGCCAAGCGGGCCGGGATTGACCAGGCCGATTTGTCGCGTATCGAGTCAGCGCAGGTCACTCCGTCCCTGCCGACGCTGTTGCGCCTGCTCGACGTGGTGGGCGGCACGCTCGTAGTGGCCCACAAGCGGGCGCCTCGTCGAGAGTCAGCGAAGGCGCCGACCGCGACCACCAGCGCTGCTGGGAACGCCCGACCGCGGGCGTCTGCCGCCGCGAGCACCACGAAGGTAGACCGAGCTACTCGCACGGCACCCACCGTGCGGTTGTCTGCCAAGACCGCCGCCGCCAAGAGGTCCGCATGAGCTGGTAAGTGGCCTGGCCGTTTGCGCTCAGTGCCTGTTGGCGCGCGACGGCGATTGACCAGCGCCTAGCCCGCTCGGTCGAGATTTCCAGATACCACGAGCTCGTCATGACCGGCGACCGTCGAGGGGCTTTAGCCGTCCCGCCATGCAGGTGACGTTCGCTCGCCAGCCGATGTCAGCGCCGGGCAGGTCGAGGACTCCGCCGCACGGAGGCGGTCGATGACGTCTGCGCTCAGCTTGCCTGCCGGCCTCCTTGGTGCGCCTGCGTGAGGGCGTCATCGGCGTCGTCGCGATGGAGGAGCCCGAGCAGTCGCCCCTCGGGATCGGTGACGAGGATCGCCGTGATCTTGCGTGTGTGCATGCGGCCGACGAGCTCGTGCAGGTCCTCGTCGGCTCGCACGGTGGCTGGGCCGGCGCGCATGGCATCGACGGCGCGGGCGTCGTCAATGCCAGCCAGTGCGGACTGATCGAGGCCTCCCAACACGACGTCAGCGCCGGCACCAGAGGTGACGACGCAGCGGTCCTCGCCGGATGCGGCGACCCGTTGGCATGCCGTGGCGACGGTGTCGTCGGGCCCGCACGTGGGGACGGCGGTGCGGGCCACGGCTCCGGGGCGCAGCGTCGTCACTGCGGTGCCTTCGGTTGGGAGCCCGGCGGCCAGCCAGTCGGCCTTGCCGGCGGTGTAGTCGTAGACGGCGGTGAAGCCGAGCGTCTCGAGCCGGCACGCGGCCCGTGGGCTCATGTCTCAAAGGCCGTCCCAGCAAGAGACGATCACCGGGTGTGACAGGTCGAGCCCCGAGATCGTCTTGGGCCCGAGCTTCTTCAACGGGATGTTGATCGCCCCGGGAAGGTGCTTTTGTCGTACTCGGCGGGCGGGAGCACCTGACCAGCTGGGCGCCTTGTTCCATCAACTGGCGGACGTCGTCTCGACGCAGTGAGTCGACCATCGGTCAGGTTCTTACCCGGCCGTGAGGGCGGCCACGATCTGATCGACCGAGGGAGCCCCTTCGACCCCGGTCTCGGTGCGGTAGGTACGGCAGGCGAACGCCGCTGGAGTCTCGGGTCCGGCGAAGGGGTCGACGCCGTCGACGAGCAGCGCCGGCGAGCCGTGAAAGCCGCGTCGGCCGGCCTCGTCTGGGTCGGCGACCTCCTCGACCACGACTCGAGGAGCGGGACCGGAGAACCGTGCGAGGGCGTCGGCGAGCCGCTGGCGCACGAGAGCGACGTTCGGGCAACCGGGGGTATGCAAGATGGTGATCGTGTCGGCCATGGATCGACCCTAAAGCCTCCCCTGTAGGGGAGAGTCAAGGGCTACCGTGGTGGTGGTGACGGCGATGAGGATCGGGGAGCTAGCCGAGCGGGCGGGCACGTCGGTCAAGACGATCCGCTACTACGACCGCATCGGCGTGCTCCGGCCTGCGGAGCGCAGCGAGTCCGGCTACCGCCTCTACGGGGAGGACGCCCTCGACCGCTACCGGTTCGTGCGCGCCGCCCAGGCTGTCGGGCTGCGCCTCGGAGAGATCCGCGAGATCATCGCCCTTCGGGACCAGGGCGAGACGCCGTGCGGCTTCGTGGTGGACCTGATCGGGCGCCGAGCCGCCGAGCTCGATACCCGGATCGTCGAGCTGGCGGCACTGCGCGACGAGCTGCGAAGCCTCGACCGGCGGGCACGTCGCCTCGATCCCCGCCGATGCCACCCACGGCTCGTCTGTCACGTCATCGATGGAGGTGCCTGACCGCCGGACTCGTACGAGCGCGTCGACGCCCCTACCAGGACGACTACGCGCTGGTCGCTCGTGCAACACTCACCATCCGAGGGCCGTCGGCACGAGCTTCCCGCGCCGGGCGAAGGCGAGGTAGGCGCGCTCGAAGCCCATCTTGGCGGCGAGCCAGGGTCGTCCTTCGGAGACCGTCGGGATGCGGTCGCGCGGCGGGCGGACGGGGTCGACGGCGAGGTAGGCGGCGCGGTCGCCCATGTCGAGGATGCAGCGGGCCGACAGCTCGGCGCTGCGGGCTTCTCGCCCGTCGAGTCGCGCCGCGAGGTCGGCGGCG
>JAKATH010000143.1 GCA_021828055.1 Actinomycetes bacterium
CCAAACGCGTGTTCACTACCAGAAAAGATAGGAAAGTTGGTCGCGCGCGTCCACGCGCTTCTGCTATAAATGAGCAGCTAGGTCAGTTCCCAAGCGCGGGGGCCTCCACCAAACCCAGGGCAGTCCAAATCGATGGTCAACCGCGGCGCCAGCTTCGCCATCGCCGTGGCTCGCGACGCCTCTGCCTTCGCCAAGGAGGTGGGCTCGTTCAACGAGTACGACGACAACAAGCTGCTGTGCCGCTTCGGAGAGACGGGCGAGCTGCTCGAAGCCGCGTACCGCTGGGCTCGGGACCGGCTCCTGATGGTCGCGGCCGAAGAGGCCGGCGTCGATGCGGAAAGCATCGCGGACGGCGTCGAAGAGGCCCGCCGCGCCGTGCGCGAACTGTCGCGCCTTGAAGCCAAAGCCAAGGCCATCGCCCACGGGGCCGATGAGATCCAGAGTCTCGTCTCTCCTCGCTGTCGGCGGGGTGCTCCCCCCACCGCTGCTCGAGGTGATCGCCGAGCAGTTCGCGCGCTCCGGCGGCCCCGAGCCCGACCCGAGGCTCGTCAAGGGCATCACCACCGTCAGCGCCTTTGCCATCGGCTGGGCCGTCACCGAAGCTGCAGGCCTCACCCCGAGCGCCACAGTTGTGCACGAGACCGAGCGTCAACGCATCCGGCGCATCACCCGGGCGCTGCCCCGCGAGACCCCCGACCGGCTCGTCGACGCCGCCATCACCGTGTGCGCAGCCGAGCCCGAGCCGATGTTCAGCGCCAGCGTGGCCGCCATCATCAAAGGCTGCGGTTACGAGCTCGCCTCATCTCGTCCGGGCTCCAAGACCACCCGGGCCCGGCAAAGTCAACCGTGAGTAGTGATCAGGCCCCGAGAAACCCACCCGAGAAAACCCGAATCTCGTTTCGTCATCGAGGTGCCCTGCGGTGCAGTGACGACCCTTTCGGCAATGCTGGTCACATGGAGCCAGAGATTCCCGTCGAGTGGTCACCGTCTTCCGGTCACGGCTACGTCAAGACGCCGAGGCCAATGGCTACGACAAGCTCGCCGCTCACATGGAGGGGCACGCCGGTGCGATGCCGGGCTTCATCGACTTCAGGGGCTTCACGGCTACCGATGGAGAGCAGCTCTCGGTGATCGTGTCCGACACGATCGCCCACCAGCTCGCCTGGCGTGACAACGCCGAGCATCGTGTCGCGCAGCAACGAGGCCGCGCCGCCTTCTACAGCGAGTACTCGATCTCGGTCTGCCAGGAACTCGGCCGGCGGAACGTCCAAGCCGAGCGCAAGCCGTGATGCGCGTATTCCTCGCCGGGGCGACCGGGGTCATCGGCATCCGGCTCCTGCCGCTGCTCGTCGGTGCCGGCCACGAGGTAGCGGGCATGACCCGCTCGCGCGACAAGACCACCCAGATCGTGGCTCTCGGGGCCATGCCTGTGGTCTGCGACGTGTTCGACGCCAAAGGGCTCCTCGATGCGGTCTCGACCTTCGCTCCGGATCTTGTCATGCACCAGCTCACCGATCTTCCCGACGAGCGCGACGAGATCCCCGGCTACGTTGAGCGCAACAACCGGATCCGTACCGAAGGGACGCGCAATCTCCTGACCGCCGCAGCTGCAGCTGGTGCAGGTCGGTTCCTCGCGCAGAGCATCGCCTGGGCGCCGCCGGGGAGCGGCGACGCCGTGGCCGAGCACGAGCGTCTCGTCCTCGATGCCGGCGGTGTCGTCGTCCGCTACGGCCAGCTCTACGGCCCGGGCACCTATTACCCCGACGACCTCCCCGCGCCACCTCGGATCCACGTCGACGACGCTGCCGGGCGCACTATTGCGTTCCTCGACGCGCCGAGCGGGATCGTCGTCCTCACCGACGAGGATGAGCGGTGAGGAACCGGCACACGAGAAGAGGGGTGCCGCCGCTGGACCGCACCACCCAGGGGCCGCTCACGCCCGAGAAGCACATCCTTCGAAGAGACGGCCTCTCGCCCATCTCACTGAGCACGGCACTGCCCCATGCTGCGGTAGGGCTGCGTAGGGCAAAGAGAGCTACGAGAGGCGCCTTCGAATTCGGCACCGGCCGAGAAAGCCCAGCGTACGGCCCATGCGAGGCCACGACCGGCTGCGTAGGGCTGCGTAGGGCAGGGTGATCAGAAGTCGATAAACGAGTCCATAAACCCCTTCGACAACCCGTGGGAATGTTACGCAACGGCATGAAAGCCCAGGAAGGTCAGCCCGAAAGGCGCGAAGATCCAAAACTTGCGGTGGAGGTGACATCACGTGTTCGCGCGGCTCCGGCTTGACAGATCTTGCGTTTGTGCTGGTCACGGGCTCTGCATAGGGCGGTGCATGGGGCACGCGCTTAGTCAGATGCTGAACCTCTGGCGATAATCAGGACGCCTCGCGTCGGGCGACGCTTCGGCGGAGCTTGTCGACATCACGCGACAGCGTGTCCACCAGCGAGTCGAGGGTCGCAGAGCCGCGTTCTGCGGCAAGTCCCTCGAGGACCCAGTCACGGACCAAGGCAGATGCAGGGACTCCGGCCTCGTCTGCGATCCGCTGGATCTCGTCGGTCTGCTCGGGGGTGAGGCGGACGGAGTAGACGACCGAACGGTTCTTCCCCTTGCGAACCGCACGCTCTGAGAGCGCCTCGTCCCGACTTGCCTCCGACGCCGCGGTCTCCTCGGCGACGAGCTCTTGAAGCTCCTTCTTCATCGTTGGTCCTCCCAGTATGTGCGGGTCTGGGTCTCGTTCGCCTTCCATGCTTTCACGCCGATCAGCTCGTCGCGGAGGTAGACCACGACGATGACCATCCGGGCCGTTCTCGAGTAGCCGACCAGACGATCGGTCTTCCCGGACCTCGAAGCGGGATCCGGCGAGTCGACGAGGGCGTCGTCGTCCGCGAAGGCTTCGTCGGCCCACGCGGGTTCGATGTCGGTATCGCCGCACGTCTGGCCGAACGCGACGCGATGTACTCGGCGTGGTACTGCCAATCGAGGCGCGGCTCCGAGACCACTGCTCTCAGTGTAGTACATCTGTCTGACGCCTATCTGCTGCCGAGGTGCCCCCTGGCTCCCTGTTCGGCCCGACGCCTGAAGCGCCCTGCCGCGGCCGGGCCGTCCAGAAGTCGAAATCGACGAGCCGAGGGCGGGTCACGCTGCACCGGCCGGGCCCTGTACCTGATCGAAGGCATGATCGTTCGAGACCGACGACTACGTCTCCTACCGCGAGGCCTACGACTATGCCGAGCGTATCCGCGAGGTGATCGGCGCAGTCCGGGGCATGCTCGACGACGGCGAGCCCGAGGCGGTGATCGAGCTGTGCGAGCA
>JAKATH010000144.1 GCA_021828055.1 Actinomycetes bacterium
CTACCCGATCCCCCACGTCGAGAAGGTCGAGGTCCCTCGCCCGCACGTGATGCGACTCACCTTCGACGACGGGCTCGTTCGCGAGCTCGAGTTCGTGCCCGGATCGAACAGTGGAACCGTCTTTTCGCCGCTCGACGATCCTGAGTACTTCGCCCGGGTCCGGGTAGACCCCGAGAGCCGCACGGTCACCTGGCCCAACGGCTTGGATCTCGACCCGGCGGTGCTCCACGGCGACTTCGAGCCGGCAGGCGTCAACCACTTCCGCGAAGTGCCGAGCCCGAGCACCCGCACGGCGACTGGATAGGTCGCCGGCTATTCGCCGCGTCCCTGAGGTGTGGCACACCCGGGGAGTGCCACTGGTGCCTACCGCCGGGCAAGAGACGCGTCGACAGCGCGCTCTTCGTCTCGATTCGTAGACTCGGGCCATGCAGTCGAAGGTCCGCGGATTCGTCCAGTGGGCGAACGAGCGTCTGGAGTGGCGCCGAGATCCCCGGTCGGCGGCAGCGGCAAGCGCCAGGCGAGTCGACGAAGCGTTCCGAACCACGGCAGTGCCGCTCTACGGCTTGCCAGCCAGCGTTGAATGCGAGCGCAGCATCACCTACGGGCCCGAGGTGCCGATGTGGGGGCCCGTTCCGGTCGGCGGCGAGCACATCGTGTGTTTCGGGCTCACTCATCTGGTGCCCGGGTCAGGAAGTGTCGAGGTCGACTCCGAGGTGGAACGTCCCATTGAAGCCGTGGACCGGTCGGTCCTCCTGGCCACGCGCTGGGATCGTCCTGGCCAGGACGTGACCATCCAGAGGACCTATGAGGTCGAGGTCGACGGTGTTCCTCACGAGGCTCGCCTGTACTTACCGTGGGACGCTGCTGATCCGACGGACTGGGTCTGCTTGGTCCCGCTGACCGGGGTGGTACTCCTGATCAGGGGGGACGCGTTTCCGCTGTCCCGGCTTCGCCTCGTCCGTGTCGTCGACCCCGACAGCTACCTCGCCGGCTGAGGGCGCGTCACCTTCGGGAGCATCACCGAATGTCGGCGCCGCGCCGCCAACTGCACGTGTCGCCTACCGCCGGCCGGGAGCTCGCATGCTCGACGCTGGGCCGATCCTGCTATCGTTACATGTAACGAACGGAGGTCCATGGCCACGACAGCTGCCTCGAGACGCCGGGTCGCCGCGCACCGGGCACGTCTTCGTGCCCAGGGGCTGCGACCCGTCCAGATCTGGGTGCCAGACGTCCGAGCGCCGGAATTCGCGGCGGAGGCACACCGCCAGGCGAGGGCTGTCGCCGCGAGTCAGCACAGCGCTGACGACCAGGCCTTCGTTGACTCGGTGTCGGTCTGGCCCGAGGAGTGAGGCGAGGCGAGATCTGGACCGTTGCCGGCGGCAGTGACTACGCCGGCAAGCCAAGGCCAGCGGTCATCGTCCAAGACGATCGATTCGACACCGACTCGGTGACGGTGTGCCCGTTCACGACCGACCCCACCGAAGCGCCGCTCTTCCGTGTGGAGATCGAGCCGGGACCAGAGAACGGGCTGAGTCAGGCGGGCCGGCTCATGGTTGACAAGATCACGACCGTCCGTCGTTCACGACTTGGTGATCGCGTCGGCGAGCTGTCCGACGCCGACGTCGTCCGACTCAACCGGGCCGTTGTCGTCTTCCTCGGCATAGCGTCAGGCGGTTGAGCACGCCCTTCGGAGCAGCCCAATAGCGCACTCGCCACTGGAGCGACAAGGCGCCCCGACCGCCGGGACTCGGACGGGCTTCCACGCGGCTCTCTGATCTCGATGGCATCCTGGGTCCACGATGTCGGGTGACGACCAGCACTACCTTCCGGCGGCCCTCATTGGCGGCTTCGGCATTGTTCGCGCGGGCAAGCCACTGCGCAAGGCGCAGATCGTGGTACGTGAGCTGGCGTCGGGGCAGGTCCACCGGGCGACCGCGGAGGACGTCGCGTTCCGCCGAGCGCTGTACCGCCTTCTGGCACCAGAGCCCGGGGTAAACCCGGACATCGTCGACAAGCTGTGGACCCCCGTTGAGACGGAGCTCCCGGCATTGGTGGCCCGGCTCGACGCAGATGCCCTCGAACCGGATGATCCGGAGAAGTGGATCCGGTACGCGGCGATGGCCGGAGTCCGGAACCCGACGGCCTTTCTCGCCCTCGCGGTGCACCACCAGCAGCAGCGCGGCGAGCCCGAGCCGGTGGATGATCAAATCCAGGTCATGCGGGTCGAGGCCCTACTGGCCGACCAGGCGCTCGAGCAGCTGGCGTGGCTGGCCGTGGCGGGGCGGCGCTTCACCCGCTACGTGGAGGGGGCCTCACGTCTCGGGACCGACCACTGGCGGGAGGTGGAGGCGCTGGCCACCTCCGCGCTGCGCTCCAAGCGACGTGATCTGGCCGTCGAGGTGTTCCGGGCGGCAGATCGGCCGGGCCGGCACCAGAAGCTGCTCCGGGAGCGCTGCGCGTCGCTCACCGGCGTGGTCATCGGCGAGGCCGGTGGCGACCGCCCCTCGCTCAGGGTCGTCCGGGCGTCGACGAGCGGCAGTGTCAAGAGATGACGTTGCCACGAGGTGCGGCCGATCAGGCGCTCGCAAGAAGCGTCCCGTCCATCAGCCGGGCGATCACTTCCTCGGGGACCGGCGTGAAGTCCCAGACATCGACGCCGACGTTCACCATGCGTCCCTGCTGGCGCCACCTTTCGTGGACGTGCCCGTGGAGCAGCCACATCCCCTCGTCGGCCGGCCTGAACTTGGCGTAGCGCTCCGTTTCGCCGCTGTCGCCTTGGTATGGGAGGTGGCAGACGAGGACCTCCCGGTAACCGACGGTCATCGCAAGCGGTCCCTGGCGGATCTCGTCGAACCCGGCGTCGAGGTACTCCTGCTCCAGGCGGAGGGCACGCTCCCCGTGTCCGTACCAGCAGCGGTCGTGGTTGCCCGGGTAGAGGATCTTGTGCCCGGCGAGACGGCCGACGAGCGGCATCGACTCCTCCCGCCGACCCATTGCGACGTCGCCGAGGACGTGGACGGTGTCGTGCGGCCCGACGACGGCGTTCCAGTTCCCGACGAGCACGGCGTTCATCTCGCCGACGCTGTGGAACGGCCGGCCGCAGTACCCGATGATGTTGCGGTGACCGAAGTGCTGGTCTGCGGTGAAGAAGATCGTCATGGGTCCGTGGTGGTCGTGGGCGAATCTCGACTGGGCGTGTAGACGAATCAGTCTACCTGGAAGTAGACTGCTCAAGATGAGCACCACGATCCGAGTCAGCGAGGAGACGCGGAGCCGGTTCGCGGAGCTGGCCAA
>JAKATH010000055.1 GCA_021828055.1 Actinomycetes bacterium
CGGCCGGATCGCTGGGCTCGGCCGGATCGCTGGGCTCGGCCGGATCGCCTGGGCGTGGGATGATCGCCGGATGGATCGGGGGACCGTGATCGTGTCCCAGGAAGGGCCGGTCACGGTGGTGACGGTCGACCGCCCGGAGGTTCGCAACGCCGTCGACGCCGCGACGGCTGACGCGTTGCGCGACGCGTTCGTGGCGTTCGACGCCGATCCGTCCACGAGCGCAGCGGTGCTCACCGGCGCCGGCGGCAACTTCTGCGCCGGGGCGGACCTGAAGACCCTGCACGCCGGCGACGGTAGGCGGGTCCGCGACGAGGGCCCCGGGCCGATGGGGCCCACGCGCATGACCCTCGGCAAGCCGGTGGTCGCGGCGGTGGAAGGCTACGCGGTCGCTGGCGGCCTCGAGCTCGCCCTCTGGTGCGACCTGCGAGTGGCTGCAGAGGACTCCGTCTTCGGGGTCTTCTGCCGGCGTCTCGGCGTGCCTCTCGTCGACCTCGGGACGGTGCGACTCCCACGGTTGATCGGCCACTCCCGGGCCATGGACCTGATCCTCACCGGCCGCGCCGTGGGCGCCCGGGAAGCACTCGGGATCGGCCTCGTGAACAGGCTCGTGCCAAAGGGCGGCTCCCGCCGGGCTGCTGTCGAGCTCGCGCGAGAGCTGGCGTCCTTTCCCCAGGTGTGCCTTCGCAGCGACCGACTCTCGGCCATCGAGCAGTGGGGGCTCGCCGACGGGGACGCCGCGGTCAACGAGGCGAGACGTGGCCGCGCGGTGATCGAGTCCGGCGAGCCTCTCGAGGGCGCGCGCCGGTTCGCCGCAGGCGCCGGGCGCGGCGGCGCACCCCTGGCCGAGGCGGAGGAAGAGGCTCTGTGAGCTCCGGGCGTTCGGGCACACGTCCGACGGTCGCCGCGTTCGACTTCGACGGCACGCTCGCCCGCGGCGGCAGCGTCGTGCCGTTCCTCTTCAAGGTGCGGGGCGTCCTGCCCGTCGTCCTGGCAGTGCTCCGGGACCTGCCGCGCCTCGCCCACGCGGCGATCGTGGGCGGAACCGCCTCCGACGACGCGAAGGAGACGTTGTTCATGCGGCTGCTCGCGGGGTACCCCGTCGCAGAGCTCGACCGCATCGGCGACGAGTTCGCCGCTGTGCACCTACGTCGCCGGATTCGTGCGGACACCCGGGAGCGCCTCGAATGGCACCGCGGCCAAGGCCACTACGTCGTCGTCGTCTCCGCGTCGCCCGAGGCGTTCGTACGGCCCGCCGCCGCGCTCCTCGGCGCGGACGCCGCCCTCGCCACCCGGCTCGCGGCCGGAGGGGACCTCTTGACCGGACGTTACGAGGGGAAGAACTGCCGGGGTGCAGAGAAATACGCGCGTCTCATGGGATGGATCCGGTCGGAGGGCCTCGGGTCGACCCAGCCGGTCCTGTGGGCCTACGGCAACAGCCGGGGGGACCGGCGGCTGCTGGAGGCGGCCGACCACGGTGTCGACGCGGGAAGGCTCGGGCGTTTCGGCCGGCTCAGCAGGTATCCCCGCCTCTCGCAGGTGGCAAGGTCGGCCGCCGGCGGGGAGGCCCGCCGCGGGGTGGCAACCGGCGCGTCGAGCGGCGCGTCGAGTGACGTGTCGAGCGGCGCGTCGAGTGACGTGTCGAGCGGCGCGTCGAGCGGCGCGTCGAGTGGCGCGCACGAATGACGGGCTCCAGAACCGGTCACATGAGGCTCGGATTGCACCTCCCGGACTTCACCTGGCCCGACGGCGCCCCCGGGCTGCGTGGCCGCATCGCCAGCGTCGCATCGGCGGCCGACGACGCGGGGATCGACCGCATCAGCGTCATGGACCACGTCTGGCAGATCGGGCACCTCGGACCGCCCGAGCACGAGATGCTCGAGTCGTATACCACGCTCGGGTACCTCGCAGCCTGCACGCGGCGAGCGTCGCTCATGGCCCTCGTCACCGGCGTCACCTATCGCAGCCCCGGACTGCTCGCGAAGATCGTGTCGACGCTCGACGTCCTCTCCGGCGGACGCGCGTGGCTGGGGATTGGTGCCGCGTGGAACGCGGAGGAGTCGAGGGGCCTCGGGCTGTTCTTTCCTCCGCTGGCCGAACGCTACGAGCGTCTCGAAGAGACGCTCCAGATCTGCCTCCAGATGTGGGCCGGAGACGACCAACCCTACGCGGGGCGCCACTACCAGCTCGCAAGGACGCTGGACTCGCCTCAGCCGCTCACCCGACCCCATCCACCGATCCTCATCGGCGGCTCGGGCGAGAAGAAGACGCTGCGCCTCGTCGCCCGCTACGCGCAAGCTTGCAACATGTGGAACGACGAGCACCTCGAGCATCGGCTCGAGGTCCTGAGGGAGCACTGCGCACGCGAGAACCGGCCGTACGAGCAGATCCAGAAGACGGTGGCGTACCGCTTCGACCTCGGCGAGCGCGGCGAGCGGGTCAACGCAGTCGTCGACGACCTCGGCAGGCTCGCCGAGCTCGGCATCGAGGTGGCGCACGGCGGCTTCGCCCGGGTGTGGGAGCCGCGCACGATGGAGATCGTCGCGGAGCACCTCGTACCTGCTGTCTCGAGGCTCTGAGCGAGCGCCGACGAGGCTGTGACGAGGCTCTGACGAGGCTGTGGAGACGGCGACCAGGCTCTGAGCCAGGCTCTGAGCCAGGCTCTGAGCGAGCGCCGCCGGGCACCCGAACGGTGCCGGTGGTCACCTCGAGAGATCCCTTCCCATCTGGTCCACCGCGGTCTGTGCCACGGCGAGGGGACCGCCGAGGACCGTCAATCGATCGACACGTGCGCCGCCCAACCCCGTCGCCCCCGCAGTCTCGAGCAACACGGTGAGCGCCGCACCGACGGAGGTGGGCGTCTCGGTGAGCACGAGCGGCTGCGGCGTCGCCCCGCCCGGCCCGTCGCCCGCGACCACCGCCCCCGCGAGGCCGTCGCTGTAGCCATTCCCGCGGGCGACCGCCACGTCGCCCGTCCCTCGCCACCCTGCGCCTGTCGGGGATGGCGACGTCTCGAGCTCGGCGAGCTCGACCGAGGTGCCGCTGGCGTCCGTGCCGGCTACCCGCAGCACCGAGACGCCGAGCTGCTGGAGCGACGCGACGACGTTGTCCGAGATGGCGAGCGGACCCCCCATGACGATGACCTGGCGCAAGCCCAGGGCGCGGATCTGAGAGGAGACCTGTGTCGACAGCGCGACCGGTGTGGTGAGCAGGATCGGCAGCCGATCGGCGTAGGCGAGGGTGCTGGCCGACTCGGCGTCCTGGAAGCTCTTCCCCGTGGCGACGATCGCAGTCTCGAGCGCCCCGGGCGATCCGGGCCCGCTCGACGCCGTGCCGGCCGTCGCGTTGTAACGACCAGGTCCATCCAGGTGGTTCGAGCTCTCGTACGCGCCCGCGAGGTCCAGCGCGCCGACGCCGCCGAGCGCGGAGGCCAGAGCGGCGACCTGTGCCGCGGTGTCGTACTCGGTCTGCCCGTAGATGCGTGTCACCCTGATGTCGACGCCGGTGCTCGCACCGCCGCCGCAGGAGTACGCGGGCGTCGACGTCAACGTGGCGACCACCGTGGTCGAGACTGCGAGCGGGCCCCCCACCACGTAGACACGCGTCACGCCCTCCACGCGGATCGCCGCGGCGGCCGCAGCGGAGAGCCGCGCGCTCGGAGTGAGGAGCGTCCCCGTGCGGAGGGCGCGCGCCAGCGGGGCGCTCGCCAGCGCGTCGGGGTACGCGGCGTCGGTGGCGAGCACCACGGGCCGTGTCGGTCCGGTGCCCGGGCATCTGCCGGACGCGGCTGCGAACTGGTGCTCGAGCTCGTGGGCGGCGGTGCTGTCGGCTGTCGGCCCCGCAACCCGGGCGTCCGAGAAGGACGTCTCGCCCGTGCCAGGCAGGGACTGGATCGTCGCAGGGGCGTAGTAGTGCTCGACGATCCGCTGCCAGGTCCAATTCCCCTGGCCGCCGTCTGTCCCGACGGCGTAGCCGAACGCTCCCCACTGCCCCATCCCGATCCCGTGCCCCCAGCCGTGGCCGTTGACCACGAGCGACCCCGCCGTCTCGGAGATCGTGAAGTAGCTCGACTTCAGGTGGAGCGCGCGTGCGAAGGTGGCCGATGCGACGGGCTGGCTGGTGCCGTTCCCGGTGATCGAGACCTCGGTGGCGCGCCCGCCCCATGTCCCGTAGCCGTTGCGCCCAGAGACGGTCACCGTCGGCGATGTCCCCACGTTCGGCCACGTCGCGTGGATCGTGGCAAGCGGGACGATCTTCGTCCAGTCGTGGTTCTGGTTGCACAGCCCGGGGTTCGACGGTGTGAGGCACACCGCGTCACCTGCGTCGGGCACCGGCGTGAAGGGAGAGCCCTCCTCGCCGCTCGAGGTGTAGCCGCCGGTAGAGGACGAGTACTCGGTGGGGGCGATGGAGCCGTCCGGCATCACCATCACCTCACCCGCGGTGTCCTGCGCAGCGGCGGTGCTGTTCGCCGTCAGGTACCTGGCCCCTCGGTAGCTCTGGCATGTGAGGTCGCAGGTTGTCGCGTAGCCGCCGTAGCCGCCCGGCGACGCGAGGACGTACGAGCGGACCGCGACCGCCTGCGCCTCCAGCTCCTGGAACCCCCAGGGCCGGCCCTGCGGCCCGGGTGCGCCGACTGTCCCCCAGTCCGAGATCGACTCGCCCGGCACGACATCCGCGACGTACTCCTCGAGCGGGAGCGTGTTCACGGTGCGGGCCTTTCCCGCCGAGTTGTAGATGCCCTCCAGCGTCCCCTGCACCGGCAGCTGTGTGCCGTTGTCCGCGCAGAGCGTCAGGAGCGCGCCCGAGGTCGCGGGCCGCACGACCGGTGTCGAGAGACGCTCCGCCCCGACCTCCGTCCACGGCCCGCCGCAGCCTGCTCCGGTCGCCACCGACCAGGTCCCGTTGCCGTCCGGCGTGTAGGAGACCGCATGCGCGCCCGTGGTCCCCGTGGCGACGAGAAGGCCGCTCGACGACGCTGCGACGAGCATGCCTGTGTCGTTCTCGGTCATCGCGACCCGGACGTTGACCGCGTCCGACGTCAGCGTCGCTCGCGTCGCACGGGTCGATCGCTCGAGCGGCGCGCCCCTCTCCGCGGCGCCGGGCGTCGGGGCCGTCGCACCGGCGACCTGCGTCCAGAGGGCGGCCGGCACGCCACACAGCGCAGAGACCAAGAGCAGGGTGACAGGACGGCGCACCGGTGCGAGGTAGGTGCTACGTGCGATGCGCAATGCTAGCCGTCCGCCGGCATCAGCTCGCGGACCGCCGACCGCTTGCTGCATGCGGTGCAGGCCGCTGCGTGCTCGTGCCTACACTCGCGGCCCGTGCGCGTCGACCAGGTGATCCCGTCGCTCGCCAGCCGCGACGCGATCGGCGTGCACACCGTGAACCTCACCCTGGCGTTGCGCGGGGCGGACATCGAGTCCGACATCTTCTACGGGAGCTGCACCCCCGACATGGCGGGCGTCGGGAGGCCCATCGGCGCGCTCGGCCGTCACAGCCGCGAGCGGTTCCTGCTCTACCAGGCATCGATCGGCAGTCCGGTCTTCGACGCGCTCATGGCGCGCGACGAGCCGAAGCTGGTCAACTACCACAACATCACCCCGGCCGAGCTGCTCGCGGCCTGGGAGCCCGCGGTCGCCTACGAAGCCTCGCTGGGTCGGGCCCAGCTCGCGCGACTCGCGTCGCGCTCCTTGCTCGCCGTCGCGGACTCCCACTTCAACGAGCTCGAGCTCCTCGGCGCAGGGTACACGAGGACCGCAGTGGTGCCCCTGCTCATCGACATGACGCGGGCCGGCCCGTCTCCCGACCCCCAAGCGGCGTGCAAGCTCCGCGCGGCCAAGGCGGCCGGCGGGATCGACCTCCTCTTCGTCGGCAAGATCTCGCCTCACAAGGCTCCGCACGACCTCGTGAAGGTGCTCTCCGTCTACCGGCGCGTCTTCGACCCGTTGGCTCGGCTTCGGCTCGTGGGCTCACCGCTCGGCGAGCGCTACGGGCCGGCGCTGGCCGCCTTCGTCCACGACCTCGGTCTCGACGACGCCGTGGAGATCACCGGTTCGGTCGACCCTTCGGTGCTGGAGGCCTACTTCAGCGACGCGGACGTCTTCGTGTGCGCCTCGGAGCACGAAGGCTTCTGCGTCCCGGTCGTCGAGGCGATGGGCCACGGCCTCCCGGTCGTCGCGTACGGCACGACCGCGGTGCCGGAGACGGTCGGCGACGCTGGCCTCCTCCTCGCGACAAAGGACCCGTTGCGGTTCGCCGCCGCGATCCACCGGGTGGCCACCGACGCGGACCTCCGCCGAAGGCTCTCGGAAGCGGCCCGGCGACGCGTCGATGCATTCGGCCTGGCCGCCTCGGCGGCGCGCTTCGTCGAGCTCGTGCGCGAAGCAGCAGGGGCATGACCGCCGCAGAGTCGCCTGTCCGGCCGGCCCGGAGATCCCGGGTACCCTGAAGCAATGCGGCGTTTCCCACTGGCGTTCGTCCTCGTCGGCGTGATGAGCCTTCTCGCGGCCGGAGGCGCGGTCCTCGGAGCCTCCCAGGCGCCGACAGGCGTGGACCTCGCCGTGCACAACGGCGCCGGGGAGACCCTCCAGGCGAACCAGGTGGTTGGCGCGTACACCTCGAGCCAGCTCTCGGGCTCCGTCATCTCGTTCACCTTCACGGCGCCGGACCACCTCACCGAAAAGCTCGTCAGCACGTCGGGCAAGGTCGAGAAGCGCCAGAAGGTGACAGGATCGAGGGCCACCGAAGTGCTCGCCCCGCTGCGTGCGCTGCTGTCCCTCAGCGCCTTCTCGGCACACGGCGCCTACTTCGACAACACCCAGCCCGCGCGGAACCTCGTCTCACCGTCTCAACGTGCGGGAGTCTCGGGCACCTTCACCACGCGAGTCCAGCTCCAGGGCGGGTACGTCGTCGACATCTTCGACCACGTCGACGTGAAGGAAGGGACCCACCACATCACAGAGACCGCCGACTACCGGCTGTCGCGCGTCGACGCCTGGACGCGCACGCGCTAGAGGCCGCAGGGCACCGGTGGGCCCCGCGCGAGAGGGCCGGACCGTGAGCGGCCACGCAGTCGTGGTCCTGGGGGCGACGCCCCGCGAACTGCGCCCCCTGGCCCGGGCGCTCCGCTTGCGGCCCGAGCCCGTGGAGGATCTGCCCGCGTGGCGCGACGACCGCGTCGTGGCCGTCGCGGTCGGCGTCGGCCCGGCTCGGGCCGGTGCGGGCGCTGCGCGGGTGCTCGACGCGGTCGCCGCGCAGCGGGTGGTCATCACCGGGGTGGCAGGCGCGCTCGACGACTCCCTCGAGGTCGGCGACCTCGTCCGTCCCTTCATCGTCGTCGACGTGCGGTCCGGGGTCGTGCGCACGCCGAGCACGCCCGCGCCCGATGGCGGGGTCCTCGCGACGGTGGAGTGGGTCCACGTCTCCGGGAAGGGACCCATCGGAGGCAGAGACGTCCGCCTTCCCGCCGGCACGACGGCAGTGGACATGGAGACTGCGGCGATCGCCGCCGCCTGCGAGGCCAAGGGGATCCCGTGGGACGTCGTCCGAGCGGTCAGCGACCTCGCGGGCACCCTGACGCAGGAGGTTGCATCGCTCCTTCGCCCCGACGGGCGGGCGGACATCTTCAAGGCGGCGCACCTCGTGTTGCGCGACCCTCGAACCCTCCGCCGTCTCGTCCGGCTCGGCCTCGACTCCGCACGGGCGGTCCGGGTCGCGACCGGCGCGGTCGTGTCCGAGCTCACGGCGGCGGACACGGGACGCCCGCCGGCGGGATGAACGGGGGCGAACGGCCGTGTCCGGCGGCGGACTCGAGGCGCCCGGTGGCGGCAGGCACGTCCGGCGGCGGCAGGCACGTCCGGCGGCGGCAGGCACGTCCGGCGGCGGCAGGCACGTCCGGCATTGGCAGGGACGTCCGAGACGACGGCAGGGACGTCCGAGACGACGGCAGGGACGTCCGAGACGACGGCTCACCGGCGGATCGTGCCCCCTCCGTCCAGAATGGAACATCTCACGATCCACCGGCCCAGCCGTCTTCCCCCAGCCTTCCGCCGCTCCGGTGAGCACGTTCTAGTCGTTCGTTCCTGAGAGAGCAACACCCTTCTCAAGCTGTTCCGCACCGCGGAATCTTTGGCCGCGGATCGACGGCACGGCGGCGGCGGCGGCGCCTTCGGCCGGTGGGCCCCCCGGCTGCGGCGGGACCCAGAGGCAGGAGCCCGGAGCCGACGGGGTGGCCTGACGGGAGACGGGACCCGACCCCGAAGGCGACGCGCGGCTGCAAGGGGTCTTGACAAGGGAGAACACGGGCGCGCTCGACGGAGGGCCCGCCGGACCCGACAATGGAGGGCGTGACGACCTCACCTCCCACTCGGGCTCAGGAGCGGACCGCCGTCTCCCAGCGCCAGCACATCCTCGACACCGCGCTCGCCCTGATGTCCCAGCGGGGCGTCGACGGCACCAGCATGCGCGATCTCGCCGCCGCCGCGGGCCTGAACGTCGCTTCCCTGTACCACTACTTCGCGTCGAAGCGGGAGCTGCTGGTCGCGGTGCTCCAAGAGCGCGGCTTCATCGACGACCTCGCTGCCTCGACCGGGCCGGCCGCGATCGCGCGCGACGACTTCGACGGTCTGGCAGACATGCTCGACGACATCCTCCGGTCGATGCTCGAGGTCGAGGACTTCATCCGCCTCATGCTCGGCGAGGTGATGCGAGGAGAGGAGACGGCCCATGCCGTGGGGGTCGAGCTCTTCGACGCCACGCAGACGGCCCTCGAGCGCTGGCTGGAGGAGTCCGAGCCCACCGTCTGCAACGGACCCGGCGCGCCCGCGGTCGCCCGTGTCCTGCGAGCCTTCATCGTCGGGCTGTTCTTCGAGCACCTCGCCGGGGTGCTCGGGCGCTCGGGCGACGCGCGGGACGCCTTCCGGAGCCGGTCCGCCGAGGCCGCAGCGATCCTCCGGGCGCGGCTCTGACGCACATCAGGCCCCCCGCACCCGTGTTGCAACACCCGTCTCGGGCGAAGCCCGTCATCGGCTCGGTGCTGCAGGACTCCAGCTCACCGCCGAGCACGTTCTTCGCCATGCCTCACCGCTGCTGCGGCCAGTCCACAGGGCCGCATCCGTCGCGGTGACGGTCCCCGAGCATGGACGGGCTCCGCGAGCTCTCGGACGGTGCAGCGTCAGTCTCGCATCCCGAGGTGGCGCTGGAGCTCGGCTACCAGCGCATCCATCAGCTCTGGAGGGGCTGAACCGGAGATCACGAAGAAGTTCCGCCCGCCCGACTCGTCCGGCGTGCAGTTGACCCGCAGGATGTCGCGACCCGAGTTCACCCGGAACCGGCGCTGGCGGACGCCCGAGAAGTCGGGCCCCTCTCGCTCGTCGAACATGAAGAAGGACACGGTGGGAGGGGACGGCGTGAACGCCGCTGGCGCCTGGAGGCGCGCCTCGGCCAGCGGGACGGGCACGACGCTCGCGGCGAGCGCCTCGCGCAACGAGCGGAGCACCCTGGGCGAGACCTCCTCCAGCGGCTCGTCGCGGCCGACCTCGGCGACCATGCGCGTCGGTCCGACGAAATTCCCGATCAGGCCCTTCGCTCCCGGTCGGCTGCGGTTGGACACCGCGGACGTGACGACGAAGCGCTCGGCGCCCGCGACTCGTGCAAGCGCCATCTCCAACCAGGAGAGCACCACCACGAACGGCATCGCCGCCATTCCCGGCGTCACGTCGACGAGGTGCCGCCAGTCCGGCGCCGGCACGTTGAAGTACCTGGTGCGCGGACGCGTCCCCGCCGGCAGCGTCATCGGCCAGCTGCCGGCCGCGATCGGCTCGTCGAGCAAGCCCCGCCAGTGGTCGACCGCTCGCTGCTGCACGTGCTCGGGCACAGGGTTGTCGAGCACCCAGCGCAAGTAGCTCCCCCGGGACGGAAGCGGGAGGTCCGGAGGCGTCCTGCCGGCGTGCAGCGCGTAGGCCCTCGACAGCTCGGCCCCCACGAGGGTCCCGGACTCCCCGTCGCAGAGCGCTTCCGCCACGAAGATCGACAGCACGTGCGTCTTCGGCGCGACGACGTAGAGCGTGGCCTGGAAACGGGGCTCCTCCCAGGGCGAGAGGTCCCTGTACTCGGCCTCGACCGCCACGACAGCTGCCGCCAGCGCCTCGAGCTTCGGCCGGTCCTCGAGGTGGACGACGCGCACGACTCCTCTCCGGAACGGCGTCACGTGCTGGGTCGCGGTGTCCACGTCACCGCCGGGACCGGGCTCGAACCGGACACGCAGGAGGTCGTGGGACTCCACCACGTCGTCGACAGCCCGCGCCAGCGCGCCCACGTCGAGCCTCCCGTTGAGCTGGTACACCCAGCTCATGAACTCCCGGCTCGGGTTGTGAGGCGCCATGAGCAGCGAGGAACGCTGCGTGAGCGAAAGTGGCGCCGTCATGACGGCGTCCTTCGGACCAGGAGCGGGGTCGTCCGCCACTTCTCCGGGCGCGGCCTGCTGGGTCGTGCTCATCGCTCCTCGCCTCTCCTGACGTCTCTTGGCGTGGGCTCCGTCGCCGGCCCCGGCGGGGTCGGGCGAAGCCCGGCCCTCCCCGCTCGGAGGCGGACGCGGCCCCGTCGTGCCCGCCGCGCGCCTCTCGTCCGAGGAGCGCACTCCGTTGGGCGCTGCGTGGGGCCATCGATCCCCCGCCCTCTCCCGATTCTGTCACCACACGAGGCTCCAGCCCGCCGGGCGGCATCGCGGGCTGCAGGGCTCAGCTCGAGGCAGGGTGCCGTCGGCCCCGTGCCCGGCGGTCGACCACCTGTTCCACCGCGGCGCGAGCCCCCGACGGCGGCCCGAAGTAGACGACGGCGCCACGCTCCAGGACGACGGCCGACGACGCGAGCGCGAGCGCCCGGTCGACCTGCTGCTCTACGACGACGAGCGCCGTCCCCTTGCGCCGCACGTCGGCCAGACCCGCGTAGACGTCGTCGACCACGCCAGGAGCCAGCCCGAGCGACAACTCGTCGGCGAGGAGCACCTTGGGCGGCGCGACGAGGACCTTGGCCAGGGAGAGGAGCCGTTGCTGACCACCCGAGAGCGTGCCCGCACGATCCTGCCGGCGTTCTTTGAGCAAGGGGAACCGCTCGTAGGCCTGCTCGAGCGACGCCGACACCTGGCCGCGTCCCCCTAGCCGCCGGAACGAGAGCACGAGGTTCTCCTCGACGCTCAGCGAGTCGAAGACCCCGCGACCCTCGGGCACATGGGCCAGCCCCAACCGGGCGATCCGCCACGCGGGCTCGCCGGCGACGTCTCTCCCGTCCACGCGGACAGACCCCGAGCTGGCCGGCACGAGCCCGGACGCGACCCTTGCCACGGTCGACTTCCCGGCGCCGTTGGGACCCAGGAGCGCCACCACCGTGCCGCGTCCTACAGAGAAGCTCACTCCGAAGAGCGCGCGGTAGGGGCCGTACGCGGCGCTGACCTCGTCGAGCTCGAGGATCGGGCGATCGGCTCCGGTCACGGAGCCCCGAGATAGGCGCGCCGCACCGCGCGCGCGCCCATCACCTCGTGGAAGCTGCCGGACGCGACCACGCGTCCGAGGTCCATGACCACCACGCGGTCGACGACGGCCTCCACCATGGCGAGGTCGTGCTCCACGAGCAGCATGCCCATGCCCCGCGCCAGCTGGAGCGATCGCAAGAGGCGCGCCAGCTCCCCGGTCTCGTGCTCGTCGAGTCCTGAGGACGGCTCGTCCGCGAGGAGGAGGCGGGGCTTCGTGACGACCGCGCGTGCAAGCTCGACCAGCCTGCACGCGCCAAGGCCGAGCGCCGCGACCGGCACGTCCGCGCGGTCCGAGAGACCGACGGCGTCGAGCACCGAGTCGACCTCTGCGAGCTCTTCGCGAGTGGGGGCGCCGAGTCCGAGCAGGTCTCTCCAGAGGCGCGCGCCGCGGTGGTGGACGCGAAGTGCGACGACGAGGTGGTCACGCACCGCGAGCTCTGGGAAGACCTCGAGCCGCTGGTAGGTCCGGCCGATGCCGAGACGCGCCCTCCGCCAGGTGGGAAGACGGCCGATGTCGTGCCCGTCGAGCTCGACGGTGCCAGCATCGGGGCGCACCTGCCCGAAGACGCAATTGAACAACGTGGTCTTGCCGGCGCCGTTCGGCCCGACGAGGCCCACGCTCTCGCCAGCGGCGACATCAAGGTCGACGCCGGCGACGGCGAGCGTCGCGCCGAACTGCTTCGTGAGCCCGCGCACCGCGAGCATCACGGCCGCCCGGTGACCGCCGGGGTTGCCGGCGCACGGCGCCTGCGCGTGAGCACGCGCTCGGCACGCTCGGTCCACCGCCGCTTCTCGAGCTCCACGATCCCTTCGGGGTGTGCCGCGTACGCGAGCGCCCCCAGGGCGAAGAGCACGAACGTCAGCCCCTGGAGCCGCTGCGGCGCGTACTGCATCAGCTGTTGCACGACGACGAGGCCGATGCCCGCCTGGATCGCTCCCTCGACGGTCCCGACGCCCGTCGTGACGACGATCACCACGAACGCGAGCGAGAGCTGGTAGTTGAACTCCCCCGGGGCGATCACCGTCTGCTGGATCGCGAGCAGCGCCCCACCCATGCCTGCGAGCGCGCCCGAGAGGGTGAACGCGAGCACACGCTGCCAAGGAAGGTTCACCCCGACGCCCGCGGCGCCGAGCTCGCTCCCGCGCATCGCCGTGAGAAACCGCCCGACGGTGCCGCGTTGGACGAGGGCCACGCCGCCGGTGCAGAGCACCAGGACGAGGAGCACGACGAGGAAGTACGCGTGCCCGTTCGGCGCGAACAGGTTCAGGGGCAGCCATCCCGGCTTCAGCGTGATCCCGCCTGTCCCACCGCTCACCGCCTGCGCGGGGAAGATCGCCACGTCGAACAGGAGCGCGGCGGCCAGCGTCATGAGGGCGAGGCCGAGGCCGCGCAACCGCAGCGAAGCGATCGCGAGCAGCCCCGCGACGAGTGATGCCGCGACCGCCCCGAGGGCGCCGCCCAAGAGGAAGTCCAGTCCGAGATGGTGCGCGAGCTGCCCCGCGGTGAACGCGGCGATGCCTGCAAGCGTGGCTTGCGCGAGCGAGAGCTGTCCTGCCGTCCCCGTGAGGAGCGTCACCGAGAGGAAGACCACCGAGTACGCCATCCCCTGGTTCATGACGGTCTCCCACGTAGGCGGCATCCACGTCAGCATCGACGCCACGAAGGCGAAGAGCAGGACGAAGAAACCCGTGCGCACGAGCCGGTCGACCTCCCGTCTGCGCGCCCGAGCCGCGGGAGGCGGCGGCGGCGGGTCGACCGAAGACAGCGGGTCCTTCGCCTCGTCGAGATGGCGCAGTCCCGGAACGAACAAGAGCGCGCCCACCAGGACGAGGAACGGGAAAGCGGGGAGCGCCGCGGAGTACCAGAAGCTCGAGGTCGGGAGGTAGCCCTGCGCGGTCAGGCTCACGACTCCGATCAGCACCGCGACCACCGCCGCGACGGGCATCGACCGCAGCGCGGCGATCGCCGCGGCGGCGATCGCCGCCACCATCAGCGTCACGTAGTCCTGCGCCTGGACGGTCACCTCCGTAGGGGCGAGCAGGACTCCCGCCAGCCCCGCCATGAGGCCACACACGGCCCATGCGGTCGCGGTCACGCGCCGTGCGTTCACACCCTCGAGCTCGAGCAGGCGCGGGCTCTCCACGGCGGCGCGCATCTCGAGGCCGAGCCTGGTCGTGCGCAAGAGCAGCACGAGGACGACCAGCATCACCACCGTGAGCAGCACCGCACTCAGGTAGATCCCGTTCACCGGCACGTCGGCGCCGAGATGGAAGTAGACGGTGTCGGGGTTGAACACGATGCTCGGCGCGCCGACGAGGTTCTGGTTGCCGAATACGACTGGGAGCAGCGCCGGGATGCCGACGAGCAGGCTGAGGCCAGTCACGATCTTGGCCGTGGTGTTGGAGCTCGGGATCCGACGAAAGAGGAACCGGTCGAGGGCGAGACCGAGCCCGGGCCCGACGATCACGACTGCGCAGACGAACGCCGCCCAGACCGGCCACGCATGGTCCTCCACGAGCCATGCGAAGACGAACGCGGATACATACGCCTGAGCGCCGTAGCCGACGTTGAAGACACCGGTCGTCTGATAGGTGAGCACCAGGCCCACGGCGAACACTGCGTACGCGCAGCCGTAGGGCACTCCTGGGACGGCGAACCCGAGCAGCTGCTCCATCGGAGACGGCTCAGCTCTGGCGCGGACCGGGGATGCCCCGAGGAGGCGCCACGGGCTCGGGGTGCCGGACGTGCGAGGTGGCGAAGCAGAGGAAGACCTGCTTTCCGTGTCCAAGCACAGGCACGACGTCGACCCCCTTCACCTTCTCGAACGCGGTGCAGGACTCCTTTGTCCCGAGGAAGTGCGCCGTCTTCCAGTCGACGGGTTGCTGGAGCCCGCCGGCCGTGAAGTCGGTGAGGTGATTGGTCGCCGAGACGACAGCAGCCTGGGTCAGGTGGGAGCGAGCAGCCCTGATGCCCGCGACGAGCAGCGCGGCAGACTCCCAGCCGACGAGCGACAGCGCGTTGTCCACGTAGCCCGGGCTGTACCGCCGCATGGCCTTCAGGTAGGTCTGAAGTCCGGGGTAGGAGCCCGGGTAGAGACGCGCCGCTGTCTCGGGAACGCTCTGCACGTCGAAGTAGACGCCCTGGAGCAGACCTTTGTACTTCTTCACGACGGACGCGTCCGCTCCGTCGAACCACAACTGGTGCACGCGCAGCCCGTATTGCTGGATGTCGCGGGCCAACGCGACGTTGCCTGTGACTGTCATGCACGAGACGACGAAGTCGGCACCCGCGCGTTGGATGCGCTGCACGTCCGGCGTCAGGTTCGCGTCGATCGGTGGGAGCCGGAGATCTGTGAAGCTGACGCGGTATCCGGCGGCCCGGAGCAGCTCGCCGGTCGTGCGGCAGAGATCCGAGGACGTGGAGACGTTGTACGCGAGGATCGCAACCGACTTGGAGCGCGTGCGGTCGATGAGGTACGCGACCGCCGGCACGATGGTCTTCAGTGTGAGGACCGAGCCGCCCGCGGCGTAGAGGTTCGGGGCACCGGACCAGTTGCCGTCGACGTTGTCGCCGTACGTCGGGGTGCACGTGGCGACGAAGTACGACGGCGTGAACCAGTACGACGACACCACGACCGCGAACGCGTGGTCCTGCTCGATCGCGGTGCGGGCGTCCGTCTGGAACTGGCTCGACAGGCCCTCGTCGTCCAGGTCGTAAGCGAGCACGATCTTGCGCCCGTCGACCCCTCGGTGGGAGTCGACCATGGCGAAGTAAGCCCTGATGCCAGGCACGAGGGAGCCGAAGTCCGCGGCGAGGATGCCCGACAGCGTCGAGATTGCCGCGATCTTGATCTGCGTCCTGGTCACGCCGGGCGCTCCCGTCCCCACGCCCGCGGGGCATCGCAGGGAGTGCGTGCGGGGCACAGCGCCGGCTCGGCCTCCCGAACCGGCGACCAAGACACCGGCGAAGAGGACCAGCGTGAGCGCAAGCGCCGCGATCGGCTTGCCACGCGTGCTCATGCGCTCTCCTTTTATCACTCGTCATCACTCGGCATTGCGCGCATCTCGGCATGTCCACCGAGCTCGCACGAACGTTTGTTCTGCCGCTCTCTCGAGGACAGCCAGCGCGATCGCCAACCTGCGCGGCTCACCGCGGCCGGTGGTCGCGAGACTCCGATTTGCGCGCGGTCGCGTCGGACCCGGCCCCGGCAAGCAGAACGAAGAGGTGCTTGTGCCGCGCGGCGGCACTCGCCAACTGCCACGGGGCAGCTGCGGCCGCCTTGCCGCGCCTTGCCGCGCCAGCGGCGCACTGCGGCCGCCTTGCCGCGCACTGCGGTCGCCCTGCGGCGCGCTGCGGTCGCCCTGCGGCGCGCTCGGGCTCTGGGGAGCGCTGCGCGTCGTCGCCTCTCCCAAGCGCCTTCCGTTGCGACGTACGGGCCGGCCGGCGGGACGTCGACCTTCGGGCATCGCGTACACTTCCCGGTGCGCCTCTAGCTCAATGGCAGAGCAACGGACTCTTAATCCGCAGGTTCGGGGTTCAAGTCCCCGGAGGCGCACCAGGTCAGAGCGGATTTCTGGCGCATTGACTCGTCCCGGTCACTACCACCGGGCCGCGAGCTCACCCAGAGGGTCACATACGTGGCGCGTCGCACAACGTGGCGCAGTGAACCGACCTGGGTTGGACGGAGGCTCTTCCGCTTCGATCGCTCACACCACTATGGCGTGGTG
>JAKATH010000145.1 GCA_021828055.1 Actinomycetes bacterium
CGAGATCTTGCCCATGTGGGCGCTCAGGTCGACGCTCACCGATCCGGAGGAATCGCTGACCGTGAAGCTGGCCGAGACTGTGGTCGACGCTGTGCTGGGCGGGAGCTTCACTGTCGCTTTCCCGGTCACTGCGACCGACCAGGTCTTCGAGCTCGTCCCCGAGATGGTCAGTTTGAACGCCTTGGATGGGAACGACAGCCAGCTGGGCGGCGTGAGTGTCAGTGTGACGGCGACCGAGAGGGAGAGTGTTGCGGTCACTGCCGGCGCCTTCGTCATGCTGAATGCCCCGACGCTCCCCGACAGGCTGCCGCTCAGCTGGATCCCTGTCTTTTTGATGTGGAGGTCGGTCAGCGCTGTCCCGATGGCGCCGGTGGTTGTGAGCTCCCCGGCGAAGGAGATGCCCGACGTGGCGACTTTGAGCGAGCCACTCAGCCCCGTGAAGAAGGCTTGGTTCGCGCTCGGCAGGGACGTCGGTTCGATCGACACGCCTGTCGGCGCGGTCGTCGTGGCGAGCCACGCGTGGGAGAGCGACACGCCGAACGAAGACCCCGTAGGAGCCACGAGGTCGCTGAGCGACACTGGGGCGAAGCCGAAGACGATGGTGAACGTCGGTGTCGTGGCGGACGAGCTCGCCCACTGCCCGACGACGAGCACCTTCGTTTTTGTAAGGGAGAAGAGGGTCGCTGTGCCCTCGAGGGTGAGCGTCGTGCATGCGGACGTCCCGCCGTCTGTGACGGTCAGCCCGGTCGCTGTGATCGCGGGGAACCCGAGCGGCCCGATCGCGAGGTCGCGCTGCTTTGTGTGTGTCCCTGTGTGGAGCGACTCGTACGCGGCCGAACAGGTTGTGCCCGCGAACGATGTTGCGTGGGTGGCTCCCGATGTCTCGAGCTTGGCGCTGAGCGAGGTCTGGGCGCCCGCGCCCGTGGCGAGGGTCACGATGCCCGCGATGATCGCCCCGAGCAGGACGAAGATGATCAACCACGCCGAGCGAGCAGCTCGCCCGCGCCTGTTCTCAGACGCGTGCGCCTGCGCGTCAGCACCCTCCGCACCACGCATTCCGTACCCCCAAACGCTTCCTGTTGAAGCGGAAGTTGTAATCCCGAAAGATCAAGAGCAGATCAACTCTGGATCAATTCGACTTTTCCGACGCAGGCACCCGGCCAGCGCCAGCCCCCTCGTCGGTGGGCATGCGGCCGCGACGCCTCTGCCTCCACCTCGCCTGACCTGTAGTTCCCCCTCCTCAGGCCGCTTTCCGCACGGCGGGCGACGGATACGTCGTCGGTCATGGGCGTGTCTGCCCCGCGAGGGCGTAGGCAGCGGGCGGGACCCCCAACAAGCCGAGGACCTGTAGCTGGAGTCGGTCGAGCTCGGGTCAGAAGACCTTGAGAGTTCGGCCGGCCGGGTCGCACAGCACGTGGGGTGACACGCCGGCGAAGATCGGCGACAGCCAAATCTGCCTTGCCAGTGTGCATGTAGATCGCCTGGGCGCCGACCTACACCACGGCGTCGAGATGGGCTTCCAGGGCGTCTGCGGCATCGAGCAGCGCTTCCCGGGCCTGGACACAGAGCGGGTCAAACACGCGAGACATCCTCGTCAGAGCGCATCCAACGCAGCAGTGCCTCGCCTTGGGAAGGCTCGCGTCCTGGGCCGGTCAGCAGATCGACGGCCAGCTGCGACGCTGCTGCCACCACGAGGCCGTCTCGCCTCGTGGTTCGCTCGAAGACCACCTGGTCGAACGGCTCCGCCAGCACGACATTCGACCTCGTGTCCGTAGATCTGACAGAGCTTCGGCGGCGCCGACTAGGTCGGTGACGTAGACGGCCGCTTCACGTGCTGGGGTGATCGGGTTGAACTGCTGCGCGCCCATTCCGGCGCGGACCGCGAAACGTCGTCCTCGCGTAGCGGCGCTTGCGCGCCTCGGTGTCGAAGCCGATGTAGACGACCAGCTCCCACGATGTCTTGCCGCGCTGCCGGAGGCTGCCTGCCATGGCGGACCTCCTTCCCAGGTGATTGGCAATTTGATTGGCAATTTGATTGGCAACTCGGCATATTGTCTGCAGCGAGACTGCCACAACAGCGATCTACCAGGGAAAATGGTGGCGCCCCCGGCAGGACTCGAACCTGCGCTCCCGGCTCCGGAGGCCGGTGCTCTATCCGCTGAGCTACGGGGGCACGCGTGTCGCGCTCGGTCCCCACGCTCGCCGTGGACGACCGTAGCGGCTGCTCGCGCAGAAGGATGGTACTGCCCTCGCCACGAGGAGCCGCGCTGGCCTGCCGTATTCTTCGGCATGCCCATCGACACCGGCACGAACGCGCCCACGACGTCTCACGGCCGGCGGTGACGTCGAACGCGCCGATAAGTCGGCATCTTCTGCCCGACACGGCTGCAGTCAACGCAGAAGGGCACCTCCAGGTCGGCGGGGTCGACCTCCTGGACCTGGCCAAAGAGCTCGGCACCCCGCTCTTCGTCTACGACGAGGCCCACCTCCGGGTGAGGTGCCGCGAGGCGGTCGCGGCCTGGGGCGACGGCGTCGCTTACGGCACGAAGGCCTTCCTGTGCAAGGCGATGGCCCGCCTCGCTCACGAGGAGGGAATGTGCCTCGACGTGTCGACGCTCGGCGAGCTCGAGGTCGTGCTCGCCGCGGGTGTGCCGCCGTCACGCGTGATCATGCACGGCAACAATAAATCGGAGGAGGAGATCGACGCCGCGCTCGCTTCAGGGGTCGGGAGGATCGTCGTGGACTCGTTCGACGAGATCGGCCGCCTCGGGAAGCTGACCGACGAACCCAGGAGCACCGCTGTCTCGACGGGCGCTGTCCACCAGCAGCTCGGCCGGCCCAAGGTGCTCGTCCGGGTGACCCCTGGCGTCGAGGTCCACACGCATGAGTTCGTCCGCACCGGCCAGGAGGACACGAAGTTTGGCTTCTCCGTCGCGTCTGGTGCGGCGTCGAAGGCCGTCGCTGCCCTCGAGCTGCTCCCCGGGGTCGAGCTGGTCGGTGTGCACGCGCACATCGGGAGCCAGGTGTTCGACGTCGCGCACTTCGAGGAAGCGGCTCGAGTGCTCGGGCAATTCGCGGCTCCGCTCGATCTGCCGGAGCTGGTCGTCGGCGGTGGGCTCGGCGTCGCCTACCTCAACGACGAGACCTCCCCCACCCAGCAGGAATGGGCCGATGCCACTCGCCACGCGTGCCTGCGCGCCGGAGTGGACCCGAAGACGAGGATCACTGCCGAGCCGGGACGCTCGATCGTCGCCAGCGCGGCGATCACGCT
>JAKATH010000056.1 GCA_021828055.1 Actinomycetes bacterium
CTCGGTCATCGTCATCGGCAACGTCTCGTACCTCCTCCTCGGCCTCGCGAGCCTCCAGGGCCCGCAGGCCGGGACCACGGTCTTCGGCATCAACCGCGCCGCCTACGGCCCGAACGGCTCGCGCCTCATCGCCTTCTTCAACTGGATCACCCAGCTCGGCTTCGAGATCGAAGGCATCATCCTGATCGTGGGCGCCGGCCTGGTGCTGTCGATCAAGGCGGGGTTCAGCCCGGGGGACCCGGCCAAGGTCGTCTTCGTGATCATCGCCGTCGCCATCCAGGCGGTCCTGCCGTTCCTCGGCCACGCGACGATCGTGAAGGTCCTGCGCTGGCTGACCATCCCCTTCGTGGTGATCTTCGCGATCCTGCTCGGCTTCACCATCCCCCACGCCACGACCGCCAGCACCCACCCTGGCGTCGGCTGGCCGCTCTACCTGGCGGGGCTCGCGTTCACGATCACGCTCTCGGGGCTCGGCTGGACGGAGAACGGGAACGACTACTCCCGTTACTGCCGGCCGGACGCCAAGAGGTCGGCGATCGTCGGGTGGGTGTTCGTCGCGACGGCGGTCCCCGAGATCCTGGTGATGACGCTCGGCGCGGCGGTCTTCACCTTCGTGAAGGGCATCGGCACAGGCGCCGCGTTCACAGCGCTCGCCCACCAGACCGCCATCCCGAGCTGGTTCGTCGTGGTGTTCCTCGTCTTCGCGATCTTCCAGATCTTCGCGATCAACGGCCTCGACCTCTACTCCTCTGGCGTCACGCTCCAGGCGTTGGGCGTGCACGTGAAGCGGTACGTGGCGGTGGTGATCGACTGCGTGATCGTCCTCGGGTTCACGATCTTCGCGATTCTGAGCACGTCCTTCTCGACGTACCTCGGCGACTTCGTGTTCATGGTGATCGTGTGGATCGCCCCGTGGTTCGGGATCTACATGATGGACTGGATCCTGCGCCGGTTCCGGTACCTGCCGTCCCACCTCCAGCGCACCGGACGCGACTCGCTCTACTACCGGAGCGGCGGGATCTTCTGGCCAGCGATCATCGCCCAGCTCGTCGGGATGTTCGCCGCGGCCTCCGGCCTCTCGGTGACACCGAAGATCTACTTCACCATGCCGACGTGGCTGAACGAGGTGACGGCCCACACGACATACGCCGACTTCAGCATCTACCTCGGGGTCGGCGTCGGAGCCCTCGTCTACGTGGTGCTCGCCGCGAGGAGCGTGCGCAAGCAGGCCGGCGAGCAGGACCGCCTCCTCGCCGCCGAGCCGGCCCGGTAGGGGCGCGCCGCCGTTCCAGATCCGGGGCCGCGTGCGCCGGGGTGAGCGCGGGACCGGCGCCGGGTCTCGTCGTGCCGCTCGGCTCGAGGGCGCGCCGGTCGGCGGCTCTTCGATCAGCGCGCTCGACGCACTGGTTATGTACTCGATGTCACGGCGGCTCTGTAGGATAGGAGCGTGAGGACGATCACCATCACTCTTCCCGAGGAGCTCGATGCGGAAGCGGCGAGAGAGGCTCGGCGACGTGGTATCTCCAAGTCCGAGCTCTTCCGGGAGGGGCTGAGCCGGCTCCTGCCCTCGATCTCAGCAGAAGCAGACGGCGACCTCCTCCGGGCGCTTGCCGGCTTCGGGCCTCCTGGGGTCTCGACCGACCCGGGCGAGATCGACCAGGTCGTCTACGGCGCGTGAAGTTCGCCGACACCAGTTGGTGGGTGGCGTGGTCACTCCCCGACGATCACCACCACGCGGTCGCGCTCGCGGCGTTGGACGGAGTCGGCCCGAACGAACAGCTTCTTTCCAGCGACCTGGTCGTGGGCGAGACCTGGACCTTTCTGCGCAGGAAGGCTGGCCACCCCGTCGCGGTCGGCCTGCTCGATCGCATCGAGGCGCTCGCCGCCGCGAACCGAATGGTCGTGCACAAGGTCACCGAGCAACAGACGTCGTCGGCGTGGAAGTGGCTACGACGCCACGACGAGCGCGCGCACTCTTTCGTCGACGCGACGAGCTTCCAGGTGATGCGGGACCGGCGTCTGCGTGAAGCCCTCGCGTTCGACGGCGACTTCTCCGCCGCCGGCTTCGTCGAGGTGCGGTAGTCGCGGGCCTCTGGGGCACGGGCCACGGCGTCCGGTCGCCGACGGCACCGAACCGGGCTGCCGCGCCGAGGCGACGTCCGAGTTCGCAGCACCCCCTGCGCGCTGCGCATCTCCGGCACCGCCTTCGCGCTTGGGTAGATTCGCCGGTCGTGAACCGGGCTCCGGCAGGCACCCCCAGGGTGCGCACCGAAGCCGGCGCCGTCCTGTGGCTGCTCGTCTGCGCCGCCGGCTTCCTCGCGCCCGCGCTGAGCCACGGGAAGGCGATCGGGCCCTACGACCTCCTCCAGGAGCTCGGCCTCACGGCCGTCGCCCATCCCCACGTCCACAACGCGGTGGCGTCCGACCAGATCCAGCAGTTCATCCCCTGGCAGATCCTCTCCTGGCTCCAGGTCCACGCCGGCATCGTGCCCCTCTGGCAGCCGGCCAACCTCCTCGGGATGCCGCTCGCCTCCAACTTCCAGTCGGCCCCCTTCGGCCTCGCCAACGTCGTCGGCTACGCGTTCCCGCTCGCGCTCGCCCACACCGCCTCCATCGCGACCGAGCTGGTCGTGGCGGGCACCGGCACCTACGTGCTGTGCCGGACGCTCCGCCTGAGCGTCCTCCCCGCGCTCTGCGGCGCGACGATCTTCGAGCTCTGCGGCGCCTTCACGATCTGGCTCGGGGTCTACGAGGCCGACGTCTGCTCGCTCCTCCCTTGGGTCCTCGTGGCGTCGACGCTCGTCGTCCGGCGGCGCCGGCGCGCCGTGCCGGGCGCGCTCCTCGCCCTCGGCCTCGCTCTGGCGTTCGCGGCCGGCGAGCCCCAGATCGACGTCTACCTCATCCTCTTCGTCGGCGTCTTCGCGACCGTCGTCGCCCTCGGCGACCGGCGGCTCGCCCGTGCGGGGGGGCTCGCCGGTGAGGGGCGGCTCGCCCGCGGGGGAGGTGGCCAGGGAGCCCCCGGCGCGGAGCCCGGGAGCGGCTCGCCGGGGCGGGCGCTGGTCGTCCACCTCCTGGCGCTCGTCGGGGCGACCGGGCTCGTCGCCCCGATCTACCTGCCGGCCGGCCAGGTGCTCACGAGCTCGGCGCGCGTCCACGGGCCGTACGTGTCGTCGCTCCCGCCGCACGACATCACCCACCTGCTCTTCGTGGGCTACAGCGGCGTCCCGACCAACCTCGCCTCGATCATCGGCCCCGACAACCTCTACGTCTCGATGGTCTACGTCGGCTCGGTCGGCCTGATCCTCGCCCTGGTCGGCCTCGTCTGGCTCCGCCGGCGACCCGAGGTGCTCGCGTTCCTCGTCCTCACCGTCGTCCTGCTCGGGGTGCTGTTCCTGCCCTACGTCGCCGAGATCATGCGACAGATCCCCGAGGCGAACGTCTTCCGGCTCGACCTCGGCACGACGTTCCTCGACATGGGCTTCGCGATGCTGGCCGCGTTCGGCGCGCAGGCCCTGGCCGACACCCCGGGGAAGGCGCCCGAGGAGCTCGCCGGGCTCGGCGCGGGCGGCCCTGCGATCCGGCGCTGGACGGACCGCCTCCTCGTCGCGGGCACCGTGTTCCTCGGGCTCGGGCTCGCCGTGCTCGAGGTCCGCCTCGGCATCGGTCTCGGCCACCTCGCCCCCACACAGTCCAACGTCCGCCAGGCGAGCTTCCTCTGGCCGACCGTCGGGGTGGCCGCCTGCGCGCTCGTCGCGATCGCGCGCGTGGCGCTCCCGCAGCAGGCGGCCGCCAGAACCGGGCAGGGCGGCGCTCCGGCGCGCGCCGTGCTGGTCCGGGTCACCCAGTCGCTCGTCGGGCGCGGCGGGCTCGCCCTCCTCGTCGGGGTCGAGGCGGCCTTCTTGGTCCTCGGCGGCGCGTGGTTCCTCTCCTCCACCCCCGACCCGCTCCCCGTCACAGCGGCGATCGCGGCGCTCCAGCGCGACACCGGCGGGCAGCTGGTCGCGATGGGCACATGCCCGTCCCTCCACGCCTTCCCCGACCTCGGGATCATGCCCGACGTGAACGCCGCCTACCACGTCGACGAGCTCGCCGACTACGACCCGATCATGACGACGCAGTACTACGCCGCCTTGGGGGGGCTGCTCGGCACCTCCAAGACCCCTCCGGCCGGCGAGAACGCGCTCTTCTGCCCCGAGATCTCGTCGTTGCGGGCGGCTCGGTTCTTCGGCGCGGCCTACGTCCTCGAGCCCGCCGGCAAGCCCGGGCCCACTGGGACGACGCTCGTGGCCACGATCCGGGGCGAGGGTCTCTACGCGGTCCCCGACTCGGGCCGCGCGACGCTCGTCCCGCTCGGCGGCGGCTCGGGCACTGTGGGCGGTGCGGGCGGCACCGGCGGTGCGGGCGCCTCGGGCGGCACCGGAGGCACCGGCGGCACCGGCGGCACCGGCGGCACCGGAGGCACCGGCGGCTGGTCGAACAGCTGGGAGGGGAGCGCGGCGTCCCCCCCGGTGGTCCAACCGGCGACTGAGGCGCCGTCGGGCACATGGACGGTGCACATCGACGCGCACGCGCGCTCGCTCCTCGTGCTCCGCGTCACCGCCGTGCCCGGGTGGCGGGCGTCGATCGACGGGCGGCCGCTCCCCATCCACACCTACGACACACTCCTGCTCTCGGCCGTCGTCCCCACGGGACGCCACGTCGTGGTGCTCCGCTACTCGCCCGGGCTCCTCTCCGTCGGGCTCGTCGTCGCGTCGGTGGCGGGCGCTGCGATCGTCGCCACCTTCGGATGGGCCGCGTGGGGACGGCGCCGCCCGCGACGCCGCCCGGGCGCCGGCGGCGCCGCCTCACCTCCCGCCTCACCGGGCGCCTCGACACCCGCCCCGCCGCGCTGGCGGACCCCCGCGCACGCCAGGGCGCGGTGACCCCGTGGCGCGCTCAGCGGGGGGCCCGGCGCGCCTGCCCGAGCCCCGGCTCGCTCCAGCGCACGCCGGCGAACCGCTGGAAGTCCCGGTCGTAGCTGACGATCGTCGCATCGTGCTCCACGGCGAGCGCCACCAGGTGCGCGCCTCGACGTGGCGGGGCTCGACCTCGTTGACCGCGTACTACAGGACCTTCGCGTCGACGAGCTTCACTGGCCGGCGCGCTGCGTGCGGACCAGCTCCTCGTCCTCGAGCTCGGCCGCGAGGGCGAGCGCCCGGTCCAGGTTCACGGCGGGCACGCCCAGGTCCGCGGTCGGCGTGCTGAACCGTCGCCGCGCGCCGGCGGAGGCAAGACCCGCGCGGATCGCGTCGTTCACGACGTCTTCGAACGACTGCCCGCGTTCGCGCATCCTCCGCTCGACGAGCGCCTGGGTGTCGGGGTCGAGGGTGACCGTGGTCCTCATGGAGACATCATCACATCGGGACGCAAGATGCGTGAGCTTCACCCCCGGGGTCGGCGCGAAGCGTGCGCCTTCATGAGCGCCTGAGCCAGATCGCCCCGCCCGGTGTCGCCAGCATCTGGGGGAGCTCCGCCGCGATCACGTCGCGGTGCTCGACCGCGAGGTAGTGGTTCCACAAGACGATCTCGAACGCGTCGTTGAAGGAAAGGAAGGCGTGGAGGAGGTACGCCTCGTTCCACGCGCGTCCGGCCTCGATCCAGTGGCGGAGGTACTCGAAGGGCCAGAAGACGTCGTGGACGTGGACGTGGACACCGGCGGCGAGGACCGGGAGGACGTTCGTGTAGAGGTGCTGGACGTCGCTCCCCGTCTTGAGCACGTGGGAGCAGTCGAGGAACAGGACGTCGCCGGGCCCGAGCGCGCGGAACCGCTCGACCGGCACCGACTGCACGGGTTCTGAGAGCACCTCCACGCGGTCGTCCGCGCGCAGCACGCCCCGGAGCAGCTCGGGGTGGGGCTCGATCGCCGTCACGGTCATCGCGCCGTCGAGGTACCGCTCGTTCGTGTCGAGCGCGAGGGCGGTCGTGTAGCCGCTGCCCACCTCGAGGTAGTGGGCCGGACGGAGGTGCCGCAGCATCGCCTGGAGCATCGACGCGTCGCCGATCCCGTAGTTCGGGTTGTCCACGCCGTAGCGGGCGGTCTCGCCCGGGGCGACGGGGAGCGGGGCCTCCCGGGCGAGCGCCGCGAGGGTGCGGAACAGCTCGAGCTGCTCGGCTACGTGCAGCTCGACGCCGGGCAGCTCCCGACCCGGGCCGAACAGCCGGTCCGTCTGCGCCTCGATCTCCTCCAGGTCCGGGACCGGGGAGTAGAAGTGGCCCGGGGGATAGAGCGAGAGGAACGGCGCGACGGTCGCCGGCACCCCGGGCGCGGGTGGTGCGTCTGGCGCGGGCGCGGGTGGTGCGTCGTCGGTCGGCGGTGCGTCGGGCGGGGTCGGTACCCCAGGGCTCGGCGGTGCGCCGGGCGGGGGCGGCAACCCGACGCGCCTTTTCAGCGCGGCGTCGAGATCGACGAGCCGCTCGCCCAGGCGCCGAAGGACGCCGCGCTGCGCGAGCGCCGAGGCGAGCCGGTGCCGGCGCGGAGGTGGGCCCACCGGGTCATCGTCGCACGAGACAGGCACCGCGGAGCGCACGGCATGGAACTGCCTGCCACCGTCTCCCGGGCCGGCGGTAGCCTCGACGTCCGTGCCCGGGCCGACCCACGAGCACCCGCCCCGGCGGGCAGCCCGCCGGTGAGCCGACCCTTTCCCGCGGGCGACGTCGCCCCTGGGCCCTGCGTCGCCCGCGCGTTCGCCCGCTACCTCGGGCGGGTCCTCGCCGACGCGGGCGCGGACCCGCCCGAGCTGCTCTGGCACCCGTTCGCACTGCCGTCGGCGGCCGCCCCGGTGACGGTGCGGGTCGGACCGAGCACTGCGTGGTGGGACGAGCTCTCGGCGCGCCGCGCGGGCGCGCACGTCGCGTTCCGCGGGCGCGCGGGCCGCGGCCCCTCCATGCTTGCGAAGCGGGTGCCCGTCACGGTGTTCGACCGGTGGGACCCCTCGGCGGTCGGCCCCACGCCGCAGGGCTTCGACATCCTGGCGATCGTGACGACCTTCAACGAGGCGGACATCGTCGAGGATCTCCTGGCGCGCCTGCGCGGAGACGGGATCCGGGTCCACCTCATCGACAACTGGTCCACGGACGACACGTTCGCCATCGCCACCGCCCGGGCTGCGCACGACGGCGGGATCACCCTCGAGCGCTTCCCAGAGGTTGGGCCACCCGCCTACTTCGAGCTCGAGAAGCTGCTCATGCGGGTGGAGGACGTCGCGCACCGCTCAGGTGCGGACTGGGTGGTCAACCACGACGCCGACGAGATCCGCCAGTCGCCGTGGGCCGGCGTGCCGCTGCGCCGCGCGCTCTACTGCGTCGAGCAGTTCGGGTTCAACTGCGTCGACCACGTCGTCATGAACTTCCGGCCGGTCGACGAGCGCTGGCAAGGAGCGGGCCGGCTCCAGGACTCGTTCCCCTGGTTCGAGTTCGGCGACCACCACGCCGCGTTCCGCCAGCAGAAGGCGTGGAAGCCCCAGCCCGAGCCGGTCCGCTTCGCGTCCTCGGGCGGGCACGACGCGGCGTTCCCCGGCAGGCGGATCTTCCCCTACCGGTTTCTCCTGCGCCACTACCCAATCCGCTCCACGTCCCACGGGCGGCGGAAGGTGCTCACCGAGCGCCTGGGCCGGTTCAGCCCCGAAGAGCGCGAGAAGGGCTGGCACGTGCACTACGACCACTACTCGGACACCTCGGCGTTCCTGTGGAGCGCGGAGTCCCTGCACCGGTTCAGCACCCTCGAAGAGCTCGACCGGCGCCTGCTCGTCGAGCGTCTGAGCGCCGCGGCGCTGCCCGCGAACCCGTTCCCCGGGGAGTCGGTCGACCCGCCGCCGCCCCGCAGGCTCCTCGGGTGGCGCGGGCGGGTGCCGGGGAACCGCTGGCTCCTCGGGCGGGTGCCGGGGAACCGTTGGCTCCTCGGGCGGGTGCCGGGGAACCGCCCGGGCACGGACCCGTCGCCCGGCGTCCGGCCCGGGCGCGGGTAACCTCGCCCGGCGATGAGCGAACCCGGCGCGCAGCGGGCGTGCCCGTCCCTTCGCGTCCAGACGGTCCTGTTCGACAACTCCCCTGGCGACGTCGTGCGGTTCGTCCGCGGCGTCTCGGCGGCGTGCGCCCTCGCCCTCGGGTCGGGCGCGATCTCCTCGGCCGAGCTCGCCGTGGGCGACTGCTCGCCCGAGCCCGTCGAGAGCGCCGAGAAGCTGCTCGGCGAAGGTCCGAACCCCTTCAGCCGGGTCAGCTACCTCCACTTCGGGGCGAATCTCGGCTCCGCAGGTGGGCACAACCGGCTCTTCGCCGACTCGGAGGCGGACGTCGTCCTCGTGGTCAACCCGGACACCTACGCGTCGCCGCACCTCGTCGCAGAGCTCGTGGCCGGCATCGCCCAAGACGGCGTCGGGATCGCAGAGGCTCGCCAGCTCCCCCTCGAGCACCCGAAGGCCCACGACCCTCTGACCGGGGACGTGAGCTGGGCGTCGGGCTCCTGCTTCCTCGTGCGCGCAGCGGTGCTCGAGGCGACCGGCGGGTTCGACACGGACCTCTTCTTCCTCCACGGCGACGACGTCGACCTGTCCTGGCGCGCGCGGCTGGCCGGTTGGCGGGTCGTCCACCGCCCCTCCGCGCGGGTCTTCCACGACAAGCGGCTCGACGAGACGGGCGTGATCCGCGCCGGGGCGCGAGAGCTCGAGCAGTCGGCGATCGTGAGCGTCCTCCTCCCCTGGCGCTACGGCCGCAAGGACCTGGCGCTCGAGCGCCTCGCGCGCCTCGAGGCGGCCAGCGACGTGGTCTCGCGCACGGCGGCGGCCGCGCTCCGCGCGCGCATCGAGGCCGGAGGGATGCCCGAGCCGATCGACCCCGACCACCGCGTCGGGGAGTTCCACGGCGACGACTACGCGCGCCACCGCTTCTCCTACGCCGAACCATGAGCGACGCCGAACCATGAGCGACGCCGAACCATGAGCGGTCCTCCCTCCGACCTCGCGCAGGCGCTTCTCGAGCTGCTGCGCCGCCGCGGGTGCGCGCCGGGGGCCGTCGTGGTCGACCTCGTCGCCGACGACGGCGGAGCGGTCGCGGCGCTGCACGCGTCGGGGCTCGTCCCCCTCTGCGTCGCCGCCGACCAGACGGGGGCCGAGCGGCTCAGCGCCCTGGGCGCCGAGGCCGTGACCGGCGAGCTCTCGGACCCCGACGCCGTCTTCGAGTCCCTCGTGGTCGCCGCCGGCGAGCGCCACGTGGCGGCGGTGTGGCTCGGGGACCTGCCGGCGCGGGTCTCGGACCCCGCCGCGCTGCTCCGGGCCGCGCACTGGTTCGGCGAGCAGACCGGCGCGCCGCTCGCGCTGGGCGTGCCCAACGTCACCCACGTGGACGTCGGGACGAAGCTGCTCCTCGGACGTTGGGAGCCCCGGCCCGGCGGCGTGCTCGACGACGCCCACCTCCGGCGCTTCTCCGCCACCTCGCTCGGCTCCACCATGGCCGCGTTCGGCTGGGCGGAGGTGGACGCACAGGACGTGACGCTCCGCGAATCCGACCAGCACTTCCCGCCGGACGCGACGCCGCTCGTGCGGACCACCCCGGTCGGCGCGCAGCTCGCCGCGCTGCGGGAGCTGGCAGGGCCGGGTGCGTCCGTCGTACGGCTCGTGCGGCTGTACGAGGCGGTGATGCCCGAGACTCCCGACCCTGGGGACGACGCCGGCACCGCGGCGCCGTTCCTGTCGGTGCTCGTGCGGACCCAGGGGAAGCGCCAAGAGACGCTCCAAGAGACGCTCCTCTGCCTCGCCGCGCAGCGCTGCGCCGACTTCGAGGTGCTCGTCATCGTCCACGATCCCGATCCCGGCGTGGCCGGCGGCATCGAGGAGCTGGTCGCCGCGTTCCACCCGACCTTTGCGCACCGGGTCCGCGTGGTGGAGGTCTCCGGCGGCGGACGATGCCGGCCGCTCAATCTGGGGGCACGAGCCGCGCGGGGGCACTACCTCGCGACGCTCGACGACGACGACCTCGTGTTCGCCCACTGGGTCGAGACGCTGCGCGCCGAGGCGCAGCGCACGCCCGGGCACGCACTGCGAGTGGGCGTGGCGACCCAGCAGATCGCAGCGGCGGCGGGCGCGTGGGCCGGTGAGGACGGCTACGACGTCCTCAGCAGGCCCCGAGTGGACTACCCGCTCACGTTCGACCACATCGCGCACCTGCGCGACAACCTCACGCCGAACAACGGCTACGCCGTCCCGCGATGGGTGGTCACCGACCTCGGCCAGACATGGGACGAGTCCCTCCCCGTGCTCGAGGACTGGGACCACCTGCTGCGCTCCGCCGAGATCTGCGGCGTGGCCAGCGCGCCGACGATCGCCGCGATGCTGCGCGTCTGGGCGAACGCGGAGAACTCGAAGACCGTGCACCCGCCGGAGGTCTGGGAGGAGACGCGGCGCCAGATCGTCGCGCAATGGGACTCGAGGCCTCTCCTCCTCGACGCAGGGTACGTGTCGAGGCTGCACGAGCTCCTCCGCCGGCTCGACGCAGTCCCCGAGCTCGAGCTGCGGCTCGAGCTGCGAGATCAGGAGACGGCCCAGCTGCGCGACGAGATCACCCGGCTCACCGGCGAGGCAGGCCGGCTGGCAGGCGAGCTCGCCCACGCGCACAGCGAGATCGACCAGCTGCACGCCGGGGCGGGCCAGCTGCGCGACGAGATCGCCAGGCTCACCGCCGAGGCCAACCGGGCGGCGGGCGAGCTCGCCCACGCGCACAGTGAGATCGACCAGCTGCACGCCGAGGCAGGCCAGCTGCGCGACGAGATCGCCAGGCTCACCGGCGAGGCCAACCGGCTGGCGGGCGAGCTCGCCCACGCGCACAGCGCGATCGACCAGCTGCACGCCGAGAGCGACCGGCTGGCCGGCGAGCTCGCGGTGTCCGAGGACCGGCGCCGGATCGCCGACGAGTCTGCGACGGCGCTCGAGGCGGCCCGGGCCGACCTCGAGGCGCGCCTCGACGAGGTGCTCTCCTCGCGCAGCTGGCGGATGACCGAAGCGCTCAGGAAGGGCACCGGCGTCGCGCGTCGGGTGGCGGAGGCGCCTGAGCGGCTCCTCAGACGCGACAGCGGGCGTGACGGCGGGGGCGACCCTGGGGCCGACGCCGGGCACGACCCCGGAGCCGACGCCGGGGAGGACCCTTCGGCCTGACCGGCCGCCTCACGCGTCGCCGAGCCAGTCCTCTGCCAGGCCGCCGTCCGGCCGGTCGCGGAAGAGCGGGATCGCGCCGAGCGCGCGCACCAGCTCCGCGTCGGCACCGAGCGCCCGCCGCCACTGCTCGCCCTCGGTGAGGAAGGCACCCACCACGACGGGCTCGGCACCCGCACGGCGGAGCAGGTTCAATGACGCCTGGAGCGACGCCCCCGTCGACACCACGTCGTCGACGACGGCCACCCGTCGGTCCTTCACCGCGTCGACCCGCGCCGGGTCCAGGCGGAGCATCTGGTCGGCCCCGGTCGTGATCGAGCGGACCGGCTCCGCCCACTCGTCGCCGAGATGGATCTTCGGCGTCTTGTGGAGGATGACGTAGTCGTCGAGCCCGAGCGCCCGGGTGACCTCGATGGCGAGCGGGATCCCCATCGTCGCGACGGAGACCACCACCTCCGGCCGGGCGTCGCGCAGCAGGTCGGCCAGCTCCCCGCCTGCCCGCTCGGAGAAGGCCACCCCGTGGTCGACGCAGATGAGCAGTGCGATGGTGACGTCGGGTGCCACCTGCACGAGCGGCAGGTCGACCGTCTGCGAGCCGACGGCGGTCCGGTAGGTGCGCTCGGTGATGGCCAGATGGTGGCGGACGCCGGGACCCCGGCGCAAGTGGCCCAGGTCGGACTGCCCGGTGGGCGGTCACGGCGTCGCGGCGAGGAGCTCCCTGAAGCGGGTCGTGTCGACGTTGCCGCCCGAGAGGACGACGCCCACGCGCCGAGCCGCCGGCGCCACCTCGTCGATGCGCCCGGTGAGGACCGCGGCGAGCCCCGACGCCCCGCTCGGCTCGACGACGAGCTTCAGCCGGTCGAAGGCGAAGCGCATCGCGTCGACGATCTCGGCGTCGCTCACGAGGACGACGCCGTGCACGAGCCGGAGCATGATCGGGAAGGTCAGCTCGCCGGGGATCTCCACCGCCTGGCCGTCGGCGATCGTGCGCGGCGTGCGGACCCGGACCCGCTCCCCTGCCGCGAGCGAGCGCTTCGTGTCGTCTCCGGCCTCGGGCTCGACCCCGACGACCCGGAGGCCGGGGCGCATCGCCGCAGCGATCGTGGCGCAGCCCGCGATCAGCCCTCCCCCGCCGACCGGGACGACGAGCGCGTCGAGCTCTTCGACCTCTGCGAGGAGCTCGAGCGCGACCGTGCCCTGGCCCGCGATGACGTGCGGGTCGTCGTAGGGGGGGACGAGGGTCAAGCCCTGCGCCGCGGCCAGCTCCGCGGCCACTGCCGCCCGATCCCCGCTCCCCCGGTCGTAGCGCACGATCTCGGCGCCGTAGCCGGCGACGGCATCGGACTTCGAGCGGGGCGCGTCCTCGGGCATCACGACGACCGCCCGGGTGCCGAGCTCCCGGGCGGCGAGGGCGACCGCCTGACCGTGGTTGCCCGACGAGTAGGTGACGATCCCCGAGGCGAGCCGGTCCCCCGGAAGGCGCGACATCGCGTTGTAGGCGCCCCGCAGCTTGAAGGCGCCGACGCGCTGGAAGTTCTCGCACTTGCAGAACACGGCCCGCCGGGCCAGGCCGTCGAGGGTACGCGACCGGACCACCGGCGTGCGGCGGGCGACGCCTCGGAGACGGACGGCGGCGTCGCGGACGTCGTCCGCGCTCAACGGTTCCGAAGCGGACATGAAGAGCGGTCGGGGAGCGTCGAACCGCCCCGCGACGGAGCGCAGAGGGTCGGCGGCGTGATGAAACGCAGTGGCGCTCGTCGGGACTCGTCGGCGTGATCGGGAGGCAGGTGTGAAGCATAGAAGCGGAGGCGGCCGGCGCATCGGCTGCCCGAGGTCGGCCGTGGAGGTCGATCCCGAGGAGCGGAGCCTGCTCGCACGCGTCCATCGCGACCCGGGGACCTCATGTCGAGCGATCCGGTCAATGTAGGGTCGAGCCGGTCGGTCGAGCCGGACGAACGGGATGGTCGGCGGGCCGCACGGTCGGGCGAGGACGAGCGCGCTGCTCGCGTCGTGGGTGCACGGGCTCTCGTGCACCAGGTGCTCGCGGCGTGCTGGATGCTCGCGGCGCGAGGAGGTGGTCGGGGTGCAGCACCACGGGGTGTCGTCGCTCGACGTCGAGCCGTCCCCGCGACCGACGGTGGGTGGCTCGGGGGCGGGCACGAGGGCGGACCGCATCGTCTTGGCCCTGGCGATCACGACGACGATCAGCACCTTCGCGCTCGTCGTGCTGGGCAGCACCGTGCGGGTCACGAACTCAGGGATGGGCTGCCCGAGCTGGCCCCTCTGCTTCGGCCAGGTGGGCCCCATCGACCAGTACCACGCCCTGCTGGAGCAATCGCACCGCTATCTGGCGGGAATCGTGAGCGTCGCCGCCTTCTCGACGGCGCTCGCGGCGTGGCGAGCCCACGCTCGCAGGATGGCCTTCGGCCCCGCCGCCGCCGCAGCGCTCCTCGTCGTCGTGCAGGCGGCACTCGGTGCGCTGACCGTGCTGGCAAAGAACGCCCCGTGGACGGTCGCGGTCCACCTGGTCGTGGGGCTGACCTTCCTCGGGGTGACGGTCGTGACCTCCGTCACCGCCATGCTTGCGCCGCGCGGCCCGTGGCTCCCAGCGGCTGTGGGGCGGTGGGGATGGGCGTTGGTCCTGTCGATGCTCGCCACCGTCGTGGGCGGCAGTCTCATCGTCGCCAACAGCGCAGGCGGCGCCTGCCCGGCGTGGCCCCTGTGCCCGTCGTCGGCGCCGGATCTCGCCAACTGGCAGCTGCTCCATCGTTCGCTCGCCGGCGTCGCGGGCATCAGCCTCGTGGGGTTCGTAGCCAGTCGGTGGCGAACGACGGCCGGCTGGCGTGCGTGGCGCGCTGGCGCCCTCGCGTCGATGGGCCTCTACGTCGTCGTCGCCGCGTTCGGTGCCGCGAGCGCCCTCACCAGGGCGAAGGCGACCTGGCAGGACGTCCACCTCACGGCGGTCGCCCTGCTCTGGACGGTCGTGGTGGCGACGGTCTCGGCGATGGCGATCGGCCACCAGCGCGTGGGCGAATCGAGGTCGACGGAACCGCCGGCTATGCGGCCGTCGGCGACGGAGCCGTCCACCGCCGGTTGGTCCACGATGGGCGCGTCGACGACGCCGGCCGGCGAATCGGCAGCAGGTGCTCAGCCACCGATCGCCGACCCACGCTGGGCGGGCAGCGGTCCATCGCCCAGATGCACCCCGACGCCGGCCGGTGCGGCTGGCGCGACGCCCGTGTGACGGTCGACTGCCCGGTCGAGCCCCGAGACGCTCTTGGTCAGCACGAGGCAGACGAGGACGAAGAAGGCACCGGGGACGGCGAGGACGAGACCGACCGACGCCGCGCCGGCCAACGCACCCCAGCCGATGCTGGCCAAGCCCATCGCGCCCGTGGTGCTCGTGAGCTGGATGCTTGCGACCCGGCCGCGCACGGCGTCGTGCGCGCACGCCTGCACGCTGGCGTAGATCACGGCCATGAACACGGCCTGCCCGATCCCGGCCAGGCACTCCATTGCGACCGAGAGCCACTCGAGGTGGCTCAACCCGACGACGATCAGCGGCGCGCCCGACAGCACCCCCGTCACCCACAGGGTCCGGCCCGGGCGAGCGCGGTCGAAGAGCCCCAGCATGAGCAAGGGGCCGATGATGGACCCGGCACCGAACCCGGTCAGCAAGAGCCCGTAGGCCCCCGCCGCTCCGCCGAAGTTGACGGTCGCGATCGTCGGGAGGATGCCGAAGGTGGCCATCGTCAGGCAGCAGTGCAGGGTCACCCAGACGAAGAGCAGGCCGAGCGGCGAGGTCGTCCGAAGGTAGGAGACCCCATCCCTCACCTCGTGCCACATCGTCGTGGCGGTGGCCCGGGGAGCTGGCCGGGCCTGCCCTCGGACCCGAGCCATCAGGACCACGCCCACCGCGTAGAAGAAGGAGCAGCAGAGAAACGTCCAGCCCGGTCCCGCCGTGGTCAGGATCGCCGTCCCGATCGCCGGACCCACCAGCTCCGAACCCTGCTGGGCGATCCGGGTCGACAGCGCGGCACTGGCCATGCGCTCCCTGCCCACGAGACCGGGGATGAGCGCCTGCCAGGCAGGGCCTTGGATCGCGTTGGCGACGCCGACGAGCGCGGCCGCGCCGAGCGTCGTGGCGAGGCTCGCCGTATGCGTGAAGATGCACGCAGCAGCGCCTGCCGTCGCGACGGCGGCCACGACCTGGCCCGTCGCAGTCTGCTTGGCGCGGTTGAAGCGATCCGCCAGTCCCCCCGCCGGCAGACCGAGCAGTGCCGTCGGCAGGAGGATCAGCATGCTGACCAGGCTGGGCCAGATCGCCGAGTGGTGTCCCTGCCGGAACGCCTCCCAGCCCGCGACCAGGATCACCGCGAAACGGCCCGAGTTCCCCGAGAGGGCGGCCACCCACACCGAGCGGAAGGCCGCGATCGAGAACGGCTCCCAGGCCGAGCGCAGCTTCCCCCTCGACATCACCCGTGCTCCCATGCTCCGCTGTTCGGCCTCGGTCGACCCGCAGCTTTCCACGCGCCGGGCGGCCGGGGCGCTCGACGGCTCAGGCGCCGACAGCGCCGTGCCAGGATGAGGCCCGGCGCCGGGTAAGGAGGGCAGGCGAGTGACCGCAGCGGGGCAGTCGGCCGGGTTCGGCGAGCACGGTTTCACCGTGAGCACCGACGGCATGCGCATCGACTACGACCTGCTCGTCCGCATGGACGACGGGCTCACCCTCTCTGCCGACGTCTTCCGGCCCGACGACGACGGGACGTACCCGGTCATCGTGTCCTACGGCCCCTACGCCAAGGGCCTCCCCTTCCAGGAGGGCTATCCCCGCCAGTGGGAGAAGATGGTGTCCGAGCACC
>JAKATH010000146.1 GCA_021828055.1 Actinomycetes bacterium
CACTCTCCGTTCTCGGGCGTCCACTCCGCGCAGCTCGACACACTGCTGTTGAAGGCGTCGGGGACGACCACAACAGCGGCCCGGGACGGGTACTACAAGAAGGCGGCGGCGCTCATCGCCAAGGAGGCGTGGGGGCCGTTCCTCTTCCCGATCAACGGCTACGACACCGTGATCCACGGCGCGGGCGCGCCCGGCCTCTCGACCCCGCTCGACGCGGTGGACGTCGTGCCGGCGATCCTGTGGCGGTACGCCTACAACAACAACTCCTGATCGACCCAAGAAGCTCGTCGGGCGGGACAGGGAGCTGCCAGGGGGCGCCTCGAGACCGGCGCCCCCTCGTTGCGCCCGTGCGCCCGGTGGCGCCGGGACGCCCGGCGAGGGCCGTGACCGACGGGGAGGGTGAGGGCCCCGCGAGCGCAGCGCCGCCGGCTCTGGGTCACTCGATGTGGAAGACCCGCTCGGCGTTGCGGTGAGAGAGGAGGGCTCGCTCCTCGTCGCTGATGGGGGCGGAGTCCAAGAAGGCGACCGCAGGCGCCGTCGGCTGGTACGGGTAGTCGATCGCCCACAGCACGCGCTCGGCGCCGAGGGCCTTGATCGAGAAGTCGAGGGCCAGATGGGACTCGAGGCCGCTCGTCGTGATCACGAAGTTGCGCTGCAGGTACTCGCTGGGCCTGAGCTCGAGGCGCGGCCCCCAGCCGAGGTCTTCGTTGCGGCGCTGCATGAAGTCGAGGCGCCAGGCCCAGAAGTGGACCGCCTCGCCCATGTGCCCGAGGCAGAGCTGCAGGCGGGGAAAGCGGTCGAGGACGCCGCTCGCGATGAGGCGGACCGCGTGGGTCGACGTCTCGACGCCGTAGCCCCACATCGCCGCCCACAGCCCGTAGTCGCGCAGGGGGTCGGCCAGCCCGGCAGAGGCGCCGCGGGGATGGATGTAGATGCAGGCGCCGAGCGCCTCGGCGGCCTCGAGCACCGGCCAGTACTTCGGGTGGTCGAGGTACTCGTCATTCGTGTGCGAGTTCACCACGAAACCGTGCAGCCCGAGGTCCTCGATCGCCCTGCGCATCTCCTCGGCCGCACGCCTGGGCGACTGGGGCGCGAAGCTCGCGAGCCCCGCGTAGCGGCCGGGGTGCCGGGCGATCGCCTCGGCGAGGCGGTCGTTGGCGAGCGCGGCGAGCGCGGTCGCGGTGTCGGCGTCGAACATCTGGACCCCGGGCGCGGTGAGCGAGAGGAGCTCGACGTCGACGCCGTTGGCGTCCATGTCGGCGATCCGCAGCTCGTCGAGGTCGAGGAGGCGGTCGAGGAAGACCGATCGGCCCGGCGCGCTCGCGTAGATGGCTCTGAGGAGGGGGATGTCCAGGCTGGTGCCGGGCGCCTCGGCGATCACCTTGTGTGCGGCGGCCACCTCTGGGATCACGAAGGCTTCCTCGGTGGCGATGCGGCGGACCGGCCCGTGCTGGACTGCTGGTGCGTGCTCGCTCACGGTGGCCCCCCAAACGGGCCGTGCAGGGCCCGCGCTCGCGTCGGGGAAGCGTTCTAGCGCGCCCGTCGGTGCGTCGTCAACCAGCTCTGTGACGGCGGACCGCCGGCCGGGGTCAGGTCTCCACCAGCTGGCTCGCGGCCGCCGGCCACGCCGGGCGGATGCGCCGGGGCCAGACGTGCGGGCGGCTGACCCAGGACGCGAGCTCGTCCGCCGTGACGGGAGGCAGGATGAAGAAGCCCTGCGCGAGGTCGCAGCCCACCTCGGCGACAAGCTCGAGCTGCTCCGCCGTCTCGACCCCCTCGGCGACCACCGCCAGGCCGAGACCGTGGCCGAGCTCGGTCGCGGCACGGATGATGGCGAGGTCTCGGTCGTTCGCTGTCGAGGACGCCACGAAGGAGCGGTCGATCTTCACCTCGACCGGGCCGAGGTCCCTGATGTGGGCGAGCGACGCGTGGCCGGTGCCGAAGTCGTCGATGGAGATGCCGAGGCCGAGCTCCCGCAGCTGCTCGAGCACCCGGGTCGCCGACTCGAGGTCGGTCACCGCGGAGGTCTCGGTGACTTCGACCAGGAAGCGCCGCCTCGGCGCCGGGTGCTCCTCCAAGACCCGGCCGAGCACGGCGGGCAGCATGGGGTCGCAGATGTTCGCAGCCGAGACGTTGACCGAGATCGACAGGTCCAAGCCGGCGTCCCGCCAGTGGCGCCACTGCTCGACGACCTGGCGGAACACCTGCTCGGTGAGGGGAAGGATAAGCCCGGTCTTCTCGGCGGAGTCGAGGAACCTGGCGGGGGAGAGCAGGCCCAATGTCGGGTGCTGCCACCTGACGAGGGCCTCGGCCCCGACGATGGCGCCGTCCGAGAGGCGGCACTTCGGTTGGTAGAACACGACGAGCTCGTCGTCGAGACCCTTGGACAGCTGTCCCATGAGGGTCAGCCGCTCCACCGACGACTCGTCGAAGCGCTCGTCGTAGAGGAGCACGCTGCCGCGCCTCGACCCCTTGGCCCGGTGGAGAGCGATCTCGGCACGCTGCAGCAGTGAGTCGACGTCTCGGGCGTGGAGCGGGCTGAGCGCCACTCCGGCGCTCGCCTCGACGCGCAGGCTGACGCCCTGCATGTCGATCACTCCGGTGAGCGCGGCGACGACACCGTTGCCGATCTCGAGAGCGGAGGCGCTGTCGGGGACCTCCGGGCAGAGGACTGCGAATTCGTCGCCACCGAGGCGGGCGACCGTGTCACCTGGCCGGGCGGACTCGAGGAGCTTCACCGCGACCTGTGCCAAGAGCTGGTCCCCGACCTGATGGCCCATTGCGTCGTTGATCTCCTTGAAGCGGTCGAGGTCGATGAAGACCACGGCCACCGAGGCTTCGCCGGCGGATGAGGCGACCGCTTGCCTGGCCCGCTGGAGCAGCATGGTGCGGTTCGGCAGGCCGGTGAACTGGTCGTGCAGCGCCTGGCTCTCGCGCTTGGAGGCGCTGAGCGCTCCGGCACGGACCGCGAGCACGGGGATCAGGCACAGTGGAGCGGTCAAGGGCGAGAACTCGAGCGCGACCAGGACGATGGGCCCGACGGCGAGCAGCGTCAGGCCCATCGGAGCTTCGCTCCTCAGGAATTCCGGGAGAAGGCTGAATACTGGCGCACCTTGGTGCAGCGCGAAGACGCACGCGACGAGACAGACGTTGATCGTGAAGTACACGAGGCCGGCGGCCAGAGCCGGAGCGAGATCTCTGGGCGCGAAGTGCGGCGTGAAGGAGCCGAGGA
>JAKATH010000057.1 GCA_021828055.1 Actinomycetes bacterium
CCACGCCGAGCTCACATATAGCACGCCTGCTGAAGCCGAAGCGGACTACTACGCTTCCCATCCTCACGCCGAGGTGGCGTGAGAGAGCAAAGCGGAAGAGCCTCCAAGAAACCCAGGCCAGTTCAGAGCGCTGAGGCGAAGGTCTCGGGGTCACGGTTCGAGTACCCGCAGTCGGCCAAGACATCGCCGGGGGCGACGCCGGCGTTGTACGCGCGAACAAGCGTCGTCGCCATGACGGCCGGCAAGTCCTCTCTCGGTGCGGCGAAGGCGATCCGGCGGACGAGCTCGGGCACCGCTTCCCCTCGCTCCTCTTTCACCATCGTCGCCACCTGGCCGTCGTAGCCGAAGAAGAGCTGGTCGGCTGCGCCGGGCGCGTTGCGCTTGGCGTGGCCCCAGGCCGCTGTCGGGAGGGGACAGGAGCCGGATCGAGGGTCGCCACCATCGCCAGGTGCGCGTGGGAGAGCTGGCGACAGGTCGCATCGTGGAGGCTGCCTGTCTGTGTGACGGCGGCCCGGAGACGCACTCTTGTCGCATCGGGCAGGTCCTCGAGCGTCCGCCATCGGGCCGCAAGGTGCGCGGGTCTGCCCTCGTCGATGGAAGTCGATGGAAAAGGCCATGGCCAACAGCACCGTGGCCCCCGAAGCTGGCGGGGGCGGCTCCCAGAGGGCATGTGCGCCTCGAGGATCGCGGTCACCCCCGACACGCCGATCACGGTCTCGATGGCCTGACGCCTGCGTGCGCGGCTCAGCCCAGTCCCCCGATGAGCGCGACCAAGCGCGTCTCTGTCAGGTTCCGAAGGTGGCCGACCAAGTCGCCCAGGCGCTGCGAGCAGGTGATGCCGGCAGCGTCCATGAAGGCCCGGAGCCCGATCCTCTGCGCCACCTCGCACTACCACGTCGCCCGCAGCCGTGCGATGTCGAGGCGTGGAAGGTCTCTTCCGCCCGAGAGCGACGCGGTGAGGGGCATCGTCACGTTGCGCCTCGACGTCGATGTGCCGCCGACGAGGAGCCCTTTTCCCGCGTAGTCCGAGGCGCAGAGCAGCCGGTCGTGGTAGCGGGCGAGGACCGGCACGACCCGCGGACGCGGGCCGGCGGACACGCAGACGACGACGCCCCCCGAGCGCGCCACGACGTCGGGGCCGGCGACCCCTTTCAGGTCCTGGCCGACGAGGCCTGCGCCTGCTGAGAGTGAGACGAGCACTGACGCACGCAGCCGGCGTGCCGGCGTCGGCTGGGCGTCGCAGAGCGCGAGGTAGCCGGCGATCTCCCCGCGGCTGTAGGGATCTTTGGCCCGCTCGCGCGACAGGCGCGGCGCGTCCGCCCCGAAGGTCCGACGTGCCGGGCGATGGCCTGCAGGTTCGTCCGCACCGTGCGGCGCGTCGCGGCCGACGCCGCGTTGAGCGAACACGCACAGCACGGCTCGATCACAGAGGCGCGCACCACCACCTCGGCAGTGAACTCCAAACAGACGGACTCGGGAAGGCAGCCAGGCGGGAGGCCGCGAACAAGAACGCCTTGGCCCGGTTGACCGACTCGGGACGGGCCAAGGCGACGAGCTCCCTTGCGAAGCGGGCCGCCTCCTCGTCGACTGCACGCGGGCTGGACCGCTCGATCGCCTCGGTCGCCCAGGGCCGCCATGCGACGGCCGGTGCCGTCCGCCTCGGGCCGGGTTGTGGCCCGTCGCTCCGCCCGTGCCGGCACGTCACGGGAGGCTGACGTAGCCGTGGCGGGCCTTCCACAAGAAGTACTTCTCGAAGGCGAGCTTCATCGCGTGGGCCTGCGGCCCAGGGATGAGCACCCCGTGCTTGCGGGGCGGGAGCATCTTGTCGGCGAGGATGATCACCCCGTTGTTGCCGGCGTCCATCACGCACACCGCCGGCATGTCGCCGAACTCCTCGTGGGCTTGCGGCTGCCCGCCGCGGATCTGGGCCGCCACGTTCTTCGCCGCGACGTGCGCCATTCGTTCGGTCGGGAAGCCGGTCTTCGGGATGCCGAGCGGCGTCGAGGTCTGCCAGGGCACCGGGACCGCCGCGGCGATGCCCACCGCGTAGACGTCGTCGTAGGCCGCGGTCTGGTAGGTGTCGCGCACCTTCACGTAGCCTTTGGGATCGGCGATCTGTGTGGCGGCTTGCACCACCTCCTGGCCGAGGAACGGCGGCACGAACATGGCGTAGGAGAACGCGATCGCCTGGTCGTCCGCCAGCACGACCCGACCCTCCTCGACGCGCGCAACGCCGACATCCATGTGAGCGGTGATCCGCTCCTTCTTCAAGAACATGCCGAGCAGGCTCTCCCCATGCGGCAGCCCCCCGATCCCGAAGTGGCCAAGGAAGGGCTCAGGTGAGACGAAGGTGAGCTTGACCTGCTTCTTCAGGCCTGCCTTGCGCAGCTGGTGGGACACGTTGAACAGGTACTCGTAGGCGGCGCCGAAGCAGCCCGCGCCCTGGGTGGCACCGACGACGATGTCCCCTGGGGCCTCGAGGAAGTGCTGCCAGCCCTCGCCGGCCCGGATCGCGTCCTCGAGCGTCGTGATCCCGTAGGCGTTGCCGCCCGGCCCGAGGCCCGGCACGACGTCGTAGTCGTTGCGGTAGCCGGTAGCGATGACGAGGTAGTCGTAGCCGTAGGTGCCGGCGCTCGTCGTGACCTTCTTGTCCGCGAGATCGAGGTGCGTCGCCTCGCCGTGGACGAAGTCGATCCCGTGGGCCTCGAAGGTCGGCGCGAGCGGGAAGGTGATGTCGGCGGCCTTCCGTTTGCCGAAGGGCAGCCAGATGAGCGAGGGGTTGAACAAGAAGTGATCGGAAGCAGAGACCACGCGCACCTCCACGTCGCCCTCCAGCTCGTGGTGGACGGCCAGCGCGGCCGTCAGCCCGCCAAAGTTCCCCCCGAGCACCAGCACCTTCTTGCGAGCCATGACAGGACCTCCCTCTTCCGATGAACCGTCACCTGCCGGCGCTGGTAGGTGGCCTGCGCCTGTCCCGTAGAGAGGCGGCACCGACGACGTTCGGGCTTCGGCAGATCGATGTCGTGGCCCGGTGCCAGGACAACACCAAGACAGCAGCACCATGGCCGGTTTGCGATCGGCCGCGAATCATGGCCAGCAGGCCGCCGGCTGATCGGCAGGCGAGGGCACACAATTGATGATAACCCTGGGCAGGCGGCGTCTGGTGTGGGCAGGTTCGCGCCGCACAGGTTCTCGCCACCTCACGAGCAGCTCGAGCCAACGTGTCGATTTCAGGGTTGCGGGCGCTCCTCGGGTCGGTGATCGTGGTGGGAGCCCGATCACCGGCGGCCGTCACGGTACGAGACCGAGCACGGATCCTGTGCGGTGCCTGCGCCGTCCGCCCCAGGTGATCCCTGCCCCCGAACAGGTTCGCGCGAGGCCCCCCCGAACAGGCTCCCCCGAGGATCATGGCGCGTAGAGCACGCGAGAGGCGCTGGCCCGGCGCTCGGCGCGCTGGCCCGGCGCCAGGCGATCCGTCCTACAGTGCGCGGGCGACGATCCTCGCGAGAGCGATCACCTTCGCCGGTGGGCGCGGCGCGAACACGATGAACATGGTGGTTCCCGCGTGCACGAACAGGTACGTCTGGTGCGAGACGATCGCGTAGAAGGCCTCAGAACCGATGCCGCGCACCGTGGTCACGTGGCTGATGTGCTTTGCCATGTCGAAGCCACGCTCGAGGTACGTGAACATCTGTTGGTTCCCCACGCCGCCGAAGTACTCGATGATGACGTCGGTGATCGGCGCGGCCTTTGTGCCGACGTTGCCGTAGTACGCGCACATCATCCAGTGGACCTTGCCGCTGGGCGTCGGCTCGGTGAACTGCATGGGTGCCGCCGCGCTCTTTACGTGGTACCCGAGCGCGGCGCCGACCTGCCTGCTCGAGACCGGCCAGGTACAGCTGGGCTGGCGCGTCGGAATCTGCGGAGTCTGCTGCGTCGCGCCCACCAGCGGCGCCGTCGCGCCGGACGCGACAAGAGCCGCCGCGGCGAACACCCCCAGGGTGCAGGCACGGACCAAGCGCTTGCGGACCTGCTGGTTCATCTCACCCTCCTTGATCGACGGCTGCGATCGACGGCTGCACCGATGCTCAGGCACCGATGCTCAGGCACCGATGCTCAGGCGCTCGTGCCGGGAGCTTGCGGGCTCGCCGGCGCCGCCCCGCTCCCGCGCGAAGCGACCTCTTCGGGCTGCACCCGCAGGCGAACGGTCAAGACGACCAGGCCGACTGCGAGCACCAGCGCGACCCAGCATCCGGCGCCGAGGTAGCTCGGGTGGAGGTGCAGGAGAAGCTTCAGCGCGACGAGCACGCCGGCGCCAGCGGCGGCGAGGAGTCGGGCGCGCCCGTGCCCGACCGCCTCGAGCGCGGCGACGCGCAGGGACGGCGCGAGGCGCGCGAGGAGCACGTCCGCGCCGACTGCGAGCGCAAGGAGCAGCGCCAGCACCCCGAGAACGCCGTCCGGGCTCCCAATGCCGGAGGTCGAGTACGAATAGGGTCCGATCGAGAAGTCGACCCATGGCAAAGCCAGCAGGTCGATTGCCAGCGCGAGCGCAATGCCGGCCGTCCAATAGTCGAGCTTGGTGAGCTTGCTCAGCTCCATCGCATCCCCCTTTTTTCACCAGCGCGCGGCGCTTGAACGACCCTACGCAGGCGGCGACCGCTTTGGCATCGGGCAGCTTGCCCATTTCCGGCGCGCCTGAGGTCGACAGCGACCGCGTCCCACGATGTGGTGGAGCTCGACAGCGGCCGTCGTGGGGGGGTCTGCCCCCCTCCGGATGGGTGAGATTCCCGATGCGCGGGCAGATCAGGGGCCTCTGCTGCGAGAGGACGGCTAATGTCGAGCCCTGGTTCGGAGGGGCGGCGTGACGGCACTGTTCGAGCGAGAGAGCGCGCTGGTCGCGATCGACGCGGCCTTACGGCGTGCGAGCGAGGGTGGGTCCGGCGTGCTGGCCCTCGTCGGCGAGGCCGGTCTTGGCAAGACGACGCTGCTTGCCCACCTCCTCGAGGCGGGACGCTTCGTTCGCACCGCACACGTCGTGTGCTCGGAGATCGAAGGCTCGATCCCCTTTGGTGTGCTCGACCGGTTGCTCGGCCAAGCGGGCCTGGCAATCGCTCCACCGAGGGACCACGAGGGGCGCAGGCTGAGCCGCCACCCCGGCGACGCCCGCGTCCGCCGTTACGAGCAGCTGCTCGACTGGCTCGACGGCGGCGTCGAGGGCCCCCTGCTCCTGGCGGTCGACGACCTCCACTGGGCCGACCCGGACTCGATCGAGCTGCTCTGCCTCATGTGCCGGCGGCTCGAGCGCGTGCCCGTCACGGTCATCGTCACGATGCGTCCCTTCCCCCGTACGGCGATCGAGCAGGCGATGCTGCTCGCGCACGACGGCGTCGCCCAGGTGGAGCGACTCCCGCCCCTGTCGGACCCGGCTAGCGCCGCGCTGCTCGCTCAGCACCTCGGCAAGGCTCCCGACGACGACCAGCTGCAGGCTGCGAGCCGTGCTGCAGCAGGCAATCCTCTTCTGCTCGGCGAGTGCGCGGCGGCGCTGGCGCGCGGGGAGGACCTGACAGCCCCCTCGGCCAGCGGCACCGGCGTCTTCCTCCCGCGCTTTGCCGGGGTCGGGGCCGCAGCGCTGCACTGGGCACGAGCGGCGAGCGTGCTCAGCACGAGGTTTCGGCCCGTCGTCGTCGACGAGCTTGCCGGGCAATCCGAGCGGGAAGCCGCGGCGTCCTTGCAGCATCTCTGCGCGGCAGGGTTGGTGCGCTCGTCCGGCGACGGGAAGGCGGAGTTCGTGCACCCGCTCGTCCGCCAGGCGCTCTACGAGGACCTGCCGCCCCTCGTCCGCCAGGGGCTGCACGCGAGTGCCTTCCGGCTGCTGCGCGAGCGGGGCGCCGAGGCGGAGGAGCTCCTGTCCCACGCCCTGTCGGCCGACCTGAGTGGGGACGCGTCGGCGGCGAGCGTGCTCGCGGCGGCGGGGGAGAGGGCACTCGCGGCCGGCGCCGTCGCCACCGCAGCGCAGCACCTGGCACAGGCTGTCAAGATCTCGTCGAGCGTGGCCCCTCCGGGGCTGCGCCTGCAGCTCTCGCAGGCGTGGCTGGCGACGGGCGACTTCGGCGCGGCGGAGGACGCCATCCGCGAGACCCTGCACATGGAGGATCTCCCCGTGGCCGACCGAGTGCGCTCGCTGCGCCTGCTCGCGCAGGCGCAGTTCGCCTCGGCCAGCGTCGCCGAGGCGAAGCGCACGGCAGCCAGCGCCAGCATGCTCGCGGCCGGGCTCGACCGTGACCTGGCTGTCGAGATCCGGCTCGACTCGGCCTACATCGACTGGCTGTTCGAGGGCATCTACGAGGCACGACGGGCCATCGCCGGCCTTGCCGAGGACGCCGGCGGCGCGGTCGGCGAGGCTGCGAGGGTCGCTGACGCCCATCTCGCCGTCATCGGCGGCGACGCCACCGCCGTTGAGCAGGTGGTGGCGTTCGCCGCAGCCGAGATGCCGGCCGCCGGCCAGCCGGTGCGCACTCCGTGGCAGTGGGACATACTGTTCAGCTGGGCGAACGTCGCCAAGATTCTCGAGCGCTTCGACGAGAGCGAGCGCTGCTTCGAGCAGCTCGAGGACACGGCGAGGTCCCAGGGCGCCGCCGTCACCTTGCAGACGCTCGCCGTCAACCGCGCCGACGCGCTGTGGCGGATCGGCAAGCTCGACGAAGCCAGGGCGCTCTTGGTGCGGGCGGCCGAGCTCGTAGCCCTGGTCCCGAGCATCGCCCCGTTCAGCTACGTCGGGCTGGCGCATGTCGACAACGAGCTCGGCGACGAGGAGGGGAGCGCTCGCTGGGCAGCCAAGGTCGAAGAGTTCCTCCAGTCCTCGATCGAGTCTCCCTATCTGCGTCTCTGGCTGGGCCTCTTGGAGTGCCGGCGCTTCCTCGCAGCGGGCGACGCACCGCGAGCGGCCCGCGCCGCTGACGCGGTGGCCGAGCTCGCCGAGCGCTACGGCATCCTCGAACCGTGCGTCGTCCCCTGGCACGCCGACGCGATCGACGCCTACCTCCAAGCTGGCGAGCTCCAACGTGCCGAAGCGCTCTCGCTGGGGCTGAGCGAGCTGAGCCAGCGGCTCCCTTGTCGCGCCCCGCGCGCCGCGGCGCATGTCGGCCTCGCCACCGTCGCCTGGCTGCGGGGGCAGGACGAGGAAGCGTACGAAGGCTTCCAGGCGGCCCTCGCGCAACACTGCGAGCTGCCGATGCCTCTGGCCGAGGCGGAGACCCTCCTCGCCTTTGGCCGCTTCTGCCGTCACAGTGGTCGCAGGAGCGAGGCGCGCGCGCTGCTCGGGCGCGCCCTCGAGCTCGTCGAGCCAGTCGGCGCCCGCCGCATCGGCCGGCTCGTCGAGCACGAGCTGGCGCTCGTGGGCGGGCGTCGTCGTGGTGCTGGCCGCAGCGCCGAGCTCACCCCCCGGGAGTGCCAGGTCGCCGAGCTCGCCGCGACCGGCCTGACGAGCCCGGCGATCGCACGCGAGCTGTTCATCTCGGCCAAGACGGTCGACCACCACCTCTCGCACGTCTACGCCAAGCTCGAGCTCGCTTCGCGTCGCGAGCTGATGCGAAGGTGGCCCTGCTGAGCTGCGATGCGATGCGGCGGGCTGCCGTCGCGGTGGGTGGTCGTGTGGAGCAGCCGCGTGCGTCGGTGCCAGCTCCGCGCGTCCTGGTATCGGAGAGATCACCCGCGCGGTCGTGACCGCCCACAGGTCCCAGCTCCGCGCGTCCCGGGCTCGGGCGACCATTGCACCAGGTACGCAGTGCGCGACCGGGGTCAGCAGGCACCCTGGTTCAGTCGTGCTCCGCGGTGAGCGCCGCCGGATCAGCCGCCGGATCAGCCGCCGGATCAGCCGCCGGCTCAGCCGCCGGCGCAGCACGCCTCGAGGCGGTGGGACGCAGCAAGACGACAGCCACGACGAACGCGACCGCGGCTCCCGCGGCGCTCGAGCGGAAGGCCGTCTGGTAGCCGTGGACGCTCGCGGCGACGGCGAGCGCGTGGAGCCGCGGCGCGCCCAGGGTGGCTCCAGCCGTGCGGAGCGCGCGGAGCGCGTGCTCGTACTGGTCGCGGGTCGCGGTCGCCGCCACGGTGACGAGGGTGGCGAGCCCGAGGGAGCCTCCGACCTGCTGGCTCGTGTTGAGGAGGGCTGAAGCCAGTCCGGACTCGTGCCCTTCCACGGAGGAGACGGCGTTCAGCGTGAGGGGGACGAACGAGAGCCCCATGCCCAATCCCACGAGCACGAGCGGCCCGAAGACAGCGGCGTAGCTCGAGGTGGCGTCCACCCCGGACACCCAGAGGAGGCCCAGGGCCACGAGGACGGGGCCGAGGACGAGGAACCGCCGAACGCCGAGACGGCGCACGAGCTGCGAGACGGCGACGCTGGTCCCGGCGACGGTCACGGGGATGGGGAGATACGCCACGCCGGCGAGGATCGGGCTGTAGTGGAGGACGTCTTGGAGGTACTGCGTGAGGAAGAAGACGAGCGACAGCATCGCGGCACCCAGGAGCAGCATGACGCCGTAGCCGGCCGCCCGGTTCCGGTGGCGGAGGAAGCCGAGCGGGACGAGGGGCTCCTTGGCGGAGCGCTCGATGGCGACGAAGACCCCGAGGAGCACGGCGGCGACGGCGAACGCGAGGTCGGTCCGCGCGCTCGACCATCCGTCGGTCGGGGCGCTCACCAGGCCGTAGACGAGCAGGGCCATCCCGGCGGAGATGCTCAGCGCGCCCGGGACGTCGAGCCGATGGCTGCGGATGCTCGGGCCGCGTCCTGCGGGCAGCGACACCGGCGTGAGGGCGAGGACCGCGATGCCGATCGGGACGTTCACGAACAAGACCCAGCGCCACGAGGCGGCGTCGACGAGGATCCCGCCGAGGAGCAGGCCGAGCGCTCCTCCGGCAGCGGACATCCCCGCGTAGACGGCCATCGCCCGGTTGCGCTCCGGACCCTCGCCGAAGGTCGTGACGACGAGCGAGAGGGCGGTGGGCGACACGATCGCTGCACCGACGCCCTGGACGGCGCGCGTCGCGATCAGCCACGGCTGGTCCGTCGCCATGCCGCCGGCGAGCGACGCGCCGGCGAAGGCGGCGATCCCGACAGCGAACATCCGGCGCCGTCCGAACAGGTCGCCCGCACGGCCGCCGAGGAGCAACAGACCCCCGAACACCAGGACGTACGCGTCCACGACCCACGTGAGGTTGGTCGTCGAGAAGTGCAGCTCGCGCCGGATCGACGGCAGCGCGATGTTGACGATGGTGAGGTCGAGCATCACCATCAGCTGAGCGGTGGCGATCACGACGAGGGCAATGCGGTGACGAGGGCGCGGGCGGGAGGTTGCCCTCCTCGAGGCTCCAGCCGCGCCGCTCGGGGCGGCGGACGTCTCCGGCGCGGGGGTCATCGCCCTCCTCCCGAGCTGCTGGACGGCGGGCCGGCTCGGCCGAAGGAGTCGAGGTGGTGTCCAGAGACGAAGAGTTGGCCGCCGGGGGACACCGCGGCGACGGCGCGGGCGAAGTACGGTCCGCGGTCTTCGGGGGCGAGGTGCACACCGGCGACCACCACGAGGCCGAAGCCCTCCTGCGCCGGCACGTGGCTCAGCGGGCCCGCCTGCACCAGGTCGATGGCGCGACCTGGCTCGAGAGGGCGCACGAGCTCCACGAGGGGCTCGTCTGGCTCCAGCGGCCAGCCCGACCCGGAGAAGCGCTCGTCCCGGCCCAACGGGGACGTGCGATCACGGAGCGTCAAGCGATCCCGGAGGTGCTCGGCCGCCGGTCGGCGACCAGCCGCCCGACTCGCCCCTCCGTCACCGCCCGACGACTTTCACCTGGTCGAGGGTGGAGAGCGCGTCGACCACCACGTCGGCGTCGCCGACGACCACGGTGGTCATGCTCACCGGGGCGAGCGAGCGGGCCGCCACCTTCGCCACCGGCTCGGTGCCGAGCTCCGCGAGCTCCCGCACGAACGCCTCCAGGTAGGAGGGGTCGAGATCGTCGGCCACCAGGTCTGCCAGCATGCCGGCGAGCGCCGCCTGTGACGCCGACGCCATCGCGACGACGCCCGTCACGTATCGGCGGGACGTCTCGAGCTCCTCGGGGGTGACCCCGGCAGTAGCCATCCGGGCGAGCTCGTAGCGGACTTCGGCGAGAGCCTTCGCCGTCACGTCGGTGGACACCTCGGCGCGCACGGTCGCGGCTGCCGCGAGACGCCGCTCGTCGATGCCCGCTCGCGGCGAGTACGTGTAGCCGTTGCGCTCGCGCAAGTTCGTGACGAGTCGGCTGGAGAAGCTGCCCCCGAAGACGGTCATGGCCAGCATGAGCGCCGGGAAGGCGGGATCGTGGCGACTTCCGCAGCGTGCGCCTATCCGGATGTTCGACTGGACCGCGCCGGGGCGGTGGACGACGACGATGCCGTTCGGGCGACCCCGAGCGCGCGGTCTGTCCAAGGCGGCGGTCGCCGCGCCGGACCCGGACGGCCAACGACCGAGGGCGCCGCCGGCAGCCCCGAACGCCACGTCGGGGTCGACGTCACCCACGACGACGAGGGTGCTCCCAGCCGGGCGTACGCGTTCAGCATGAAAGCGGACCAGCGAGGTCCGGCCCCTCCTTCGCACGGAGGCCACGTTCGGCAGCGGGTCCGCGTACGGGTGCCCCGGGTACAACTCTCCCAACAGGGCACGTGTGGCGACCGCGACCGGGTCCGACGCCTCCTGCAGGACCTCTTGCGCCACCCGCTCGCGTTCCCCTTCGACCTGGTCCCTGGGGAAGGAGGGGTTGGCCACGACTTCGCAGAGCAGCTCGAGGACCTCCACCAAGCGTCCCGCCGGAGCGCTCGCCGTGAGGGAGAGGTGGTCGGCGTCCGCGGACGCGTCGATGGACGCGCCGATGCGCTGGATCGCCGCCGCCATCTCGCTCCCGGTCCTTCCCCCGGTGCCGGCGAGCAGCATCTTGGGCAGCAGGCGCAGCGACGTGCCGTCGCGCGGCCGTACGTCGCCGAGCGGCACCTGCAGGCGGAGATGGACGAGGGGCACCTGCGAGCGGCGGACGGCGACGACCCTCACGCCGCCCTGCGTCCGCGCGTCCCATACGTCCCCGAGCACGATCGAGGGGTAGGGACCGGGGTCGGGGACCCCACGTGGCGTGCCGACGGTCATTGGGCACCTCCTGCCAGGAGCCTGAAGACAGCCCTGTTGCGCGGCGCGAACCATTCGGCGGCGACCTCGCTGACGAGGGGAGCCGCCGCGGTCAGGCGGTCCGCCAGCTCGAAGACGAGCCGCGCTCGGCCTCGTTGCTGCTCGAAGAACCCAGCCTGGACGGCGAGTGCGTACTTGCTGTCCAGCTGCATCCAGTGCTCAGAGGTCAGCTCGGCGAGGACGGGCTCGAGCTCGGTCGCCGACACCCCCGCTGCGATCGCCTCGATCTCGGCGTCGACGGCCGAGACGATCCGATCCGTCAGCCCCTCGTCGGGATAGTGGACCACGAGCGCGAGGTACGTCGGGTCCCGGCTGGACCACGCCGAGTCGAGTCCGCCCCACATCGCTCCGACGTCCGCGGCGAGCCTGTCCCTGCGCACGAGGCGGTCGAAGAGCCTCGACGCGCTCCCGTTGGCCAGAAAGCTTGCCAGCAGGACCGTCGCGTCGTAGCGCTCCTCGTCTCCGATCGGGTCCGGGACGCGGTAGCCCAAGGCGAGGGCGGGGAGCGGTGCGAGCTCGTCGACGCGCTCGGCACGCCGCTCGCCCTTGAACGCCGTCTCGGTGAAGCTCGGCCGTGCGGGCACGTGGCGCCCGGGGATGTCGCCGAAGTACCGCTCCACCGCGCCGATCGCAACGTCTGGCGCAGCTGCTCCCGAGATCGTGACGACAGCGTTGGCGGGTGCGTAGTAGCTGTCGAAGAAGCGCTGCACGTCCTCCAGGGAGGCGGCGTCGAGGTCTTCGAAGCTGCCGTAGCCGTTGTGCGCGTTGGCGAACGTCTCGAACAAGAGTGGTGGAAGGTCCGTGAGCCAGGGGAAGCCGCCGTAGGGCTGGTTCAGCACGTTCACGCGGATCTCCTCCTTCACCACTGCGATCTGGTTGGCGAGGTTCTCCTCGGTGATCCGCGGGGCGCGCATGCGGTCCGCCTCGCAGAAGAGCGCGAGCTCCAGCGCGCCCGCCGGCAGCTGCTCGAAGTACACCGTGGCGTCAGGGCGGGTGAAGCCGTTGAAGATGCCGCCGCTGCCCTGGATGAGCCGGGGAAGCTCTCCTTTGCCGAGGCGCTCGGATCCCTGGAACATCAGATGCTCGAACAGGTGTGCGAAACCGGTGGAGCCGGGCGGCTCGGATCGGAAGCCGACGTCGTAGTGGACCGCCACCGCGACGACGGGCGCTGACATGTCGGTCAGCACGACGGCCCGCAATCCGTTGGCGAGGATCGAGGTCTCGACCGCTGCTCCCATGCGCTCCTCCATTCGCGCGAAGCGGGGGCGGACGTCCACGCGGGCCGCCTTCGCCTGCGGGCAGAGGCTAGACGGGACCGCGTGCGTGCTGGCGCCCGTGGCGCAGCGCACGGACGTCAGGTGCCGGCGCCGCCCGGAGCGCACGGCCCTGGTCGAAGAGGACTGATTCGCCTCGTCCCGCTGGGAGGCTTACCGTTGGTCTGGGCACGCCCGCCGGAGCGGGGGGCGGCCCGCCGGAGCGGGGCACGCCCGCCGGAGCGGGGGACGGCCCGCCGCGCCCGTCGGATGCGGCAGGCGTCCTTGCGGCGCGCGGGCACGGGCTCGAGGGAGAGGGGTGTTGGCATGTGGAACAGCTTCAAGACCGATGACCGCCTGGGCATCTCCGCCGAGATCACGACCTACGCGGCTGGCAACGGCGACGAGATCCACGCCTACGTGGTGCGACCGCTCGCCGAAGGTCCGGTGCCCGGCATCGTGCTCGTGCACCACATGCCAGGGTGGGACGAGTTCTACCAGGAGTTCGCCGAGCGGCTCGCCAGGCACGGGTACCTGGTCATCTGCCCGGACCTGTACTGCCGCTTCGGCCACGGCACGCCCGACGATGTGACGGCGAAGGTCCGCAGCGAGGGCGGCGTCCACGACGACAGCGTGGTCGCCGACTGCGAAGCCGCCGCGCAGTGGTTACGACGGGACCCGTCCTGCAGCGGCAGGGTGGGCATCATCGGCACGTGCTCGGGCGGGCGGCACGCGTTGCTCGCCGCCTCCCGGGTGGGTGGGTTCGACGCGGTGGCGGACCTGTGGGGTGGCGGCGTCATCATGGCGCCCGACCAGCTCACGCCGGCCCGTCCAGTTGCGCCGGTCGACTACACGGCGGGCCTCGACGCGCCCCTGCTCGGGATCTTCGGCAACGACGACCAGTCGCCGACCCCTGCTCAAGTCGACGAGCACCAGGCCGAGCTAGAGAAGCACGGCAAGTCTTGTGAATTCCACCGCTACGACGGAGCAGGTCACGGGTTCTTCTACTACCACACGCCCATGTACCGCCAGGAGCAGGCGATGGACGCGTGGGAGAAGGTGTTCGCGTTCTTCGAGTCGCACCTGAGGAGCTGACGCCCCATCGGGTGCCGATCGCGGGCCGGCACGTCCCGGATCGGCCGGGGGCACGTGCAGCGGATGGCGGCCGGCGGGTCCTGTTGGAGCAGCCCCGCGAGAGAGGAGAGCAAGCAGCCATGTGCACGATGATCGCCGTGAGCGCCGCCGTCACCGGTGCCGGCAAGGGGTCGACCGGCTGGTTCCCGGTCACCCGGTCGACGGTCGGCTACGACCACGCGACGCACTCCGGCACAGAGCACGCGCTCTTGCTGGACTTCACCAACTACGACCTTGGCGTCGATGCCCGCGTCGCCCTCGAGCTGGATCTCGGGTCGGGCCGAGCGCTGATGGCGCAGCTCCAGTCCGCGATCGACGCGGCCGAGGCCATCGACGCGGCCAAGCGCTGATGGCGCAGCTCCAGTCCGCGATCGACGCGGCCGAGGCCATCGACGCGGCCAAGCGCTGATGGCGCAGCTCCAGTCCGAGATCGACGCGGCCGAGGGCGACGGCCCTGTCCGGGAGCGGCCGGCTGGGAGAAGTCAGCTGGCGTAGGAGGTGGGCGGCCGAGCGCACGGCAGAGGCACCTGGCCGACGTCGGGGGCCCCGGATCCGCACCGCGTCGACCCAGGCGGCCAGCCGTGGTCCAATGAGGGGAATGGCTCCCGCCGGCGACCCCGAGACCGGTCGCGCGACGCGCCTTGACCGGCACCCGCCAGGACGCGTGGCCGGAGGAGCCGGAGGAGAGGACCGAGAGGAGCCTGCGTGGCTGGAGCGGGCGCGCCGCCGCGCCCGGCTGGACCTCCGGCCGCGCCCGGCGCCCTCGAACGCCCGGTGGGTCCTCGCAACGGCGTTGTCGGTCGCGCTGTCGCTCTCGCTGGACATGGTCGCCGTGCACGTCGCGAGGGCCGAGTTCCCCGGCACCCGCCACTTCTCGCAGTTCCGCTTCGACGACTACGGCACGCTCACGGTCGCCGGGGCCCTCGCCGGCGCGGCGGGGTGGGCTTCGGTCGTCCGGCTGAGCTCTGCGGCACGCTGGCTCTTCCTGCGGCTGGCCGTGGTGGCCACCTTCGTGTTGTGGATCCCCGACGTCTGGATCCTCGTGCAGGGGGCGACAGCGAAGGGCGTCGCCACGCTCGCGGTGATGCACCTGCTGGTCGTGCTCGTGACCTACAACGTGTCCGTTCACCTCGCGCCAGCCGGCGCGCCGGCGCCGGAGGCCGGCGCCGGCGAGCGTGTGCTGGCGCCGCTCCAGCTCTCGGAGGTCGCGGAGCGGTACATCTGGAGCACGATGGGACTGCTCGTGGTGCTCGAGCTCGTGCTCGGCGTCGTCGTCATCGTCTCTGTCCCCTTCCGGCGGTCGGCCGCCCTCCTCCCAGTACGCGGGACGTGGGTCTACGCAGCCCACGGGGCGGTGGGCATCGTGCTCGGAATCGGCGCGCTCGCCGTCCTCGTGCTCTCGACGGCGGCGAGCAGGATGGGGCGGATCGGTGCGGTCCTGGGCGTGGGCGGCGTGGGCGCGGGCCTCGTCGGTGGGGTGCTCGCGAGCTTCCAGGCGACGCGGCTCCTCGGCATGGTGGTGATGCTGGCCGGTGTGATCGTGGCCGGGGTGGGCTACATGTGCCCGTCGCTCGAAGCGCTCGGCAAGTCCGAGATGGCGAGAGCCGAGGCGGCGCGGGCCCAGCTCGCCGCGCAGGGCGAGGTACGTGAAGGAGCGGCGCACCATAGAGCCGTTCCGGTGACGGGCGACCGGGTCACCTCGCCCGGTCACAGCGCAACGCGACGAACGGGTTGACGCCCCGCCCCCGCCACCGCCCCCGCCGCCCCGCCCCCGCCCCCGCCCGCGCTCCGCCCGCGCCCCGCCGACCGCCGCCCCGCCGACCGCCGCCCCGCCGACCGCCGCCCCGCCGACCGCCGCCCTCGAACGATCGATCGATGAGGACGGGAAACCGGGCGCCGCCCCAGATCCTTGCTTGCGTCGTCGCTTGCTGGCAGAGTGTCTGCAGCGGTGGAGCTTTGCGTGTCGTCATCACAAACGGCGAGGTGACGGGGGGTAGGCCAATGGCAGTCGCAGAGCCAGTGCAAGAGAGCCCCGGGGGCGGTTCGGGGAGCGGGTTCGCCAGCTACGAGAGGACGGACCTACAGCTCAGGAAGACGATGGGCCTGACGCAGCTGACGGCCCTGTCGCTCGGGGCGATCATCGGGTCCGGATGGCTCTTCGCAGTGCTCAGCGCGGATAGCGTGGCCGGACCCGCGTCGCTTTTCTCGTGGCTGATCGGCGGCGTCTGCGTGCTGTTCATCGCGTTCACCTACATGGAGATCTCCGCGATGCTCCCGCGGACCGGAGCGCTGTCGAGGTACCCGCAGCTCACCCACGGCGGCTACGCCGGGATGCTCCTCGGGTGGTCCTACTTGCTCTCCGCGGTCACCGTGCCGACGATCGAGGCCGAAG
>JAKATH010000058.1 GCA_021828055.1 Actinomycetes bacterium
TCGCGCCCTCGTCGCGCCCTCGGCGTCACTGGCACACCCCGCGCGTGAGCGCGCGCCGCAGCGGGCCGGCGAACCCACGGTTGCCAGCGCACACGACCCGCAGCCAACCGGGGGCCACCCTGCAGGCGACCTCGGCGCCCGGAGCCAGGCGCCCGGCTTCGCGCCCGTCCACGACGAGGACGGCAGGGCGCGGCGGCAGCACGCGAACCGACGCCTCCTGGTCGGCACGGAGCACGAGGCTCCGGTCGATCGCGAGGTGCGGAGCGACGGGCGTCATGACCATCGCCGGGAGGTTGGGCGCCAGCACGGGGCCGCCAGCAGAGAGGTTGTACGCGGTCGACCCGGTCGGCGACGCCACCACGAGGCCGTCGGCCTTGTAGGAGAGGAACTCCTCTCCGTCGACCTCCGTCGCGAGCGCGACCACGTGCCCGGGGACCGTCTTCTCCACGACCATCTCGTTGAGGGCGATCCACCACCGCTCCCCCGGGGCGCAGACCACGCCGTCGCCTTCGAGGGAACGGTCGTCGCCGGAAGCCGCCGTGAGCCCGCCGCGCACGGTCACGGCGAGCACGAGGCGGTCCTCGATCCGCGCGCTCCCCACCAACGCCCGCTCGAGCGTCTCGAACAACGCCGACGGCTCGACCTCGAGCAGGTAGCCGAGCCGCCCGAAGTTCACCCCGAGAACCGGCACGCCTGCCCGGTAGGCGAGCGGCACGAGCCGCAGGAAGGTCCCGTCCCCGCCGAGACTGACCGCGAGGTCGGCGCCCGAGAGGTCCGCGCCGGAAAGGTCCCCGGCGGGCACCCTCCCCTCGGCCCGGTCCGCCGGGGCGAGACGCAGGAGACGTGCGGCGTGGCCCCTGCGCTCGAGCCACTCCGCCACCTCCGACGCGAGCCGCGCGGCGTCCGCGCGCACTGGGTTCACGAGAATGACGACGGTGGCCACGGTCCTCGCGCCTACTCCGTCGCGGTGGACACCGCGTCGCGGAGCCTCTGCTCCGCCTCCTCGGAGAGCGCCTCGCTGTCCGTGCCCGTGTGCGCGACCGCGTGCAGGAAGAACTCGGTGTTCCCCGACGCGCCGGCGATGGGCGATCGCATGGCGTCCATGATGGCCGCTCCGGCGGTCACGAGCGACGATGCCACCGCGCGCAGCGCGCCGAGCCACAGCTCTGGTTCTCGCACCACCCCTCGCCCCCGCGACGCCTCGACCCTTCCCACCTCGAACTGCGGCTTCACGAGCAGGACGAGGTGCCCGCCGGCACGTACGATCGGTCCCGCGAGCACGGGGACCGCTGCCCTCAGCGAGATGAACGAGAGGTCCGCGGTCACGACGTCCACCGGCACGCGCTCGTGCCCCAGCGACGCGGTCAGGAACGCGGGGTCGAGAGCCCGGACGTGCGTCCGCTCGAGCACCACCACGCGCTCGTCCGCGCGCAAGCGTGCATCGAGTTGGCCGTGGCCGACGTCAACGGCCGCGACCAGCGCCGCGCCGCGCTCGAGCAGGCAGTCGGTGAAGCCTCCCGTCGACGCGCCCGCGTCCAGCGCCACCGCGCCGGTCACGTCCAGCGCGAAGCGGTCGAGCGCCGCGTCGAGCTTCACCCCGCCCCGGCCCACGAAGCGCCGGGGCGGCCCCGTCACCGCGACGGGCTCCGCCGGGGCGACGAGGCGAGAGGCGCGCGCAGCGACGGCGCCGCCGACGAGCACGTGCCCTGCGGCGATCGCCGCCTGCGCCTCCTGGCGGCTCGCGGCGAGCCCCCGGCGGACGAGCTCTACGTCGAGATGCCGGCGGATCAGCGTGCCGGCGGCCGCTGGCCGGTGGCACGCTGCTTCGCGGTGCGCGTCCTCGCCGGGGCCTTTTTCGTCGCGGCCGCCGCGGCCGTCCCGGCCGCCTTGGCCGGGGCCGCGCCCTTCTTGGCCGGGGCCTTCTTGGCCGGGGCCTTCTTCGCCGGGGCCTTCTTCGCCGGGGTCTTCTTCGCCGGGGCCTTCTTGGCCGGGGCCTTCTTGGCCGCGGCCCTCGTGACCGATCCCCCCTTGGCGGCGCCGGCGGCCCGCGACGCGTCCTCGGCGACCCGCCGGCCGGCCCCCGCCGACCGCCGGAGCATCTCCGCGGCCTGGCGGGCGAGATCTTCGGGGTCGAGCCCGAGCGCCTGCATCTGGCTGGACACCTCCGTGCGGACGAGATCGAGGAGGTCCTCCGCCGCCTTTCGGCTCCGTCCTACGAGCTCGTCGACCCACCGTTGCGCCTGCGCGCGCTGGACGCCGCCGCTGCCCATCAGCTCCCTCACGAGCTCCTCCGCCCGCGCTCGCGTGATCTCGCCGAGCACGGCCGCCGCCTCGAGGTACCTGCGATATCCGTCGTTCCGGGGCATGGCCCCACGGTACCGGCCGGAGCACCACGCGGCAACGGCGTCGCCGCTCCGGGGTTGTCAGCGCGTCGCCTCGCGGGCGACCGCGAGCAGGTCGTCGGCGACGAAGTCGGGGGCGGGGTCGGGGTCGTCGGCAGCCCTGCCGGTCACCCCGCTGAGCACGAGCGCGAACGGCGCCCCGAGCCGGCGTGCGAGAGCTCCGTCCGTCGAGGGACGATCGCCCACGACGGTCGCGACGCGACCCGCGCGCCCGAGGACCAGCGTGGCGAGGGGCTCGTGCGGCTTCCCTGCGACCTCGGGCGCCGCGCCGGACGCGGTCACCACGGCGGCGAGGATCGCGCCCGCGCCGGGGAGCGGCCCCTCCGGAGTGGGGAGCGTCGCGTCCTCGTTCGTGCCGATCAGGCGTGCCCCCGCGCGGACCGCGTCCGCCGCGCGGCGCAGCACCGCGTAATCGAACCGCTCCGTGTACCCGACGACCACCGCGTCCACCCGCCCTCCCGCAACGTCCCCCTCGTCGGCCGCCCTCCTCGCGTGCACCCCGCGGGCGGCGAGCGCCTCCATCACGCCGTCGTCGCCGACCACGAGCGCCGTCGCGCGCGGCTCCAGCATTGCCGCCGCCGCTTGCGCAGACGTGAGGATGTCGTCCGCCTCCGCTCGGATCCCCGCGACGCGGAGCCGCGCGAGCAGGTTGTCCACGGTGGGCGACGAGTTGTTCGAGACGAAGACGACGCGCGCCCCGGCGGACCGCAGCAGACCGACCGCGTCGCCCGCGCCCGGGATCGGCTCTCCGCTCAGCCAGACGACGCCGTCGAGGTCCAGCACCCAGGTGCTCCCGTCTCTCGCGTGGGGAAGCCCCGGCCCCGTGGAGGCCGGCGCGGCATCGGCACGATCGGGCGCCCCGGGCACGGACCCTCACCCTACCTGCGGACCTGCAAGGCGGCGGCCCCCGTGCGATCCGTGTGGCATCTCGCCCTCGACCGCATCACGATGCGGTCCGGCGCCGGCCCCCGTGCGATCCGTGTGGCATCGTCAGCAGGACGCAGCGGGGCGCAGCGCTCGCAGAGGAGGGTCAGGTGGCCGACGTCGCGTTCCGGGGGGCGACCAAGCGGTTCGAGGGACGCCCCGCCGTCGACCACCTGGACCTCGAGGTCGCCGACGGCGAGCTGCTCGTCCTGCTCGGGCCCTCGGGGTGCGGCAAGACGACCGCCTTGCGGATGGTGGCCGGCCTCGAGGAGCCCGACGAGGGCGAGATCCTGATCGGGGGACGCGTCGTGAACGACGTCGAGCCGAAGGACCGCGACGTCGCCATGGTCTTCCAGAGCTACGCCCTCTACCCGCACCTGAACGTCGAACGCAACATCGAGTTCCCGCTCCGCCGGCGGGGCATCGACGCACAGCTCCGTCGCCAGACGGTGCACGAGGTGGCGGCGTCGCTCGGGCTCCAAGAGCTGCTCGCCCGCAAGCCGCGTGAGCTCTCTGGGGGGCAGCGCCAGCGCGTGGCGCTCGCACGGGCCATCGTCCGCCAGCCCCGGGCCTTCCTCATGGACGAGCCGCTGTCCAACCTCGACGCGGCGCTCCGGATGCAGACGAGGGCCGACATCGTGGCGCTCCAGGCGCGGCTCGGCACGACCACCCTCTACGTGACCCACGACCAGGTCGAGGCGATGACCATGGGCCATCGGATCGCCGTGATGGATTGCGGGGTGCTCCAACAAGTCGGCGCACCGCACGTCCTCTACGACCGCCCCGCGAACCTGTTCGTCGCGCGGTTCCTCGGCAACCCGGGAATGAACGTCCTCCCGGCGACGCTCGACCACCCCGGCGCGCACTTCGCGCGCGTCGACGGCGGCCACGTTCCGCTCGGCGACGACGGGGCGGGCGCGACCGGCCAGGCCGCGTCGCTCGTCGTGGGCGTTCGCCCCGAGCACCTCGCGCTCTCCCCGTCGGGCTCGCTCGAGGCGACGGTCCTCCTCGTCGAGCTCCTCGGCGCCGACGTCCACGTGCTGTGCCAGCTCGGGGGCGACACGAAGCTCGTCGTCCGCCAAGACGCCTCGGCACCACGACCCGCGATCGGCGACGGCGTGCGGATCGTGGCCGCAACGGGCTCGGTCCACGTCTTCACAGGCGAGAGCGGCGCGCGCCTCGGAGGCCCGGGGTGAGGCACGGCCGCCAGGCCTCACCCGAGCTGTCGCCCCCCGCACGGTCGCGACCCGAGCTGTCGCCCCCCGCACGGCCGCGACCCGCACGGCCGCGACGGTCGCGCGCGGTGCGCGAAGCCACCCTCGGCTACCTCTTCGTGCTGCCGGCGCTCGCGGTCTTCGGCGTCTTCGTCTTCTATCCGTTCGCAGAGAACTTCCGGCTCGCTCTCTACCAGACGCCGCCGTACCCGGGGCTGCCCAGCCGCTACGTGGGGCTGCACCAGATCGGCCAGGTCCTCACCTCGTCGGGCTTCCTCCAGAGCCTCGGCTCGACGCTGCTCTTCGTGGTGATGGTGGTGCCCGCGGGCCTCCTCATCGGTCTCCTCCTCGCCGTCGCCGCACACCGGCGCCTGCGCGCGATGTCCGTCTACCGCGTGATCTTCTCGTCGACGGTGGTCACGTCCGTCGCCGTGTCTGCGCTCGTCTTCGGCACGCTCATGGACCCCGTCGTGGGGCTGCTCCCGTGGCTGGGCCTCAACCCGTCTCCTCCGATCCTCCAGAACACGACGTGGGCGCTCCCGGCCATCGCGGTCATGTCGGTCTGGCAATTCCTCGGGTTGTCGTTCGTCGTCATGTCCGCAGGGCTGTCCGCGGTCCCCGAGGAGGTCCTCGAGGCAGCACGCGTCGACGGCGCCTCCGAGCGCACGGTGTTCTGGCGAGTCACGGTTCCGCTCCTCTCCCCCACCATCTTCTTCGGCCTCGTGGTCGCGACGATCTACGCCTTCCAGACGTTCGGCCAGGTCGACATCCTCATCGGCTCCTCCTCTGCCGCGTTCGAGCACGTCAACCTGCTGGTCTACGACATCCTCAACACGATCGAGGTGGCGAAGACATCCGGCCAGGCGGCGGTGCTCTCCCTCGCGCTCTTCCTCCTCACGCTCGGCGTGACGCTGCTGCAACTGCGTCTCGTCGAGCGTCGGGTCCACTATGCAGCCTGACTCGCGCAATGCCTCCGGCGAGCGGAGGTCCAGGCGCGGGAGCCGGCGCCGATGGCGCCTCACCGCGCGCTACGCGCTCCTCACGATCGGCGCCGTCGTGGTGCTCGCGCCGCTGTACCTCACGTTTGTGAGCTCGCTCCTGCCGCCGAGCGCGCTCGCCGAGCGGCCTCCGCCCTTCTTCCCGCTCGATCCGCAGTGGCACGACTACGCCGTCGCGTGGAGCCAGGGCGACCTCGGCGTCTACCTGCGGAACTCGGCGATCCAGACGGGCATCATCGTCTGCGGCCAGCTCGTGACCTCGGTGCTGGCGGGCTACGCCTTCGCCTTCCTCCGGTTCCCGCTCCGGAGGGCCCTGTTCGTCGTCTTCCTCGCCACGCTCATGATCCCCTTCGAGGTGACCCTCGTCACGAACACCCAGACGATCTCCGAGCTCGGGTGGTACAACACGTTCGCGGGGCTCACGGTCCCGTTCCTCGCGACGGGCGTCGGCACCTTCCTCCTGCGCCAGGCGTTCCTCCAGATCCCCCGAGACCTGCGCGAGGCCGCCTCCCTCGACGGCTACGGCCATCTCCGATTCCTGCTGCGCATCGCGGTCCCGCTGGCCCGCCCCGCCCTCGCCGCGCTCGGGGTCTTCTCCTTCCTCGCCGCGTGGAACCAGTACCTCTGGCCGCTCGTGGTGACCGGCAGCGGCAACGGCGTCCGCACCGTGCAGATCGGCCTCAAGCTGCTCCAAGGGACCGAGGTGAGCCGCACCGACGTGGCGCTCGCAGGCACGGTCATCGCCGTCCTGCCGCTCCTCGTCCTGCTGGTGGTGTGCCAGAAGCAGCTCGTCCGGAGCTTGACGGCCGGGGCAGTCAAATGAGCCCACCGGCTCGCGCGACCCCTCCGGCGCGCCGACCCGGCGTGCGCGGGGGAGCCGGCACACGGGCGCACGCCAGGTGGCAGGCTTGCTCCGTGCATCGAACCGACGCCCGCTTCGCCCACAGGACCGGCTCCTGGACGCGCCGAGCAGTGACTGCCGCGCTCCGCGCGCCCGTCGCGGCCGCGACCGCGGCGACCGTGCTCGCCGCGACCGTGCTCGCCGCGACCGTGCTCGCCGCGACCGTGCTCGCCGCGACCGTGCTCGCCGCAACCGTGCTCGCCGCACCGCCAGCGGCCGGCGCGCCGCGCGGCGCAGGCAGCACGCGGTGCATCCCATCCCTGCTCACGAAGCACAGGGGGACGGTCCACATCGACTTCTGGGAGTCGATGGTGACAGCCAACGGGGCGACCCTGCGACGGCTCACCGATGCGTTCGACGCGTCGCAGCGCAAGGTGCGCGTGTCGCTCGTCCAGCAGCGCAGCTACACAACAACCTGGCTCAAGTACCAAGCCGGGCTCAGCAACGGCCAGCTGCCCGACGTCGTGCAGCTCACATCGATCGACCTGCAGGGCGTGACGGACTCGCGCTCGGTCACGCCCGTGCAGTCGTGCATGACCGCCACGCACTACAAGACGTCGGACTTCATCCCTCGCGTCCTTGCGGCGTACAAGTTGAACGGCGTCCAAATCGGCATGCCCTTCGCAGTGTCCGGGCCGGTCCTCCTCTACAACGAGCTCGTGCTCGCAAAGGACGGCATCACGTCGCCGCCGAGGACACTCGGCCAGTTCGTCACCGACGCCGAGATCCTGAAGGCCCACGGGAGCGGCGTCGGGCTCAAGCTGGACCCATGGCACCTCGAGACCTGGCTCGCGTCGGCCAACCTGGCGTTTGTGAACCACCGCAACGGGCGCAGAGGGCGGGCGACGAAGGCCGTCTTCGACACGCGCGTCGCCAAGAAGATCTGGGGGGACCTCGACCATATGGTGAAGTCGGGTGCCGCGAGCACGAACCCCGCGACCGGACCCGAGGAGTACGACAACCTCCTCGGCATCGGCTCGGGCAAGTACGCGATGACCATCGACACGACGGCGGTCCTCGGCACGGTCGAACAGGTCCTCGCGGGCGGCCACTACCCCAACGTGAAGCTCGGGGTCGCGCCCTTCCCCGTTTACAGCACCAAGGTGCGCGGCGGCATCGAGGTGGGGGGGTCCGCGCTCTACATCTCAAACCGCCAGCCTGCGATCGACCAGGTCGCGTCGTGGGACTACATCTCGTACCTCGACTCCACCCGGAGCCAGGCCGTCTGGGCGAAGGGGACGGGGTACATCCCGATCCGGAAGTCCTCGGCAAAGACGGCGACCGTCAAGGCACTGTGGAAGGCCTCGCCGGGCTACAAGGTCGCCTACGAGCAACTGGTCGGCGGGGCGAACAGCTACGCCACCGCGGGCGCGGTCATCGGACCGTACACACAGGTCCGGACGGCCGAGCTGAACGCGGAGAAGTCCATGTACCAGAGCGGGGTGTCGCCTTCGACCGCCCTGGAGAACGCCACGCACCAGATCGACCAGATCCTCGCCCAGTACGACCGGCGGATCGGATCGTGAGCCCGCGCGAGGGACTCCCGGAACCGCCGGCGTCGCGCGCCCCGTGGGTGCTGCGGGCTGGGCGGGCGTCGGCGTGGCGGGCTGGACGGGCGTCGGCGTGGCGGGCTGGGCGGGCGTCGGCGTGGCGCACCTCCCCATGACGCGCGTCGTCGCGTTGGGGGGTGGGCACGGGACGGCGGTCACGCTCCGAGCCGCACGGCGCTACGCCGGGGACGTCACGGCGATCGTCTCGGTCGCGGACGACGGCGGGTCCACTGGGCGCCTCCGCGAGCAGCTCGACGTCGTCGCGCTCGGGGACCTCCGCAAGTGCCTGGTCGCGCTCGCCGCCGAGGACTCGGTGCTCGCGCGGGCGTTCGAGCACCGCTTCGCCGGGGGCGACCTGGCGGGCCATGCCGTCGGCAACGTGGTGCTCGCCGGCATGGTCCGGGCCGCGGGGGGCCTCGTCGCGGGGATCGACGAGACTGCGAGGCTCCTCGGAGCCTCGGGCCGCGTCATTCCTGCCACCCTCGAGCACGTCGTGCTCCAGGCGGTCGGAGCCCGCGGGCAGGTCAACGGCCAGGTGGCCGTCTCGAGAGCCGAGCACATCGAGCGGGTCTTCCTCGACCCTCACAGCTGCCGGCCGCCCGACGAGGCGCTTGCCGCGATCGAGCGCGCCGACCAGATCGTCATCGGGCCCGGGTCCCTGTACACGAGCGTGCTCGCGGCCGCGGCGGTCGAGGGGATCGCCCGGGCCGTCACGGCCTCCCGGGCGCAGCGCGCCTACGTGTGCAACCTCCGCCCCCAGATCCCCGAGACCCAGGACTACGACGTCGCGGACCACGTCGCTGCCCTCCACCGGCATGGCATCGAGGTGGACCTGGTCCTCTGGGACCCGGCGTCGGGCATGAAAGCAGGCACGCCGTCGGTCCCGCTCGTCGCTCGCCCGCTCGCCGGGGACGGCGGCCTGATCCACGACCCTGTGCGACTGGCGAACGCGCTCTCCGATCTGCTGGCATCCTCCGGCTGCTCCGGGGACGTCCGGCGGCCGGCGGACACAACGACCCGGCCCGCTGTGCGCCGGGTCGTCGGCCTTCCGGCCTCGGGGCCTTCGGGCTCGGACCCCTCGGACGTGTGGCCACGAGCAGATCGCGCGTAGAACGGGAAGAGTAACGGGCCGGGCGTGCAGGCCCGGGGGCGGCAGTGCGGGCCCGCAACCAGGGAACACTGGTCGTGAGCCCGGAGCTTCAGGTGCGGGGAGGATGCCGAGGTCCGGGGGGCCCAGGCCGAACGACGAGGAGTGAGGCGGATGACGGTACGAGTCGGGATCAACGGGTTCGGGCGGATCGGGCGGAGCTTCCTCCGCGCCGTCGTGGACCGCTCGGCGGAGATCGAGGTGGTGGCGCTGAACGACCTCGCGTCAGCTGAGACGAACGCGCAGCTGCTCCGCCGTGACTCCTCACAGGGGCGGTTCGACGCCAGCGTCGCGGTCGTGGGCGGCGAGCTCGTCGTCGACGACCGGCGGATCACGGTGCTCGCGGAGCGCGACCCGACCAACCTCGGCTGGAAGGACCTGGGCGCGGACGTCGTGCTCGAGTCGACGGGCCGCTACACGTCGCGGGTCGACGCCGCGGTGCACCTCGAGGGAGGGGCTGCACGTGTGGTGATCTCGGCCCCCGCCGACGACGCGGACGCGACCTTCGTCGTCGGGGTGAACGACGCCGATTTCGATCCGGCGCGCCACTTCGTGGTCTCGAACGCGTCGTGCACGACCAACTGCTTCGTTCCGATGGTGAAGGTGATCGACGACGCCTTCGGCATCGTCTCCGGGCTGATGACGACCGTCCACGCATATACGAACGACCAGAACCTCCTCGACCTCACCCACAAGGACCTCCGGCGCGCGCGTGCCGCGGCGATCAACATCGTCCCGGCCTCGACCGGTGCAGCCCGCTCCACCGGGAAGGTGATCCAGAAGATGGTGGGCAGGCTCGACGGGCAGGCCCTCCGTGTCCCGGTCCCAGTCGGCTCGATCACCGACTTCTCTGTCGTCGTCGGGGCTCCGGTGACGGTCGAGCAGGTCAACGGCGCGTTCGCGGCGGCCGCGCGGTCGGCGCCCCTCGAGGGCATCCTCGTCTACAGCGAGGAGCCGCTCGTGTCGTCCGACATCGTGGGCAACCCGGCGTCGTGCATCTTCGACGCTCCGCTCACGATGGTCCAGCCCGTCGACGACGAGCGCACGCTCGTGAAGGTCCAGGGATGGTACGACAACGAGTGGGGCTACTCGAACCGCCTCGTCGACCTGGTCTCGATCGTCGGCGGCGGGCACGTGCCCCGGAGCTCGCGCCCGACGTGACCTCGGACAACCACACCGTGGACGCCGCCACTGCCGTCGCGACCAGGCTCCCTCTGCTGGAGGACCTGCCTGACGTCCTCGGGCGCCGCGTCCTCGTGCGCGTCGACTTCAACGTGCCGCTGGCCGACGACCCGGAGAGCAGCGGCGGGCGGAAGGTAGCGGACGACTTCCGGATCCGCGCCGCGCTGCCGACGCTCCGGTGGCTCCTCGAGCACGGGGCGGAGGTCACCGCATGCAGCCACCTCGGCCGGCCGAACGGAAAGCCCGACTCCCGTTTCGACATGGGGCCTGTGCGCGCGCGGCTGGGGGAGCTCGTACCCGGGGTGACGCTGCTCGACAACCTCCGCTTCTCCCCCGGCGAGACCGCCAACGAGCGGGCGTTCGTCGACGAGCTCGTCGCGGGCCAGGACGCGTACGTCAACGAGGCCTTTGGCGCGTCACACCGCGCGCACGCCTCGATCGTCGGTCCCCCGGCGCGCCTGCCGAGCGCCGCGGGGCTCCAGCTCGCCCGCGAGGTGGAAGTGCTGGGGCACCTCATCGATTCCCCTGCAAGGCCGTTCGTCGCAGTGGTGGGCGGCGCGAAGGTCGCCGACAAGCTCGGAGTCCTCGACGTGCTCGCGAAGAAGGTCGACGTGCTGTGCGTCGGCGGTGCGATGGCCTTCACCTTCCTCGCCGCCGCCACACATCGCGTCGGCGACTCGCTCGTCGACCCCGAGCACGTGGAGTCCTGCGCGAAGCTGCTCGCTTCCGGCGTGGAGATCGTCCTTCCCGTCGACATCGTCGCCCTCCAGAGCGGGGAGCCCTTCCGCGTCGGCCCCGGGCGTTCTGCCGGCGCGCGTGGGGGTGCTGCCGACGGCTCCCTCGAGCCTCGGATCTTCGGCCAGGAGATCCCCGACGGTTGGCAGGGGCTGGACATCGGCCCCAAGACGGCGGACGCGTTCGGTGACGTGCTGGCCGGCGCCGCCACCATCTTCTGGAACGGGCCGCTCGGCGTCGCGGAGGACGAGCGGTTCGCGTTCGGCACCCGACAGGTGGCAGAGGTCATAGCCTCCTCGCCCGGCTTCAGCGTGGTCGGCGGCGGTGACAGCGTCAGCGTGCTCGAGCATCTCGGGCTCGCCGGGCGCGTCGACTTCCTCTCGACGGGCGGCGGCGCCTCGCTCGAGCTCTTGGAGAAGGGGGACCTCCCAGGCCTCGCAGCGCTGCGGGCAGCCTCGAACGCCTCGCGCTCGTGAGCCGGCGGCCGAGGTGACCCCCGCCGCGCCGCGCCGACCGCTCGTGAGCGGCAACTGGAAGATGCACCACGACCATATCGAGGCGCTGCACACCGTGCGCGACCTCGGCCTGCGCATCAAGCCGGAGGACGTCGCCCAGGTGGACGTGTCGGTCCACCCGCCGTTCACCGACCTCCGCACCGTGCAGACGCTCGTCGAGGGGGAGTCGATCCCCGTGGCCCTCGGCGCGCAACACTGCAACAACCACGACCGCGGCGCCTTCACCGGCGAGGTGAGCCCCCAGATGCTGGCCCGCCTCGGCGTCCGCTACGTCATCGTGGGCCACTCGGAGCGTCGCCACCACTTCGGGATGAGCGACGAGCTGGTGGCTGCGACCCTACGCGCCGTCCTGCACCACAACATGACCCCCATCCTCTGCGTCGGCGAGACCGAGGAGGAACGCGCGGCGGGAAGCGCCGAGACGCGCCTTGCCTCGCAGCTCGAGGTGGCGCTGCGGGAGCTCGACGCCTCGCACGTCGCAGGGCTGGTCGTCGCCTACGAGCCCGTCTGGGCGATCGGCACCGGTCACGCGGCGACCGCCGTCGACGCCGAGGACGCCTGCCTCTTCGTGCGCGACAAGGTCGGCGAGCTCGCCGGCGCAGACGCCGCGACGTCGATCCGTGTCCAGTACGGCGGTTCGGTCAACCCCGAGAACGCAGCCGACCTGATGGCCGAGCCCGACGTCGACGGCCTCCTCGTCGGGGGGGCGAGCCTGGACGCCGCGGGGTTCATCGAGATCATCCGAGCCAGCCGCCCCGCCGGTGGACGTCGCAAGGGCTGAGCCCCGACGCCGGAGCGCGGACGGGGGCACGACTCCTCCGGCGATGAGCGGCCTGCTACCGTTTCCGCCGTCGCGTGACCGGCGTCGCGCGATCGAGCGGGCACGCATGTCGTGAAGGAGCTGTCTCCGTGCTGACCTGGCTGTACATCATCATCGAGGTGCTGTCGGCCGTCGGGCTCGTCTTCCTCATCCTCATGCACAGCGGGAAGGGTGGCGGCCTGTCGGACATGTTCGGCGGCAGCGTCGGCTCGGCTGCCTCCGGCTCCACCGTGGTCGAACGGAACCTCGACCGGATCACGGTGACGGTGGCGGTCATCTTCGCCCTCACGACGCTCACGCTGGACCTCAGGCTGCAGTGACCTGCCCGGGCAGCGGCCCGGGCTTCGCACGCCGGGCGGCGTCCCTGGCGGCGGTGGTCGCGGTCGCCGCAGGCGTTGGCGTGCTGGGCGCCGTGAACGCCGGAGGGGCCGCGGAGTCCGCGTCCGCACGACCCGCCACCGGCGCGACCACCACGACCACGACCACCACCACGACCACCACGACCACGACCACCACGACCACAAGCGCCTGGGTTCCGGGAACAGGTGGGACGATGACGGTCGGCATCGACCAGGCACCCAACGGCTGCAACCCGGACACCGCCTCGGGCGACACGTGGGCAGACCGCCTGCTGCTCGAACCGGTCCTGCCGAGCGCGTTCACCGTCAATTCGGATGGCCAGGCCGTCTACAACTCCGCCCTCATCACCCAGGCAGAGCTGCAGAGCACGAGCCCCGAGACCGTCGTCTACTCCATCAACCCGAGCGCGGTCTGGTCCGACAGCACCCCCGTCACCGCGGCCGATTTCGTCTACACGTGGGAGCACGAACGGGGAACAGGCGGCCCCGTCGGTGCGGGGCCCACAACAACGGGGACCACCACGACCACGACCTCGGTGGCGGGCACGGCGGCAACCGGGCCCGCAGGCTCTGCAGCGACACCGCCCGTCCCGGCGACGTCCGCGCCGACAACCGTGCCGACGACGCCGGCGACAACCGTGCCGGGTGCGACAGGCACGACAGGGTCTGCGCTCGGCTACCGACAGATCGCGTCGGTCACCCCAGGCACAAGGGGTCGCAGCGTGACGGTGGTCTTCAAGACCCCGTACGCGGACTGGCAGTCCCTCTTCAGCGACCTTCTTCCCGCCCATGTGCTCGAGCGCACGGGCTGGAACCCGCCGTGCGCCACGCTCGATCCGGCAATCGACCTCTCGGCAGGTCCCTACATGCTGGAAAAGGCCGTGCCCGGGAAGGAGGTCGTTCTCATCCGCAACCCCAAGTGGTGGGGGCAGGCGCCCTCGCTTCAGACGATCGTCGTCCGCATCGCATCGGGGCCTGCGCAGCTGTCACAGTGGCTTGCGGACGGTGCCGTCGACGTGGCGCTCCCGACCGGATACCACGAGCACTTCCTTCAGGCGGTCACCTCGCTGCCCGCCGTGATCAGCCAGAGCCAGCTGTCGACGACATTCCTGCAGCTGGAATTCTCCACCACCTCTCCGCTCACCTCGACGGCGGACCTGCGCCTCGCCATCGCACACGCCATCGACCGCCAGTCGCTCATCAATCAGGTCGCCGGCTGGGCGGACTCGACGATCGTCCCCGCCGAAAGCCATCTGTACGCCCAGGACCAGCCTGGGTACCCGGGCCACAGGCCACCCCCGCTGCAGGTGAGCGGCCAGCCTGGCGCCACGTCGACGACCGTGACCAGCCCCTCGCCCACATCGACACCGTTCCCGCCCGGCGCGGACCTCGCCACGACGACTCGTCTCTTCGGCGCCGCAGGGGTGTTCCGTGTCGGGACAGGACCGTGGAGGCTCCTCACAGGAGCGTCCTACTCGCTGGGCCTGGCGGTCGACGTCGCCGATTCCTGGGCAACCCAGGCGGCAGACGTGCTCGTCAGCCAACTGCGAGCTGCGGGTATCGGGGTGCGCGTCGAGGACGCCCGCAGCGCGCAAGCGGCTGGGATCGACCTCGCCGTCGGCAAGGCTGACGTGGCCCTCGTCCCGATGCACTCGAGCCCCTACTCGAGCCAGGCCATCGCCTGGTACACGCCGCTACTCGGGGCTCCCGGCACGGGCGGTTCGCAGGACTGGTCCAACTTCGACGATCCGACGGTGAACGCGCTGCTCGAGAAGGCGTCCCAGCAGCTGAACCCGGTGGATGCCGGACCGATCTACTCCCAGGTCGACGCGGAGCTCTGGCAGCAGATGGTCAGCCTCCCCCTGTTCACGCAGCCCAGCGTGTTCGCGTGGTCCGGGAAGACCGCGGGAATTGCGCCGAACACGAACGGTCCTTCGCTCTTCTCGGACGCGCGGAATTGGGCGATCCGCGTCCCGCCGACGAGCCCCGAGGCGCAGCCGTGACCCTGGCGGCGGCAGCCTTCTCGTTGGCGAGAGCCGTGGGGTCCCGCGATAGGATCGCATCCCACGTCGGAGTGGCGGAATAGGCAGACGCGCCAGCTTGAGGGGCTGGTGACCGCAAGGTCGTGGGGGTTCAAGTCCCCCCTCCGACACCACCAACCGGGAACGTTCCCCGAATTTCCCACCCCTCGCCGACGCGCGCGCGTCCGACGACGGAGCCGCCCCCAGTGTCGACACGCAGGACGCGACGATCGCCGCGACTGCGCCCACCGGCGAGCCCCGGACGAGTCCGTGGGTGACCTACGCCTCCCACATCCGAGACAGCCACCGCCTGGCCCGGCTGCGCCCCGCGGCCCCCGACGAGCGCCCGGTGCTGCCCATCGCCCCCGCTCCCCTCCACGAGCGCCCGCCTGCCCCGAGCGGCCCGGCACCGGGCTCGGTCGTGCGCTTCGAGACCCGCTCCTGCGGCACCGTCCCGGTCACTCGGCGCCTCGACGGCTCGGGGCGGCTGCTGTGGGACGGCCTGGCGAAGATCCTCGGCTGGAGCCCCGGCACCGCACTGTCGGTTACGACCGGTCCGGGGCACTGGGTCACGCTGCGCTCAGCCGGCACGGCCGGCGCCCACGATCGCCGCAGGGCCCACGTCGACGACAAGGGCCGGCTCGTCGTCCCCAAGGGCGTCCGCGTCTACCTGGCCGCAGGCGGAAGCACAGAGCTGGTGCTTCGCCCCGACGCAGCAGATGGCACGCTGCACCTGGCGCACGCAAGCGTGCTCGCGCTCGCGCTCGATGTCTTGGCGCGCGTCGAGACCCTGGCGGCCCCGGGCTCACCCGCCACGCCCTCGTCCCCCGGCTCCGACGCTGGTGAATGCGCCGCTGGTACGCCGCTGCGCGGTCGGCGCACCCCTTAGGACCAAGGAGGGCGACCATGACCACGACACCATTCAGTGACCCCGAGCAGATGCGACGGGTCAAGGCCCAGATGCTCCTCGACCAGCTGCGCGCTGCGGGTATCTCGCCCGAGGAGCTCGTGGCCCTGGGGGCGTCCGGGACACTGCCGGGCCAGGTCCGCTTCGGGGACTACCTGGCACAGGTTCACACCGCCTGCATCACGGCGAGCTGGAGGAGGCCTGGGCGAAGGCCAAGGCCAACCAGGCTCCAGGTACCATAGAACCGTTGCCATGAAGACCAACTACCCGA
>JAKATH010000147.1 GCA_021828055.1 Actinomycetes bacterium
AGGCCGAAGAGGAGCTGATCACGTGAGCGATCCGGGAGCAGGAGCGCGGCCGGCGGGAGGACCGCTCATCGTCCAGTCCGACCAGACGCTGCTGCTCGAGCTCGACCATGCCGACGCGGAGGAGTGCAGGTCGGAGATCGCCGCCTTCGCCGAGCTCGAGCGTTCCCCCGAGCACGTCCACACGTACCGGATGACCCCGCTCGGGCTGTGGAACGCGCGGGCCGCCGGATTGGACGCCGAGCACGTCTGCGCGTCGTTGCGCCGCTGGTCGCGCTTCGCGGTCCCCGATGCGCTCTTGGCCCAGGTGACCGAGACGATCGGCCGCTACGGCCGGCTCATGATCGAGGACGACCCCCGGCACGGTCTGGTGCTCAGGACCGGCGACCGCCCCGTGCTCGAGGAAGTGGCCCGGGCGAAGACGGTCGCCGCGCTGCTCGGGCCGCGCATCGACCCAGACACCCTCGCGGTGTACCGCGAGCACCGCGGCCGCCTCAAGCAGGCCCTCATCAAGCTCGGATGGCCAGCCGAGGACCGGGCGGGCTACGTGGACGGGAGCCCGCACCGCATCGTGCTCTGCGAGGACGAGAGCTTCACCTTGCGCGAGTACCAGCGCAACGCCGCCGCTGCGTTCGTCGCCTCGGGCAGCGGGGTGGTCGTCCTGCCCTGTGGCGCCGGCAAGACGGCGGTCGCCATGGCGGCCATGGCGTCGGTCTCGAGCCGGACGCTCGTGCTCGTGACCAGCACGGTGGCGGCGCGCCAGTGGCGGCGGGAGCTCATGGCGCACACCTCGCTCGAAGAGGACGAGATCGGCGAGTACTCGGGCGAGCGCAAGGAGATCCGCCCGGTCACCCTGGCCACCTACCAGATCGTGATCACCAGGCGCGGCCGCCTCACCCCGCACATGGACGCGCTGAGCGACGAGGACTGGGGCCTCGTCGTCTACGACGAGGTGCACCTCCTGCCGGCTCCGGTCTTCCGGATGACCGCGGACATCCAGAGCCGTCGCCGCCTGGGGCTCACCGCCACCTTGGTCCGCGAGGACGGCAAGGAGGGTGACGTGTTCAGCCTCATCGGCCCCAAGCGGTTCGACGTGCCGTGGCGCGACGTGGAGGCCCAGGGCTACATCGCCCCGGCCGCGTGCACCGAGGTCCGGGTGACGCTGGCCGACGAGGAGCGTATGGCCTACGCGCTCGCCGAACCGGCCGAGCGCTACCGCGCGGGGGCGACCGCCCGCTCGAAGCTCGCCGTCGTCGAGGCGCTGTGCGCCGCGGCGGTCGGTGCTTCGGAGCCGACCCTCGTGATCGGCCAGTTCTTGGACCAGCTGGAGGTGCTGGGCCGGCACCTCGACGCGCCGGTGCTCACCGGAGCGACGCCCACGGCCGAGCGCGAGCGGCTCTTCGCCGCCTTTCGCGCGGGCGAGATCCCCGTGCTCGTGGTGTCGAAGGTGGCCAACTTCTCGATCGACCTTCCCGAGGCGAGCGTGGCCATCCAGGTGTCGGGCACGTTCGGGAGCCGCCAGGAGGAGGCGCAGCGGTTGGGGAGGTTGTTGCGGCCCAAGCACGACGGTCGCCAGGCGCACTTCTACACCGTGGTCGCCCGCGACACGAACGACCAGGAGTTCGCCGTCCGCCGCCAGCGGTTCCTCGCCGAGCAGGGCTACGCCTACCGCATCGTCGACGCCGAAGAGGTGCTCAGGGAGCCGGCCGTCTGACCGACCCGCCCCTCGGCGGGCGCGAGCCTCGAGGCGCCTGAGCTCGGAGAAAGAGCCTGCATGGAGAGTCCGTAGCACGAGTCCGCATCGAGATGCTCCTGATGATGCATCATGATGCTAGATTGGCTGCATGCGGACCACGGTGACCCTGGACGACGACGTGACGGCGGCGGTCGACCGGCTGCGGCGAGAGCGGTCGATCGGGGTGAGCGAGGCGGTGAACGAGCTGGTGCGCGCCGGGCTGGCCGCCGGGCGGTCGCCGGCGAGGTTCAGGCAGACCTCGGCGCGCCTCGGGCTCCGCATCGACGTCGCGAACGTCGCCGAAGCGCTGGAGATCCTCGAAGGATCCTCCGCACGGTGACCGTGCTCGTCGACGCGAACCTCCTGCTCTACGCGGTGGACGAGACGAGCCCCTTCCACGCCCGGGCGGCCTCGTGGATGACCGAGCGCCTGAACGGGAGCCGGCAGGTCGGCCTCCCCTGGCAGTCGCTCGTCGCCTTCGTCCGCATCTCGACGAACCCACGGGCAGCCGCAGACCCTCTCGACCCCGAGACTGCCTGGGTCCACGTCGCCGAGTGGCTCGCAGCCGGCCCGGCGTGGATCCCGGTGCCGACGGCCCGTCACGCAGACGTCCTCGGCTCCCTCCTGCGCCGCTACCAGCTGCGCGCCAACCTCGTGAGCGACGCCGACCTCGCGGCGCTTGCGATCGAGCACGGCCTCACGGTCTGCTCGGCAGACACGGACTTCGCCCGCTTCACCGATGTGCGCTGGGAGAACCCCCTCGCCTGAGGCTGATCGCCGCGGCGCGGCGGTCGCTCGTACGCCGGTCCTCGCGTCCGACGCCGGTCCTCGATTCGACGCGAAGCCGGCCCTCGCCGAGCAGCGCCAGGCCACGATCTCATCGGCGTTCCGCACCCCGGCTGGGGCACGTTGTCGCCGTGCACGTCTGGCGTGCGCTCGGTCCCCCAAACTGCCTCAGTCGGCGAGGTCTGCCTGCATCGCCGAGATCTCCGCCGTGCTCACCGCGAGGGGTCCCCCGAGGACCGTGAGCGCCGTGACGGTCGCCCCTGCCTTCCCGTCGATGCCGGTGTGCCCTGTCACCTTCAAGAATGTGGTGAGGTAGGTGCCCACTGTCGTCGGGCTCTTGGTGAGCAGCAGCGGACGCGTGGTGCCCGGCGCCCCTGTCTGGGTGTTGTGGGGGTTCTCCAGCACCGCGCCGCAGAGGCCGTCGGTGAAGCCGTTGCCGCGGGCGACCATGACCCGGTGCCCGACTGTCCACCCGAGACCTGCTGTCGAGCTCGCTGCCTCGAAGCGGGCGAGCTCACGGGCCGTGTCGGTGTAGTCCTTGCCTGCGACCCGGAGCACCGCGACCCCGGTCTTGGCCACGAGGGCCGACTCGACTGTGTTGGTGACCGCGAGGGGTCCGCCCATCAAGATCACCTGCTTGATCCCGAGCTT
>JAKATH010000059.1 GCA_021828055.1 Actinomycetes bacterium
TGGCGACCGTCGGCCACGAGGACCCCGACGCGCATCACGCCGTCGCCGACCCGTGCCCGGCCGAGTTCACGTGGGACTACGAGAAGGGGACGAGGCCGCGGCTCGACCGCCTCTACGAGAAGGCGAAGACCGCGCAGTGGAACGCCCGCACCGACCTGCCGTGGGAGATCGAGGTCGACCAGGAGCGAGTCGTGATGCTGAACCAGGCGGCCAACCCTGGCTCGGCGCGGTGGGCACCCGAGGACGTCGCCGGCACCGCGCTCGAGCAGTGGGGCCACGAGGAGTGGCTCCGCCTCGGCGTCGAGAACCAGAACTGGATGCTCTCCCAATTCATGCACGGGGAGCAGGGTGCGCTCCTGTGCACCGCCAAGATCGTGGAGACCGTCCCGTGGATCGACGCCAAGTACTACGCGGCGACCCAGGTCATGGACGAGGCGCGCCACGTCGAGGTCTTCTCCCGCTACCTCGACGAGAAGCTGTCGGGTCACTATCCCATCAACGCGCACCTGGGGCTGTTGCTCGACGACATCATCGGCGACCGCCGCTGGGACATGACCTACCTCGGCATGCAGGTCATGGTCGAGGGGCTCGCCCTCGCGGCGTTCGGATTGATCCACGCGACCACCCAGGAGCCGCTGTTGAAGCAGATGCTCCGCTACGTGATGGCCGACGAGGCGCGCCACGTCGCGTTCGGCGTGGTCAGCCTCCAGGACTACTACGCCGAGCTCACCGACGCGGAGCTGCGCGAGCGCCAGGAGTTCGCGTTCGAGGCGGCGGTGCGGATGAAGGACCGCATGATGATGCAAGAGGTGTGGGAGCGGCTCGAGGTGCCTGCCGAGGACGTGGTCACCGTCATGTCCCGCGCCCCCGAACGCGACGAGTTCCAGGTGCTCCTCTTCTCGAAGATCGTACCGAACCTGAAGAAGCTCGGCCTCCTCGACGCGGCGGGAGGTTGGCTTCGCGCGAAGTTCGCCGAGATGGGTGCCATCGGCTTCGAAGACCTCGTCGACACGGCCCAGGAGGTCGACGCGGAGGCGGACGGCTCACCCGCCGCGAGGAGTGTCGCCTGACCCGGACGCTGGTAGCGTGCGGGGGATGCACCCAGCCCGCTTCGGCGCGGTGGTCACCGCGATGGTGACCCCGTTCGGCCCCGACGGATCGCTGGACGTGGGCGCGGCGGTCGCGCTCGCCCGCTGGCTCGTCGACCACGGGAGCGACGGGCTCGTGCTGGGCGGCACCACGGGGGAAGGGCCGGTCCTCACCGACGCGGAGCTGCGCGAGCTGTGGCGCAACGTCTCGGACGCCGTCGGGGTCCCGGTCCTCGCCGGCACCGGCACGAGCGACACGGGCCACTCGATCGCGCTCACGAAGCTGGCGACCGAGTGCGGCGTCGACGGGATCCTCGTGGTGACGCCGTACTACAGCCGCCCTTCCCAGGACGGCTTGTTCGCGCACTTCGCCGCGGTCGCCGCCGCGACCGACCTGCCCGTGGTGCTCTACGACATCCCGGTGCGCACGGGCAGGCGGATCTCGCAGCCCACCATGCTCCGGCTGGCCCATGAGGTGAGCAACGTCGTCGGCGTGAAGGACGCCGCCGGCGACCCTGCGGGCGCCGCGCGGCTGCTCGTGCACGCCCCGAGCTCCTTCGAGCTCTACAGCGGCGACGACTCGCTCACGCTGCCGCTCGTCGCGATCGGCGCCGTCGGGGTGATCTCGGTGTGCACGCACTGGGCCGGGCCCGAGATGCACCGCATGGTGGTCGCCGCACGCGACGGCGACCTCGAGACGGCCAGGGCAGAGAACGCACGGCTCGTCGAGTCCTACGACTTCGAGTCGACCGAGCAGTTCCCGAACCCGATGCCCGCGAAGGCGGCCTGCCGCGCGCTCGGCCTGCGCGTCGGGCAGTGCCGGCTCCCGCTGGGCGAGGCGCCGCCGGAGCTCGAAGGGGAGGCGCTGCGCATCCTCACCCGGCTCGGGGCTGCGCCCGTGCGCGCCGCGTCCTGAGGCGGGCGACGGGCATCCAGGTGGTCCAGGGATCCACCGTCCGGGTCGTCTTCCTCGGCGGCCTCGGCGAGATCGGGCGCAACTGCGCGTGCATCGAGGTCGACGGACGCATCGTCGTCGTCGACTGCGGGGTGATGTTCCCCGATCCCGACATGCCGGGCGTGGACCTCGTGCTGCCCGACTTCACCTACCTGCGGGAGCACGCGGACCGCGTGGAGGCCGTCGTCCTCACCCATGGGCACGAGGACCACGTCGGGGGCCTCGCCTACCTCCTGCGTGACCTCGAGGTCCCCATCTACGGGTCGGAGATCTCACTCGGGCTCGCGGGCAACCGGATCGACGAGGCCGGGCTCGCCGGGCGCGCGCGGTACGTCGTGGTGGCGGACGGCGAGCGGCGAGCGATCGGACCCTGCGAGGTGGAGTTCATCCCGGTCACGCACTCGGTGCCGTGCGGCTTCGCGCTCGCGTTCCACACGCCGCAGGGAGTCGTCCTGCACTCCGGGGACTTCAAGCTCGACCTCGAGCCGGTCGACGGACGGCGCACCGATCTCGCCCGGATCGGCGCCATCGCGTCGGGCGAGGGGGTCGCGCTGCTCCTCTCGGACTCGACCAACGCGGAGGAGCCGGGTTTCACCCCCTCGGAGAGCACGGTCGGCGCGACCATGGCGCGGGTCTTCGCGGCGAGCGCGGGACGGCGTGTCGTCGTCGCGTGCTTCGCGAGCCACATCCACCGGGTCCAGCAGGTGGTCGACGCGGCGGCCGCGTCCGGGCGGCAGGTGGCGACCCTCGGCAGGTCGATGGCGAAGAACGTCGATCTGGCCCAGCGCCTCGGGCTTCTCGGCGTGCCGGCCGGCACGCTGGTGGAGATCGAGGACATCGACCGGTTGCCCCCCGGGAACGTGTGCGTGCTCTCGACCGGCTCCCAAGGCGAGCCGATGTCGGCGCTCTCCCTCATGGCGACCGGCGACAACAAGTGGTTCCAGGTGACCGCCGGCGACGTCGTCGTGATCAGCGCTCATCCGATCCCCGGCAACGAATGGTCGGTGGGACGGGTCATCGACGAGCTCCACCGCCGTGGCGCGCAGGTCGTCCACTCCGGCAGCGAGGCGGTGCACGTGAGCGGCCACGCCCGCCAAGGCGAGCTGCGCACGCTGCTCGCCGTGGCGAAGCCGAGGGCTTTCGTCCCGGTCCACGGTGAGTACCGGCACCTCGTCCACCACGCCGAGATCGCCCGCCAGATGGGCGTCGCGGCGGACCAGGTCCTCCTCTGCGAGGACGGGGACGTCGTGCGGCTCGACGGGGCCGGCCTGCACCGTGACGGCACGGTCCCGGCGGGCTACCTCTACGTGGACGGGACGGTGGGCGACGTCGGCCACGGGGTGCTGCGCGACCGGCGCCAGCTGGCCGAGGAGGGCGTCGTCATGGTGGTGGTCACCGTGGACCTCCAGCGAAAGGTCCTCACGGGCGCGCCGCAGATCACGACCAAGGGCTGGGTGTACGCGCCCGAGGCGGAGGAGCTGCTCGGCGACGCGTCCAATGCCGTCGCGGAGGCCTTGCTCCAGGCGATGAACGAGGGTGCGCACGACGTGGAGGTGCTGACCCGCCACGCGCGCCGGGCGCTCGGCCGCCTGGTGAACGAGCGGACGCGGCGGCGCCCGATGATCGTCCCCGTCGTGATGGCCGTCTGACCACCGTCACTCGAACGCCCTGGTCGGTAGCGGGCCGCCTCCCCCGGAGCGGGCACCGGCGGCGGTAGCCTCTTGGGCACTGTGGTGGCCACGAAGCGCCCGGCGGCGTCCAGCCGCACCAGCGCCCGGTCCGCAGGCGATGGGGAGCCTCGGAGCCGCGCCGGCAATCGGCGCAGTCCCGGGCACGCGTCGGCTGGGGGCGGCAGGACGCGCGCGGGCGCCGGCGCGGGCGCCGGCAGCCGCGGCGCCGCGGGCGCGGGCGGGGTGCTTTCCGACCACAGCGCCGACCTCTGGGCGATCGCGCTCGTCACCGCCGGGGTCCTGCTCGCGCTCGCCGTCTACGGCGGCGCAGCGGGCGCGGTGGGCCACGCGGTCGACGTCGGGGTCGGCGCCGCCGTGGGCTGGGCGAGGTTCCTGCTGCCGCCGTCTGCCGTCGCCGCCGGGGTGGCGGTGGTCGCGGGCCGCCGCCACCTGCTCTCGGGCCGTGCCGGGGTGGGCGCGGCGATCACGCTGCTCGCAGCGTGCGGGCTGGCCGAGCTCGCGGGAGGGACCCCGTCGATCTCGGCGCCGCGTGTCGCGCTGAGCGATGCCGGCGGCGTCCTCGGCGCCCTGCTCGGGCGGCCGCTCTCCCAGGGGCTCGGCACTGCTGGCTCCGTGGTCCTGCTCCTGGCGGTCGGGGTGGTCGGCGGCGTGCTGGCGACCGGCGTGCGGCTGAGGAGCCTCGGACGGCCCTTCGTCGCGGCCGGCTCGGCGATCGGGCGGGTGGTCGACCGGCCGGTGCAGGTCCACGACCTCGGGATGGACCTCCGCGTCGAGGCGGCCGGGGAGCGGCACGGGTCCGCACCCGCCGGCCTGGGGCTCGACGTGGGCGCCGCGACCGTCTTCGACGGGGACGCGGAGGTCGTCGCCGGAGCGGGCCCGGCCCAGGACGCCGGAGCCGCCGACGCGGCCGACGGCGTCGCCCACGCCGCGGCGGAGGGCGCGGCCGACGGCGCACCCTCCGGCCACGGGCGCGTCGCAGTCGGCAGGGAGGAGCACGACCTCGGGCTGGCGGCTGGAGGCGGCCCGCCGGTGGGGCCAGCGGCGGGGGAGTGGCGCCTGCCGCCGCTCCGCCTCCTCGCCCGCTCGAGGGAGCAGCGGCTCGACGAGCGGCTGCTCGACCAGGCAGGAGACGCGCTCGTCGCCGCGCTCGCCGCCCACGCGGTGGACACGCGTCTCGTCGGGAGGACGGTCGGCCCGACCGTGACCCGGTACGAGCTGGAGCTCGGGGCCGGGGTGAAGGTCGCGCGGGTGACGAGCCTCCACCGGGACATCGCCTATGCGATGGCGTCGCCGGACGTTCGCATCCTCGCCCCGATCCCCGGCAGGTCCGCGATCGGCGTGGAGGTGCCGAACCGCCAGCGGCAGCTCGTCGCGCTCGGTGACATCCTCTCCTCGGCGGAGGCGGCGCGCGCCAGCCATCCGCTGGAGGTCGCGCTCGGAAGGGACATCGCCGGGCGGCCGGTGATCGTCAACCTCACCGAGATGCCGCACGTGCTCATCTCGGGGGCGACCGGTGCCGGCAAGTCCTCGTGCATCAACTCGCTCGTCACCTCCGTGCTGATGCGGGCCACCCCCGACGAGGTCCGCCTCATCCTCGTCGACCCCAAGCGAGTCGAGCTCAGCCAGTACAACGGGCTGCCGCACCTGCTCACGCCGGTGGTCGTCGACCCGAAGAAGGCCGCGAACGCCCTGGCGTGGGCGGTGAAGGAGATGGAGCGCCGCTACGACGTGCTCGCCGAGCACGGGATGCGGGACATCGCCGGCTACAACGACGCGCTCGCCCGGGGCGAGCTCGGCCAGGCGGGTGCACCCTCGGTCTCCGCCCAGGTGGCCACGATCGCCGCACGTGCCCGTGCGGGAGCGCACGGCGCACGCGGCGCCGAGAGCGGGAGCGCCGAGAGCGGGGGCGCCGAGAGCGGGGGCGCCGAGAGCGGGGGCGCCGAGCCCGACGGCGGCTCCGGCACCGCCGTCGCCCGAGACCTCGACGACGGCGAGGGTGCGCCGCGGGGCCCCGAACGGCTGCCGTTCGTCCTCGTCGTCGTCGACGAGCTGAACGACCTCATGATGGTGGCGGCCCGCGACGTCGAGGACTCCGTGTGCCGGATCGCGCAGATGGCGCGCGCCGTGGGGATCCACCTCGTGCTCGCCACCCAGCGGCCGTCGGTCGACGTGATCACCGGTGTGATCAAGGCGAACGTGCCGAGCCGGATGGCCTTCTCGGTCTCCTCGCTCGCCGACAGCCGGGTCATCCTCGACCAGCCCGGCGCCGAGCGGCTCATCGGCAAGGGTGACATGCTGCTCCTGACGGCTTCTTCGAGCGTCGCCCGGCGCCTGCAGGCGCCCTGGGTGTCCGAGGGGGAGGTCCGGGCGGTGGTCGCCCATTGGCGCCGCCAGGGGCGCGTGACCGAGCCGGTCGTGGGCATCCAGGGGGTGGACGACGGTCCCGCGGAAAGCGGGTTCTCCAGAGAGGACGACGACGAGCTGCTCGAGGCAGCCTTGGAGCTCGTCGTCCGCAGCCAGCTCGGCTCCACGTCCATGCTGCAGCGCAAGCTCCGGGTCGGGTTCGCACGTGCGGGCCGGCTCATGGACCTGCTGGAGCGCCGGGGCGTGGTCGGACCGTCAGAGGGATCCAAGGCTCGGGCGGTCCTGATGACGCCCGAGGAACTGGACGCACGACCTCGATAACCTGGTATTTCGTGACCTTGGCACCGCCGTCGAGCGCGTCGTCCCCGCGCGGGCCGCTACGAGATCGGAGTGGGTCGGACCCGGTCTGCCGTGGTCGCCTCGCCGCCACGCCCGCGCGGGCCCGAGCGGCGCCGGTCGACGCGGGCCGGCGGTCGCCGTCGGCTCGGCGTCGGGCCGTGCGTCGCCGGCTGCGCCTCGCGCGGACCCTGGCGGGGTTGGGCGCGCTCGTGCTGCTGGTCGTGTGGCTCGCCGGGGGCAGCGGGGTGGCCGGGCCCGCGCAGCCGACCGTTCGGGTGACCCTTCCACCGGTCGCGATCGTGGGCGGCCCCGCCGGGTCGGAGGCCTCCGGGTCGACGTCTGCCGGGTCGGAGGTCTCCGGGTCGACGTCTGCCGGCGCGTCGACTCGCTCCCCGAGCTATCCGTGGCCCTCGACCGGCGAGGCCGCCGTCGCCGTGCCGGAAGTCGGCTACCGGGCGCAGTCCGGCGCCGAGCGCCCCGTCCCCGTCGCGAGCATGACGAAGATCATGACCGCGTACGTGGTGCTCGGGGACCACCCGCTCGCGCTCGGCCAGCAAGGGCCGCGGGTGAGGATCACCTCGGCGGACGCGTCGCAGTTCGGGGTGGACACGGCGACCAACCAGTCCAACGTCGCCGTGAAGGCCGGCGAGGTCCTCACCGAGCGCCAGATGCTCGAGGGGCTCCTCGTCCACTCGGCGAACGACCTGGCGTACGCGCTCGCCGTCTGGGACGCGGGCGGCATCGGCGCGTTCGTCACCAAGATGAACAGGACGGCGACGAGGCTCGGGATGCGTCACACGCACTTCGCGGATGCGAGCGGCTACTCGCCGTCGTCCCGATCGACGGCCGCGGATCTGCTGCGGGTCGCGGCGGCTGCGATGTCCGACCCGGTCTTCTCGCAGATCGTGTCGATGACCTCGGTCGCCCTGCCCGTCGCGGGGACCGTCCAGTCGTACACGCCGCTGATCGGGACGACAGGGGTGATCGGGGTCAAGTCCGGGTTCACCACAGCTGCTGGGGGTGGCGACGTGCTCGCCTACCGGACGTCGGTGGGGGGCCACGCCTTCCTCACGCTTGCGGCCGTCACCTCGCAGCGGACCTGGACAGTGCTCGGTGTCGCGGGCAAGGATGCCCTCGCGCTCGCCAAGGTGGCCGCCACGCGCGTGGAGGCTGTGACGATCGCGAAACGGGGCACCGTCGTCGCACAGGTCCGGGCCGGCGGCCGCACGATCCCGCTTTCGACGTCGGCCGCGGCCAGCCTGCTCGCGCTGAGCGGATCGCGGGTCCGTCAGGTCGTCCATCTGCGCGTCCCTCGCCCGGGGACGAGGAAGGGGACCCAGCTGGGCGCTGCGGTGTTCGTGCTCGCGGGCGAGCGGGTCACGGTGCCCGTGCGCGCCGCCGCTCGCATCCTCTGACGTCTGTGCGAGCGCGTGCGCCCGCTTCGGCGGCCAACCTCGGACCGGGTCTGGACGTCCTCGCGCTCGCGCTCGACCTCTACGTCGAGGTCGAGGTCGAGCCCGCCGAACGCCTGTCGGTCACGAGCGACGGCGAGGGGGCGGACCTTCCGACGGGCGCCTCCCACCTTGCTGCTCGCGTGGCGACCGCCGTGTCCGGCCACGACAGGCTCGCGATCCGCGTCCGGTCCGAGGTGCCCGTGGCGCGCGGGCTCGGGTCGTCGGCGGCGATCGCGCTCGCCGCGGCCGCGGCGGCCGGTGCGGACGACCCGCTCGCGGTCGCCGCGCGCGAGGACGGGCACGCGGACAACGCGGCGGCAGCGTTCGCCGGAGGGCTCGTCGCGGTCAACGCGCTCGACCGCGGCTGGAGGGTGTCGCCGCTGCCGCTCGACTTGGGGCTCGCGTACGTCGCTCTCGTCCCGGATCGGCCGCTGCATACCGCTCGAGCGCGGGCGGCCTTGCCGGCAGAGGTGCCCCGCGCGGACGCCGTCTTCAACCTCGGCCGTCTCGCATTGCTCCTCGAGGGGCTCGGCGACCGCCGCAGGCTCGTCCCTGAGGCGACCGGGGACCGGCTGCACCAGGGGCCCAGGACGCTGCTCTTCGCCGAAGCTCCGGGGCTCCTCGCCGCGCTGGAGGCGGGGGGCGCGCTGGCGGCGTGCTGGTCCGGGGCGGGTCCGACGCTGCTCGGGATCTGCGAGGAGCGCGAGGCCGGGACGGTGGCGGGCGCGGGGCGCGTTGCGCTGGCCGATGCCGGCGTCGCCGGACGCGTCCTCGTGCTGCGCGCCGACGTCGAGGGCCTCGTCGTGGGGGAGCATGCGCGGCTGCCCGCGCGCCGGCGCGGGACGCGGCAGGGCCCGGCGTAGACTCGGGCAGTGGGCCGCAAGTTCTTCGTCCGCACCTTCGGGTGCCAGATGAACGAGCACGACTCCGAACGCCTCGCGGGGCTGCTCGGCGCAGAAGGGATGGAGCCGGCGGAGAGCCTCGACGACGCCGACGTCGTCGTCTTCAACACCTGCTGCATCCGCGAGAGCGCCGACAACAGGCTCTATGGCCAGCTGGGCCAGCTGAAGACGCTGCGCCAGCGCCGCCCGGACCTCCAGATCGCGGTGGGCGGCTGCCTCGCCCAGAAGGACCGCGAGCTCGTCCGGCACAAGGCGCCCCACGTCGACGTCGTCTTCGGCACCCACAACCTCGCGCGCGCGGCCGAGCTCCTGCGCCGCGCGGCGAGGGAGGGGCCGGTCGTCGAGGTGCTCGACGCACCCGACTCCGCGCTCGCCGACCACGCGCCGGCGATCTCGGCAGCCCGTGAGCTGCCGTACGCGGCGTGGGTCACCATCCAGACCGGTTGCGACAATTCGTGTGCCTTCTGCATCGTGCCCGCCGTGCGCGGGCCCGAGGTGAGCAGGCCGGTCGCCGACCTCGTCGGCGAGGTCCGCTCGCTCGCTCGCCGCGGCGTGGTGGAGGTCACGCTGCTCGGCCAGAACGTGAACTCCTACGGGCGCGACCTGACGAGGCGGCGGCCGCTCTTCGCGGAGCTGCTCCGGGAGATCGGGGCGGTGGAGGGCGTGCGGAGGATCCGGTTCACGAGCCCGCACCCGAAGGACCTGCGGCCCGAGACCGTCGCCGCCATGGCCGAGGTCGGCGCCGTCTGCGAGCAGCTCCACCTCCCGCTCCAGGCAGGCAGCGACCGCGTCCTCGCGGCGATGCGCCGCGGCTACACGGCGGACCGCTACCTCTCCCGTCTGGCTGCCGCCCGTGCAGTCGTGGACGACCTCGCCGTGACCACGGACCTCATCGTCGGGTTCCCCGGGGAGACGGAGGACGACTTCGCCGAGACGCTGGCGGTCGTGGCCGAGGCAGAGTTCGACAGCGCCTACACCTTCATCTTCTCGCCGAGACCGGGGACGCGCGCTGCAGCCATGAAGGACGCGTTCGTCCCGGCGGACGTGGTGGCGGACCGATTCGAGCGGTTGCGGCAGGTCGTCGAGCGCTCGGCGCTCCGGCGCAACCAGGCGCGCGTGGGACGGACCGAGGAAGTGCTCGTGGAGGGCCCGAGCCGCCGTGACCCCGCGGTGCTCACGGGGCGGACGCGCCAGGGCAAGCTCGTGCACTTCGCACCCTGGGACGGCGATGGGCCCGCCCCGGGCGCCTTCTGCGACGTCGAGGTGAACAGGGCGGCACCGCACCACCTCTTCGGGTCGCTCGTGCGGGTGACGGCGACTCCCGCCCACCGTCGCCGCATCCCGGTGACCGTCGCTTGACGCCCGCCGCGGTCGCCCTGGTCGGGACCACCGCGTCGGGCAAGTCGTCGCTCGCCATGTCGGTGGGGCTGCGCCTGGCGGACGTCGAGCTCGTGTGCGTCGATTCCATGACCGTCTACCGCGGCATGGACATCGGCACGGCCAAGCCTTCGCGCTTGGAGCGCGCCGCGGTGCCCCATCACCTGCTCGATCTCGTCGACCCCACAGCCGAGTTCACGGTGCGCGACTTCCAGAGGGAGGCGCTGCAGGCGCGGGCCGACATCGCCCGGCGGGGCCGGCGCGCCCTCTTGGTGGGCGGCGCGGGGCTCTACCTGCGTGCCGTCGTGGACGAGCTCGACATCCCGCCGCGCTACCCGGCGGTGGCAGCCGCGCTCGAGGAGGAGGCCCGGCGTCCGGGCGGTGTGCAGGCGCTCCATGCGCGCCTCGCCGCGCTCGACCCGCTCGCGGCCTCGCGCACGACCGAGACCAACCTCCGGCGCGTCGTGCGCGCGCTCGAGGTGACCATCGGCTCCGGACGTCGGTTCTCCTCGTACGGCCCCGGCCTCCGCGCGTACCCGCCGAGCGAGGTCGTGCTCGTCGGCCTCCCTTTCCGCCCCGAGGTGGTGGACCGTCGGATCGAGGAGCGGTTCGCCCGCTGGGTGGGCGACGGCCTGGTCGACGAGGTCCGGCAGCTCGCGGCGCGGCCCGGGGGGCTGTCCCGCACCGCGCGCCAGGCGCTCGGCTACAAGGAGCTGCTGGCCCACGTCGAGGACGGCGCGCCCCTCGAGGAGTGCGTCGGCGAGGCGGTCCGGCGAACGCGGGTCTTCGCGCGCCGGCAGTGGTCGTGGTTCCGTCGCGATCCGCGGATCCACTGGATCGGGAGAGACGGACGGGAGGATGCCGAGGAGGTGCTCGTGGCGGCGCTCGCCGGCACGCTGGACCACAGCCTCGCCGGCAGTCTGGACCACAGCCTCGCCGGCATCGGTGCCTCGGGGCGCACGGCGGCGACCGCCTCGGTGCGAGACTGGTGACGATGGTCCGGGCCGCCGCACGTCGCCCATCGCGCGCGGCTGGACGCGCGCCCCTCCACCGGACCGGGTTGCCGTTGGTCAAGCTCGAGGCGGCGGGGAACGACTTCCTCGTGGCCCTCGTGCCGCTCCTGCCCCGCGCGACCGGCGGGAGCGGCACCGATCAACGCTTGCTGACGCCGGCTCAGGTGCGCGCGGTCTGCGACCGCCGACGCGGCGTGGGCGCCGACGGGTTGATCGTCGTGCGCCGCGGAGGTCCCGGCGCCGACCTCGAGATGGTGCTCTACAACGCGGACGGGTCCGTGGCCGAGATGAGCGGCAACGGCATCCGATGCCTCGTCCACGCCGCCGTCATGGGGGGGATCGTCCCGCCACGCACCGTCCGCGTCGCCACGGCGGCAGGGCTGCGCACCGTCGCCTACGGGCCCGCCGAGGAGGGCAGCGCCTGGGCGCGCGTCGACATGGGGCCTGTGCGCCTGGGGCCCGAGGTGGTGAGCCCGCTCCCCGGGACGAGGGCGCGGCTCGCCGACGTGGGCAACCCCCACCTCGTCGCCGCCGGGGACGTGGACCTCGACGTGGTGGACCTCGAGTCGCTCCGAGCCGCGGCGGCCCGCGCCGCCGGCGGGCCGGTCAACTTGGAGGTCGTACGGCCGGGGAGGAGCGGCGCAGACCTGGAGTTGCGCGTCCTCGAACGCGGCGTGGGCGAGACGCTGTCCTGCGGCACCGGCACGTGCGCCGCCGCCGCCGTCGCGTACGCCTGGGGGATGGTCGGAGACACGGTCACCGTCGACAACCCCGGCGGGCGCCTCGAGGTCCGTCTCGGCGCGGGTGGCGGTGGTCCCGAGCGTGGCGGCGGTCACGGCGGAGAGCTGGGGACGATCGAGGGCGTCGAGCTCGCCGGCCCGGTGCGCAAGATCGCGGACGTGGAGGTCGACCCGGCCCTCTTCGTCGGTGCCGAGGTCGACCCGGCCCTCGTCGTCGGTGCCGAGGTCGGCATGGGGCTCGTCGACGTGGCCGAGGTCGGCATGGCGCTCGTCGACGTGGCCGACCACGAGGACGGATGACCGTCCAGCTTCCGGGCACGCTCATCACGCGCGAGTTCCGCGAGCGCATCGTGCTCGTGGGCGTGGTGCTGCCTGGCATCGACGCAGAGGATGTGGAGGCGAACCTCGACGAGCTCGCGCTGCTCGTCGGCACCGCGGGAGCCGATGTTGCCGCGCGCACGGTGCAACGGCGCGTCCGGCCGGACCCCGCGACGTTCGTCGGACGCGGCAAGGCGCACGGGCTCGCCGAGCTCGCCGAGCAGGTCGACGCGGACACGGTCGTCTTCGACGACGAGCTGTCGCCCGCGCAGCAGCGCAACCTCGAGAAGCTGCTCGGTCGCACCGCCATCGACCGGACGGCGGTGATCCTCGACATCTTCGCCCAGAACGCGCGCAGCCCCGAGGGAAGGGCGCAGGTCGAGCTGGCGCTGCTGCGGTACCGGTTGCCGCGGCTGCGCGGGCGCGGGCGCGAGCTCAGCCAGCAGGCGGGCGGCATCGGGACCCGAGGCCCCGGCGAGACGCAGCTCGAGGTGGACCGCCGCCGTCTGGTGCGCCGCATGCACCGGCTCGAGGCGGACCTCCGTGAGGTGGACCGGACGCGTCAGCTCCAGCGCCGCTCGAGGAGCCGCGGCCGCCTGCGCGAGGTCGCGCTCGTCGGCTACACGAACGCCGGTAAGTCCACGCTCCTCAACCGGCTGACCGGCGCGGGAGTCGCCGCCGAGAACCGCCTCTTCGTCACGCTGGACCCGCGGACGCGCCAGCTCGCGCTGCCGGGCGGCGAGACCCTGCTCGTGACCGACACCGTCGGCTTCGTCCGGAAGCTCCCCCATGAGCTGGTCGAGGCCTTCCGGTCCACGCTCGACTCGGTGCGGCTCGCTGACTTGCTCGTCCACGTGGTCGACGGGGCCGCCCCTGATCCCGAACGGCAGGTCGCGGCGGTCCGCACCGTGCTCGACGAGATCGACGCGAGCGACGTGCCCGAGCTGCTCGTCGTGAACAAGGTCGACCTGAGCCCGGAGGGGGCGCGGCTCGCGGCGAAGCTCGATGGGGCGGTGCCCATCTCGGCAGCGACCGGCGAGGGGGTCGAACCGTTGCTGCGGACGATCGGGGACCGTCTTCGCATCGCGGACCGGGTCGTGGAGCTCGAGATCCCGTGGGCCCGGGGCGACGTCCTCGCCGCGGTGCACCGCGAGGGCGAGGTGGTCCGCCAGGATGCCGGCGACGAGGGCGCGCGTGTGCACGTCGTCCTGGACGAGGCCGGGCGGGCCCGGTTCTCCGAGTTCGTCGTCCAGGGGGTGTGACCTTGGCGCCTCCACAGGCCCGTGCGGAGCCGGTCGGCTTCCAGCCTCCGCCCTACCCCTACGAGAGGCTCTCGGGGCTGCGAGCCCTGGCAGATGCGGTTCCCGGCGGGATGGTGGACTGCTCGATCGGGACGCCCTGCGACCCGCCGCCGCCGGACGCGCTCGAGGCGCTGGCCGGGTCGAACGCGGAGCGCGGCTACCCGCCGTCCGCCGGGACGCCCGCGTTCCGTGCCGCCGCGGCGGAGTACCTCGGCCGGACCTTCGGGGTCGACGTCGCGCCGTCCGCGCTCGCGGCGTGCGTCGGCACGAAGGAGATGGTGGCGTCGACGCCGCACTATCTCCGCTTGCGCTCCCCGGGACGCGACACCGTCTTGTACCCGTCCGTGTCGTACCCGACCTACGCGATGGGCGCGCAGCTCGCGGGCTGCCGTGCCGTGCCGGTGCCTCCCGCCGACGCGTGCGGCGGCGGGCTCGACCTGGACGCGGTGGACTCCGAGGACGCACGGCGTGCCCTGCTCCTGTGGGTGAACTCGCCCGCCAATCCGTCGGGCGGGCTCACCGACCTCGTCGGCGCAGCGTCCTGGGGCCGGCGTCACGGCGTGCCGGTCTTCTCCGACGAGTGCTACTCGGTGTACACCTGGGAGGGGAGGCCGCGTTCGATCCTCGAGGCCGGCACCGACGGGGTGGTCGCGCTGCACTCGGTGTCCAAGCGGTCGAACCTTGCGGGGGTGCGCGCAGGGTTCTTCGCGGGGGACGGCGCGCTGGTCGGCTACCTGCGCGCCGTGCGCCAGCACGCCGGGATGATCGTCCCCGGGCCGGTGCAGGCGGCAGCCGCAGCGGCGTGGGTCGACGACGCGCACGTGTCTGCCCAGCGCGCTCGCTACCGGGAACGGCTCGAGCTCCTCTCGGCTTCGCTCACGGGCGCGGGATGCCCCACGTCGATGCCGGAGGGCGGCTTCTACCTCTGGCCCCGTGTGCCCGGACGTTGGTCGGACGCGTGGGAGATGGCCGAGGACCTCGCGAGGGTGGCGGGCATGCTGGTGAGCCCTGGTGACCTCTACGGTCCCGCTGGTGCGGGGCACGTCCGCATCGCCGTGGTCCAGCCGACCGACCGTCTCGCGCTCGTCGCCCAGCGCTTGGCCCGATCCGCCTGGAGCTGAGCACCCCGACGTGGCGAGCATGCAGCCGGTGCAGACGCAGCCGTGCAGACGCAGCCGGTGCAGACGCAGCCGTGCAGACGCAGCCGGTGCAGACGCGCGAGTCCTGACCATCCCCATCCCCATCCCCCTGCGCTCACGCCGGCGATCGGTGCACGCTCACCGCGTAGTCGCCGCCCGGCACGAACGGCTCGCGCCCCCAGGTGGCGAAGCGAGATTCGAGTGCCAAGCCCGCTGCGGACGCCATCGCGTCGTAGTCGGCGAGCGTGACGCCCTTCGCGAGAGGCCCGAGAGAGAAGCCCGCGACGAGACGGCCACCCGGCAGGAGATGGGCGCAGGCGCGCTCGACGACCTGAGCCTCGGTGCCGGGGGCGACGAACAGCAGCACGTTGCCGGCCATCACGACGAGATCGAAGCGCCGGCCGAGAGAGAGGGTCGAGAGGTCCGCCTGCACCCAGGAGATCCCAGGCGCCTTGCGCCTGGCCACCTCGAGCATGGTCTCGTCGAGGTCGACGCCGACGACGCCGACGCCTCGGCGTGCGAGCTCGGCCGCGACCCGACCGGTGCCGCAACCCGCGTCGAGCACCGACGAGGGCTCCAAGGACGCGACGAACGCGGCCTCGCCGTGGACGTCGGCCCCTGCGGCCTCCAGCTGCTGGAAACGCCGGTCGTAGGCATCACCGCGCGGCACGTCCTCCCGTGTCCACCGGGTCGCGTCGCCCATCGGTACAGTCTGGCCGCATGGAAGAGCTGCGTCAGCGGATCGAGGAGCTCTGGGACCGCGCGGGCGAGCTCTCCCCTGCGGAC
>JAKATH010000148.1 GCA_021828055.1 Actinomycetes bacterium
TCTGAGCGGGCTCGTCCGTTGCCAGATCTGCCACGGCGCGTACGTGGGCGCGGGCGCGCACGGCCGCAACGGCTTCTACCGCTACTACGTCTGCCGCACCCGCCAAGCCAAAGGAGCACGCGCCTGCTCGGGTCGACGCGTTCCGGCCGACGACCTGGAGTCAGCCATCGGCTCCAGCTTGCTCGACACCTTCAGCCGGTTCGAGATCTTCGAACGAGGCATCCACGAGGTCTACGCCGAGATCGGCAACGAGCGGCCCCGCCTCGAAGCCGAGCACGCGAGCACCGAGACCCAGCTTCGCGAGACGGTCACCGCCATCGACCGCTACCTGCGCGCGTTCGAGGCTGGCACGATGCCCGCCGATCTCTGCGCGCCGCGCGTCGCCGAGCTGTCGGCCCGCCGAGATGAGCTCACCGCGCATCGCTACGAGCTGGCCGCCCAACTGCGTGCCGCCATCCCCGAGCTTCCCAGCCGCGAGCTCATCGGCGAGATCCGCGTCGAGATCGAGCGCGTCGTCAGTCACGCCAGCCCTGATGTCGTGAAGCAGCTCTTCGCCGAGCTGATCGACCGCATCGAGATCTCGCCCGACAACCACGCCTACCCGTACTTCCGGATCCCGGACGCGAAGAAGCCCGGGCCGATTGGGACCCGGGCCTCTTGTAGGACCCCGGTTCGTATGGGGTCACATCATGTGGTGTTGAGTTGTAGCTATTCGAACCGAACCGACGTTGTGGCACGCCTGCGTCAGCTGTCGTCTGCGGTTGATTCGATGAGCGCAAGGGAACTGCTCTGCCCTATCGACGTCGAGGCACCACCGGATGCCAGGGGTCGACGAGCCGCAAGCCAAGGTCCCTGAAGTGACGGATGTTGCCGGTCGCCAGGGTTGCCCTCCTCGCCACTGCGATGCCAGCGATCTGGGCGTCTCGGATCTCGATGCTCCTTCCTGCGCGCTGCTGCCGAGCAGCGAGGTTTCCGGCCGCGTCGGCAGCGGTCGTGTCGAAGGAAAGCACGCGGCCATCCAGTTTCTCCGTGATCAGCCGTTCGAAGGCCGACTCGAGTCGCCGCCGACGCCGAGAGGGTGCCAGTAGTTCGATCCCGGTACGGATCTCGAACACCGTGACCGCCGTGGTCCAGATCGACTCGGCCGGTTGGCGGTCAAGCCACTCCACCACCGTGGCATCTGGTTCGGCACGCATGAGCGCCGAGAGGACGTTCGTGTCGAGCGCGATCATTCGTCATCGAAGTCGGCGGCACGAACGGGATGACCGCGGATCTCGGACAGGTCCGCGTCGACTCCGGCGTCGCGGAAGAGCTTCGCTATGGCCGTACCCAGACGAACCGGGGCTCCTTCGTCGGAGCGGACGGCTTGGCGGAGGATTTCTCTCACCTCCTCCTCAGTGGAGCGGCCGTGCGCTCTCGCCCTTCGTTGGAGTGCACTCTTCACGTCGTCGTCGAGCTGACGTACCAATAGTTGTGCCATCACACGATGATAGCATGATAGCGTTCTGGTTGGTGGTGCTGAGTTGTCGCTATTCGAATGGCATGAAGAGGGGCCTCCCCCGGTGACAGCGTGTGGTTGTCACCGGAAACCCCGCCACCAAGGGAGGCCTTACCACCATGTTGCACGCTGGACTGGATCTGTCTCGACACCGCCTGGACGTCCACGTCATGTCCGAGGACGGCTCGGCGCTCGAGGTGACCACCGCGCCTCCCGACCGCGACGGGCTGCGCTCCCTCGTGCGCCAGGTCGAACGCGACTGCGGCACCGAGGAGGTGCTGGCGGTCATCGAGTCGATGAACGGCGCCCGCTTCGTCCATGACACCTTGGAGCTCTGCGGCTGGTCGGTGGAGGTCGCCGACGCCAGAAAGGTGAAGGGGCTCGCACCGCTCGCCTGCAAGACGGATCGGATCGACGCCTGGGTCTTGGCCGAGCTGTCCCGGCGCGATCTCGTGCCCGCCATCTGGCTGCCCGCCCCCACGGTGCGTGCCGATCGTGAGCGGGCCCGCTTCCGCCTCCACCTCGTGAAGCACAAGACGGCGCTCAAGAACAGGATCCACGCCAGCCTCATGACCTTCGGCCACCCCTGCCCGGTCTCAGACCTCTTCGGCGTCGGTGGACGTGAGCTCCTGGATCGCCTCGAGTTTCCCGAGCCTTGGCGGGGTGATATCGAGGCGTCGCTCCGGCTCATCGACGAGCTCGGCGAAGAAATCACCGGGATCGAAAAGGCACTGCGAGCCGCAGGTGCGGACCATCCCTACGTGCCCCTCCTCATGAGCGTCCCCGGGGTTGGCTGGATCCTCGCCTACACCATCGCGTCGGAGATCGGCGACATCTCCCGCTTTGCCAGCCCCACCAAGCTCGTGGGTTACACCGGCCTGTGCCCGCGCGTCTACCAGTCCGGCGAGACCGACCACCGAGGCAGCCTGGCCAAGTGCGGCCCGCGCTATCTGCGCTGGGCGCTCATCGAGGCCGCCGTCCACGGCGCACGCCACCCCGTCTACCAAGAGCGCTACCAGCGCACCGCCCGCCGGCTTGGTCGCCAGCGCGGCACCAAGGTCGCCCGGGTCGACATCGCCCGCCGCATGGCCGAGTCCATCTGGCACATGTTGACCTCCGAGCAACCCTTCGCCCCGGCAGGCGCCGCCCAAGTTCTGGCCGCGTGACGGTCCTTATTCGAATTGCGCCACCGGAGCGAACACTCCCATCGACCTGATCCTGGCCAGCGACCAGGGCAATAGAGAACTGAGCTCACCTCCGTCCATGACACGGGAGATCGCGACCACGGACCGCAGCGTTGCTGCGGCCCCAATCCCATGATCCGCGCCTCGCCACCTCCGGCCACGCCGGCGTCAAGGGCCCTCCGGGTCCCTGCGGGACGCCGGGCTCCGCCCACCGCCCTTGACCCCAGCTCGACGCGACGACAAGCCCGACTGGCGCCCACTTCACGAGTCTTGATGTGATGAAGGAGCGCCTCGCCGCTTGTTAGCGGCATGACTTCCTGATCACGAGCCGGCGGAGATCGGCGACGCTCTTTGTGCACCGATCCGGCTGAAGTTCGCCAACGACCCCCTGTGGCAGGAGGATGTGGCGTCCCCCCCGAACGCGA
>JAKATH010000149.1 GCA_021828055.1 Actinomycetes bacterium
CCAACCCTGCGCACGCTCGGGGTCGACTTCGGCCAACTCCGGGACCGCGTTACCGAGTCCGCAGCTCACACGGCCGATGGCAGCAGAGATGAACCTCTGCCCTGTTCTTCCGACGCCGAGAAGTGCCTGGAGCTAGCAGGTCGAGAAGCTCTACAGCTCGGCGAACGCGTCATCGAGCCAGAGCACATCCTCCTTGGTGTCGTCCGATTTCAAGAAGGCATAAGCGAGATGCTGGGAATACCACTGAACGACATCAGGCCGAGAGTCTTGAGACTCAAGGGCAAACCTGTGGAGCCGCGAGAGCGCCCCTCTGATCCGTACGACCGTCCCGGAGCTTGACTAAGAGGCCGCGCGGATAGGCGCTGCTCATAGCCCCTGACGCGGACCATCCACCGGTCGTTGTGTTGTCCCGACTGTGATGTCGGGTGCACCCAACCAACGACACAGTGGAGGTCCCCTACATCATGCGCGCGCTCGAGCCCGAGGTGGTAGATGCCGTCTGGGCTGCGGTGGAGCCCCTGCTTCCGTCCCGAAAAGACGAGCACCCCCTCGGCTGCCACCGCCCGAGGGTGCCGGACCGGATCTGCTTTGAGGCGATGCTGATCCGGCTCGTCACCGGCTGCAGCTGGGTCGACGCCGAGCAGCTCGTCGGGCGAGCCGTTTCCGACACGACGCTACGGATGCGGCGAAGCGAGTGGGTAAAGGCCGGCGTCTTTGATCGGCTCGTCGACGAGGCGCTGTCCGCCTATGACAAGGTGGTCGGTCTCGACCTCTCCGAGGTGGCGATCGACGGCTCGCTCCACAAGGCTCCGACAGGCGGTGAGGGAACAGGACGCAGCCCGGTCGACCGGGGAAAGCTCGGTTGGAAGTGGTCGATGGCAGCCGACCGGCTCGGCATCCCGATCGGCTGGGCGACAGCTGGGGCGAACTGCAACGACTGCGTGATGCTGCCAGGCACACTCGCAGCCGTCGCCATGCGCGGGCTACTTCCTGACATCGAGACGCTGCACCTCGACCGCGGCTACGACAACCCGATCGTGCGCGCCGAGGTTGCCGCGGCTGGCATCGACGATCTCGTCTGCAACCGCCGCCGTCCTGCCAGGGCGAAGCGTCAACGCCTAAAGCCCGAGCCCCTCGGTCTGCGCTGGCCGGTCGAGCGCACGAACTCCTGGTTCTCCAACTTCGGCCAGATGCGCCGCAACACCGACCGCAGGGCGAGCCACCGTTTCGCCCAGATGGCTCTCGTCGTGACTCTGCTGCTCACCGCCAAGCTCATCGACTGGCGAGATCGATGGGCCTTCTGACCTAAATCGGCGCGTAAGGCACTGACCTCCTCTGGCCGGGAGACAGGGCGAGATGACCCGGTCTCGGTTCAGCGGTGACTGCCGTGTTCCGATTCGAGGACGCGCTCGGCCAAACCGGCGGATTCTTGTCATTTGAACTGCCGGCCGCGGGCAGGGAACTCGCGCGGGTGGCCGGTGTGTTGCCCGAGCGGCTATGGGCTCATCCCGGCGATCATCACGTCTAGCGTGCGCCATGCTGCGCCGAAGAGCCCGTGGTGATCTTCGGGAGATGTGTGGACCTCGATTCGTCCGGCATGGCTGGTGACCCGGGCAGCGACACAGAGGTGTTCGCGTCGAAGCCGTTTGCCGTGGGCGCGTCCGTCTTCCTCGTCGTGGCCGGTGAGCGCCTGGAGCCACGACGAGATGTTGAGTCCGAGCAGTGCTGCCCACATCCACATCACGTTCACCGCCTCGTAGCCAGAGGGCATGTGGCGCATGGCGAGCCCGAGTTTCGAATCCTTGATCTTCTCTTCGACGAGGGCACGCATGCGGAACCATGCCTCGATGTCGACGATGTCGCCGGCGAGGTTGGTGATGATGAACGAGTACGCGTAGGCGAAGTCCGCCTCGCCCGAGGTGAGCAGGGTGAGCTGGTTCGGGTCGATGGTGCGGCGCCTGCGGGATCTCGGATCCGAAGAGAGCTCAGCTGCGGTCACCTTCACCCGTCGACAGAGGGTGCGGGACCCTTTCGGCCAACCCTTGGGGGAGTAGTCGCACTCGGCAACTTCTGCATCCATCCCTTTGGTCCTTTGCCATTCCCCATCAGGGATCTTGCGCTCTGCACGCCACGCCGCGTCGGTGCGCTTGACCGCGATCGCGTAGTCGCAGTGGAGCGAGAGGGCAGCTTCGGCGAGCTTCGCGTCGAAGAAGCCGGAGTCGGCCCGCACGATAGGGCAAAGCAGCCCGTCGGGCAGTGCCGAGAGAGCCCGGGCGAGGAGCGCCGCGGCTTGCGGTCGGGGGTCGGATCTTCCCGACCCGAAGTCCGCAGCAAGGACCCATCCGGCCTCTGCCCACACCGCAGGGTGCGGACGGTAGACGCGCTGGCCCTGGTAGTTGTACGCCGATCCCTCCTTCATCCGTCCGTAGACCTCGGTGTCGGTCGGATCAAGGTCGATGGTCGGACGCTCCGCTACGAGGTCTCCGCGCCGCTTCTTTGGCAACAGGGCGAAGGCGCCTTTGACGAGCTTCGCGTTGGCCCGCTCAACGTGGGCGCGCGTCTGCTCGTCGAAGCGCTTGCCCAGGCCGATCACCGTCGTCGACGCCGGCACGTCTGGCACCGCCCGAAGCCGACGCCCAGCAGTGTCGTCACGCTGGTGATCGAGGTCGCAAAGGAAGTCCCCACCGGCGAGCATCGTCTCGGCGAGGGACACCATCACGCCGCCGAGCATGAGGCCGCGCTTGCGCTGCTTGAACCGCGGTCCGCCGTCGTCGATGGTGGCCGTGATCTCGAGCAGTTTGTCGAGCTTGGCCACCAGATGGAGGCCGGCTCGGGGGGTGATCCGACCGTCAGGTGCGCCCAGCACCACCTTGCGCTCTTTCTTCGATACTCTGGTCACCAGACAGGTGCCTTTCGTTCGGGGCCATGGGGTTTTCGTCAACCACCATTCTCCCAGGTGAAAGGCACTTTGTCGCGTATCGAACGCATGTTCGCGTGGGCTTACTCACGGATGTAGGTCAGAACTGGCTGGCTACCGTCATCTCCTC
>JAKATH010000060.1 GCA_021828055.1 Actinomycetes bacterium
CGACGGCTGCGAGAAGGTGTCGCCGCACGCTTCCCGCCTCGTCGAGGTGCTGCTCGACAACTGCCCGAACCTGCGTGTGCTCGCGACCTCGACGGCGGCGCTCGGCGTCCCCGGCGAACGGCGCTTCTCGGTGCTTCCCTTGTCCGTGCCAGGACCCAGCACCGTGGACGCCAAGGAGCTGTTCGAGTCCGACGCGCCCCGGCTCTTCGTCGAGCGCGCCCGTTCGGCTCGACCAGGGCTGCTCCTCGACGACGACGGTGCCAGGGCGGTCGCGGCGATCTGCCGGCGCGTGGACGGCTTTCCCCTTGCGGTCGAGCTGGCGGCTGCCCGCGTCGGCGTGCTCGGCCTGTCTGATCTTGCCGCTGCGCTCGACGAGAGCCTCGGCCTGCTCGACGTCGCCGAGAGCAGCAGCTCGGCCGGACCCGACGGCTCCGGGCGGCACGAGAGCATGCGGGCCGCGCTGGATTGGAGCATGGACCAGCTCTCTTGCGCCGAGGTAGACCTGCTGGCGCGCCTCGCCGTCTGCGCCGGCGGAGCCGGCTTCCATGCCCTGCTCGCCTCGTTGCCGGACGCGGCGGCACGGCGCGCCGCCGTCGAGGGCGCCAACGGACTCACCGAGCGGGCGCTGGTGGTCCGCGAGGACCGGGCTGGCCGGGCTCGCCTGCGCGTGCTCGAGGTCGTGGGCGAGGCGGTCCGGGCCCGGCTGGCGGCCGAGGGGCGGCTGCGGGCATACGTCCGTTGGCATCGCAAGTGGTCCTTGTCGATGGCCTCGGGTGCCGGGGAGGACCTCATCGCCGGGCCCCGACTGCGTCGCCGGCTCGAGACCCTGCTCCCGGAGGAGGACAACATCCGCCTGGCGCTGCGCCGGTCGCTCGACGACGGCGACACCGGGGCGGCGGCCACCCTGGGGGTCGAGCTGTGGCGGTTCTGGGAGCTGCGGGGTCACCTCACCGAAGGGCGCCGGTGGGTGGAAGCCTGCCTCGCCGGCGATCCCCCCGCTCACCTGCGGGCGCACCTGCTTGACGGCTTGGGGATGCTGGCCTGGCGCCAGGGGGACTTCGAGGCTGCCCGGGCGGCCATGTCCGAGTCGCTCGACCTTCTGGTGGGCGCCGGTGACGGCGCAGGCGCTGCCCGCCTGCACAACCATCTGGGCCTGGTGCTGGCCTTCGCCGGCGATCCCGCCGGCGCCCGCGATCTGTTCGCACGGTCCCTCGAGGGACATCGCGCCCTCGGGCAGCGGGTCGACGCCGCCCTGGCGAGGGCGAACCTGGCCCTGGTGGCCGCCGACGCGGGGGACCTCGGTGAGGCGCGATCCCTGGCCGAGGAAGCCCTGGCGGTGCAGCGGGCCGAGGGCGACGACCACGGGGCTGCCATCTCCACGTTGCACCTCGGGCTCGTCTGCGCATTGGAGGGGCAACTGGGGAAAGCCGCCGACCTGCTCATGGAGGCAGCCGTCACCTTCGACGCGCTGGGAGACGGCCGCAGCCTCGCCTACGCAATGGTGGCGCTGGCGGGGACCCTGGCCGCCGACCGTCCAGGGCCGGCACTGCAGGTGGCCGGGGCAGCAGCCGCTCTCTCCGATTCGCTCGGCGTCTCCTTGCCACGGAGCTGGCAGGAGAGGGCCGACGCCTTCCTCGCTCCCGCGTGGAAGGCGCTGGGCGCCGATGCGCTCGGCCAGCTCCGCCGTGGACGGGCTCTCGCTCCGTCCGGAGCCCTCGACCTGGTGGCAGCCGAGCTGATCCGCCCCGAAGGGAACGGGTCCGTCTCCCCTTGGGCACGGGTCGAGGTCCTCGGTCCGTTCCGGGTGGAGACCCACGGTGCGATCGCCACCTTCCAGCCCAGGGCGGCCCAGGCCGTGGCGCTGCTGGCCGTCTACGGAGGCGCCATGCACGTGGACGCCCTCATCGAGGCCATCTGGCCGGAGATCGAGCCGTCCGTCGGCCGCCGGCGGCTCCGCAACGTGCTCGCCAGGGTGGCCGAGGCGGCCGGGCCGCTCGTCACGCGCCGGGGCGAGACCGTCGCGTTCGCCCCCGGGGTCGAGTGCGACGTCGCCGTCTTCCAGGCCGAGGCTCGCCGGGCCAGGGCTGCTCTGTCCGCGGGCGAGCCGCAGGGCGCCGCCCTGGCCCGCTCGGCCCTGGCCCGCTATGGCGGGGACCTGCTGTGCGACGATCCGTTCCATCCCTGGGCGGCGGCTCCCCGGGAACGGCTCCGCCTCCAGCGCCTCGGCCTTCTCGACGCCATGGCGGCCGACGCCGCCGCTCGGGGGGACTCCGACACGGTCATCGAGCTGCTCTCCTCCGGCATCGAGGCGGACCCCACCGACGAGGTTCGCTACGTGCGCTCGGCCCGCCTGCTCCACGAGGCGGGGCGTCGGGGACCTGCGTTGAGGCTCCTCTCCGCTGCCCGCGCGATGGCCGCCGAGCTCGGCGTCTCGCCGTCGAGCGCGCTGACCGAGCTCGAGGCCGAGCTGCGCGCCGGAGAGCTGCCCGGTCCGTAGCGCAGAGCAGCCCGGTCCGTCGGGCAGGTACGTCTTCGGTACGCCCCCGGTACCAGCCGTGTGTACAACGATCCCGTGCCCGGATCGGTGTCGGTGGTGTTGCGCCTGGCGGGACAGGCGCTCGACGAGGGTCGCCTTGCCGGTGAGGTGGAGCTGGTCGAGTCCGGCGAGCGCACCCTTGTCGGGAACGCCGACGAGCTGATCAGCTTCGTCTGCGACCACCGGTTTCCGATCGACCACGCCGGTCGAGAGGAGCCTCGAGGTGCCTGAGAGATCGAAGATCCTCGCGAGCCCAGGGAAGTGGGGACGAAGGAGGTCGCGATGGTCGAGGTGATCGCCGGCGCGCCCGCCGCCGGAGCCGGGGCGAGGCCCGACGCGAGGCCCGAGGCGCTCGCTCCAGCCCGACCCAGCTTCCAGATCGTGCCCCTGCGAGGCCTTCCCGTCGTGACGGTCGCCATCGCCGGGCTGGTGGTCACGATCCTCACCAACAAGCTGTGGGCGATCGACTTCTACCACGTGGTGGGCGGGGGGATGTGGACCGCCTTGGACCTGTTCCTCGGCTTCGTGCTCGGTCCCATCCTGGGCCGGCTGCCCATCACTGCCCGGGTCGAGCTCACCACCCGGCTCATGCCCAAGATGATCCTCATCATGCCCACGCTGGTGATCTCGACGCTGGCCGGCGGCTGGCAGCTCGCCCGCCACTTGGGCTACCTCGACGCCTCCTACTCCGACCACGGCTGGGTGGTGGCCGCCATGGTCGTGGTGGCGGTCATGGCCGTGGTCGCCCTCGGGGTCTTGGAGCCCGCCAACGTGGCTGTGCTCTTCGAGCTGAAGAAGCCCCGGCCCAACGGTGAGGTCATCGCCCGGCTCATGCGCCGCTTCATCTACACGGCCGGCATCACCGGCGCCATGCAGATCGCGACGCTCGTGATCATGACCAGGATCGCCACCTCGTGACCGCAGCCCGCCGCGTGGCACACGCAGCGCCGGCGTCGCCCGCGACGCGAGACGGCGACGAAGCCGGGGGTGTGCTGCACCGCCGCCTGCCCCCGGTGGCCGAGCTGACGGTCGCCTCGCTCGCCCTCATGGTCTCTGGCGGGGTGTACCTCGCCGCCCACCTGCCCACGCTCCCCTCGCTCGCTCCGGCGGTGGGCCTCTTGGCGGGCGGCGGAGCCCTCACCCTCGTCGCGGCGGCGCTGCTCTCACGCGTCCGTCCTTTCGCCTGGCGAACGTTCTTCTCCGTGGCGCGCTGGGCGCTCCTCGCGTACGCCGTCATCGCCGGCCTGCTCGCCCTCGTGTTCGTCTACGACCACACCCGAGGTGCCACGCTCGCCGTGCTGGTGCTCACCCTGGTGGTGTTCGCCGTCGACGTGCCCATGATCGTCGCCTTCACCGTGGCGCGCTTCACAGATCCCGCGGGTGACCGCACGGCCGGGGCGTCCGGTCGAAAGGCGCAGGCGGAGGGGGTCGGGGAGCTCTCGCAGGGGACGGGTGGGACGGCGCAACCGTTCTGAAGATCCATCCGTCTGCCACAGGGCAGCTCGGGCACGAGACAGCTGGAACTGCATCACGTCGAACACAGGAGGGTGAAGGTGCAACGTCTTTCGATCAGGCTCGCCATCGCGGCCACGGCCTCTGCCGGCTTGCTGACGCTCGCCGCCGGGCCGACGACGTCAGGAGCGTCGGCTCGAGGGGGCTCCGGGCGCTACACGTGCACGGCGGGCACGGTGCCGCCGGGCGACTACTCCTCCATCGTCGTGAGCGGCCTCTGCTACGGACCGGCCGCGGGCGGCGTGCTGGTCGACGGCCCGGTGACCGTCGAGGCGGGAGCCTCGCTGCTCGCCAACTACCCCTCACCGGGGAAGGGCGCGCCGGAGGGTGACGCGATCTGGAGGATCGCCGGTTCCGTGAGGGTGGGCAAGGGCGCCACGCTCACGCTCGGATGCGAGCCGCACTTCGGGTGCAAGAAGGCGACCTCCGACACCGTCGGCGGCGGGATCCGGGCGGTGGACGCGCTCGGCGTGATCGTCCACGCCACCTCGGTCAATGGCGGTATATCGGTCTCGGGGGGCGGGGGCGGGCTGTCGTGCGTGCCGTCGGGAGTGTTCGCCAAGATGCGCGAGCCCGTCTACACCGACTTCGAGGACGACGCGGTGAAAGGATCCCTCCGGATCAGCTCCCTCTCTTCGTGCTGGCTCGGCATGGCGCGCGACGCCGTGGACGGCAGCGTGACGATCACGGGCGACAAGCTCGCCGACCCCGACGCGATCGAGATCCTCTCCAACGCCATCGAGGGGAACCTCACCTGCTCGGGCGACAGCAACGTCTGGGACAGCACCGAGACGACGTTCGGGCAGAAGACCCCCTACCCGCGCATCGCCGAGCCCAACGCGGTCCTCGGGACCCGAGGAGGCCAGTGCGTGCTCGCCAGCCCGGCCAGCCTCGGGGGCCAGCCGGGACCGGGCGCGTTCTGAGCGCTCGGCGTCATGGAACGAGGGTCAGCGAGCCAACGTGACGCGGGCGAACGGCGCCGAAGTGGCGGCGATCGAGCGTCGCGACCACCTCTGCGCCGTGGCGCTCGGCGAGGACGACGACCGACGCGTCCACCATCCCGAGCGGCAGGTCCGCGTAGCGCTCGACCAGCTCGGCGACGCGCCCCCACTCTGAATCGAGCACCGGTTCGACGACGAGCTCGCCATCGGCGATCGAACGGCTGAACGCGACCTCGGCGTACGCCCCGATCCGATCGGCGAGCAGGTAGGCGACCTCCGTGACGACCAGCTCCGGCACGAGGATCGGGCGCGCTGCGGCGGAGAGGAGCTCGACGCAGCGCCGGTGGTTCCGGTCGCTGCGCGCCGCGGCGGCGTAGAGCGGGCCTGCGTCCACGATCAGCACGATCGCGGGGTGGGCTCGCCGTCGCGGGGCCGCGGGATCTCGCGGTGCCGGGTGATCGCCTCGCCGACGTAGTCGCCCACCCGCTCCGAGACGTCGGGCGGGGTGCCCTCGCCGACGGCGAAGAAACCGAGCCGACCGCCGTCGGGGGGGAGCGGGAGGTACTGCTCGATCGCCTGCCTGGCGACGTCGGCGATCGAGAGGCCCCGCCGCCTCGCCTCGATCCGTAGCCTCTGGTCGAGCTCGTCGGGCAGCATGACGGTCGTGCGCTTCATGATGCGAGCATATCGCCTCACGCGCCACGGCATCCCTTGCCCGAGGGGCTTCGGGGCGTTCCCGGCTGCGGACCGGACGGTGCACCCAGGGCGCGCTGCGCCGGCAGCGGATCCACAGGTTGTTCCCATTGCGCTGCACAGGGGGCGGACGCGATGGTGGGCTCATGGCCGATCTCGCCGCGTCGACGGTCCCGGACGGCGCGCCGGCGGCGTGGCTCACGTCGTACGCGCACCTCGTCGAGCGGCTCTCGGCGGGCGAGGTGGTCGACGAGATGGCGTCACGCCTGGTCGACGCCGCGGTCGAGGTTTGGGCGCGCCCGAGCTTCGACACCTTCGTCTCCATCGGGCACCTGCGCTTCGAGCCCTTCGACTACCAGCTCCAGACCGCCGAGACCGTGCTCCGCCGGATGCGCGGCCGGGCGATCCTCGCCGACGAGGTGGGGCTGGGCAAGACGATCGAGGCCGGGTTGGTGCTGAGCGAGCTGCGCCTCCGGGGGCTCGCCCGGAGCGTGCTCGTCGTGTGCCCGTCGGGCCTCGTCGCCCAGTGGCGCGAAGAGCTCGAGCGCAAGTTCGGGCTCGCCACGCACCTGGTCGGCAGCGCCGAGGCCCGTGACCCGGCCATGATCTCCGCCCCTGCCGTCGCCGTCGCCCCTCCCCTCGCAGCCCCTGCCGTCGCCGCCGCCCCTCCGGTGTCGATCGTCTCCCTCGCCCTGGCGAGGCGGTCCCCGACCCGGGACCGCCTCGTCGGGCACGCCTGGGACCTCGTGGTCGTGGACGAGGCACACCGGGTGAAGAACCCCTCGACCGCCTCCTCGCGGCTCGTGCGCGACCTGCGGAGCCGCCACCTGTTGCTCCTCACGGCGACGCCGGTGGAGAACCGCCTCTCGGACCTGTTCAACCTCGCGAGCCTCGTCGCCCCGGGCGTGCTCGGCACGGCCAAGCAGTTCAGAGCTCGGCACGGCGCCGATGCGACGGCGGCGCCCCGGGACCTCACCGCGTTGCGGACCCGGGTCGGAGAGGTGATGATCCGCCACCGCCGCAGCCAGGTCGCGCTCATGCTGCCGCGACGGCTGGCAGAGACCATCGCGGTCGCCCCGACGGGCCCCGAGGCGGCGCTCTACGCAGCCGTGGCCGAGCGCGTGCGGGCCGAAGGACGGGACGCCCCTCCGGCCAGGGCCATGGCGCTGCGTTCGGCGCTCCGCCTTGCCGGTTCGAGCCCCGCCGCGGTCTTCGGCGTCGCCGGGAAGCTCGGGTGGCACGACCTCACGGAGCAGCTGCCGGCCCTGCTTTCGGACTCGCGCCTGCCGGCGAAGTCCGAAGCGCTGCTTCGCGTGCTCTCCCGCCTCGGCGCCGGCGGGCCGGGGACCCGAGCCGTGCCGGGGTCGGCGCGGCCGCCCGGGTCGGCGGGGGGCGCCGCGTTCCCCTCGGCAGCCACCGCGGAGAAGGTGCTCGTGTTCGTCGCCTTCCGGCGGACCCAGGAGCACCTCGCCGGCGTCCTCGCCGGCGCCGGCGTTCCCCATGCCCTCTACCACGGCACCCTCACGAGGCGCGAGAAGGAAGCCGCGATCGAGGCGTTCCGCACCGACGTCCCGGTGCTCGTGTCGACCGAGGCGGGCGGCGAGGGCCGGAACCTGCAGTTCTGCCACCAGATGGTCAACTTCGACCTCCCGTGGAACCCGATGGAGATCGAGCAGCGGCTCGGACGGCTCCACCGGATCGGCCAGGAGCACGACGTGACGGTCGTCAACCTCGTGGCGAAGGAGACCGTCGAAGAGCGCGTGCTGTCGGTGCTCGAAGCGAAGATCAATCTCTTCGAGCTCGTGGTCGGGGAGCTCGACATGATCCTCGGCCGGATCGAGGACGACTACGACCTCGAGCGCGTCGTCTTCGACGCGCACGTGCAGAGCCGAGACATGAACGAGCTCGGCGCCCGCCTCGAGGAAGTGGGCGATCGCCTCGTCGCGGCGCGCCTCGAGCACCGCCGGAGCCGTGAGCGCAACGACGCGCTCGTCCCGGCCGAGGAGGACGCGCGGCGCGCGGAGGGCAGGGCGTGAACACCGACCCGGCGCTGCGGTTCCTCGTCGAGCTGGTCGAGCGCGAGGGAGGAGCCGCAGAAGACCTCGGTGAGAGCGTCCTCTTGCTCGTGGGCGACGGTCTCCGCGATCACCTGGGCCTCCCCGAGGAGCTCACCGTCACCGATGATCCCGAGGTGGCCGCCGAGGAGGGAGGCCTTCTCGCCGTCCCTGGCCAGCCGGTCGTCTCGGACGCGGCGGAGATGGTGCTGCGGCGCGGCGACGCCGGCTGGTGCCGCCTCGACCGGCCCGCTGCTCCCCCGCCGACACGCGACCGGCTGCAGGAGGCGGCGCGCGAGCAGTTCGACGTCGACCACGGCCGCATCGACGTCGAAGGCCAGCCCACGTCGTGCTGGGTCCCCGTCCTCCATGCGGCCGCGCTCTTGGAGGTCAGCGTCTCGGTGGAGGAGCGCTACGAGGAGCGGGCCGAGGTCTTCGTGGACGCGCGCGACGGGACCACGCTGCCGCCGCGGGTGTCGGCGGCGCTCGCCGGGCTCGTGCACCAACCCGGGAGGGGGTCGGGGTACGTCCGCGCCCAGCCCGACCTGCGGCGGGCCGTCGAGGCGGCACACGCGTCGCTCGATGCCCGCGCCGCAGAGCGACAGGCCGCGCTCGTGCGCGACGCGCGATCGGCGCTCGAGCGGGAGCGAGAACGGGTCGACGCCTACTACGAGGCGACGCTCGCGTCGATCGGCGCCCGGCGCGACGGTGCCGCGATCGACCGTGCTCGGCTGTACGACGCGCAGGAAGAAGCGACGCGGGCCGAATGGTCGAGACGCCGGGAGGAGACCGAGGGGAAGTTCGCCGGCAGCCGCGAGGTGCTCCCCTTCCGCCTCCACCTCGTCGACGTCCCCGCGCTCCACGTCCCCGCGACCATCCGGCGCGGCGCGCGCACCTTCGGCCTCCGCCTGGACTGGCTGCTCCCCTTCTCCTGCTTCCTCGGATGCCGGTGCCCGCACTGCGGCGCCGACGAGCCGCTCGTCGCGGGCCGGGACCGGCTGGGCTGCCGGGCGTGCCTGCCGAGGATGGTCGCCTCGCCCCCCGCGCCCCCGCCGACGGCGCGGCAGGCGGGCACAGCGGACGCGGCCTCCCCTGAGCGCAACCGCGGGCCCGGCATCCCGAACGGACGAGCCGACCAGCCGCATGCCGGCACCGAGAAGCCGCATGCCGGCACCGAGAAGCCGCACGCCGGCACCGAGAAGCCGCACGCCGATGCCGACCGGTCGCCGGGGCGCACGCAGCGCGACAAGCGGATCGACAAGGTCTGGCGCGACGTCGCGAGGGGCTTCTGGGGAGCGGTGGGCAGCTCGGAGCGCTACGGCTCGGTCACGCCGCGTTCCCCGCTCGACGCGCTGTACCGCTGCTACGGCCCAGCCGGGCCCCTGCTCGCGGTGGGCCTCGCGCCCGACGCCTCTCTCAGGGGCATGCACGCCTTCCTCCTCGGGGGCGACGAGGACGGCACAGACGTGCTCTCGACGGCCGGGACGGTCCACACGAGCGATGGCCTCGCACGGTTCGCGTTGCGCTGGCGCCTCGTCGGCAGGGACCCGTCGGTGATCGAGGTCCTCCCCATCGGGCCGCCGGCGGGAGGGCGGTCCCTTCCCACGGTGCACCGCAGCCGGAACCTGCTCGGAGGCGTCCCCGGGCCAGAGACGCCGCGCCCTCGGGACCTCGGCCCGGTCGAGACGCTCGTCTGGCAGCACGCGATCGGTGACGGCCTGCCCCTCGTCGTCCGCAGCCTCGCGCTGTACTGGCGGGCGCAGGGCCAGCGCCGCCTGGCGCCGGTGCGGCCGAATGTGCTCGCCGCCGCGGTCGTCGCGACGGCCCGCCGGCACTCCGAGCTGCGAGGCGGCGCCGACTGGGCCGCGCGGCGTCACGGCGTCCCCGTCGCAGAGGTCCGAGACGCGTGCGACGTCCTCGCCAGCGTGCTCGGTGCAGCCGCCGAGCACCTTTGGTGACGTCGGGCCGGCTGGCGCGGCCGAGGGTTCCCGCCTCGGCGGCCTACCGCGGCGGCCAACCGGCCCCAGGTCACCGCCACCTCCGTGACGCGCAGGTCTCCACGTCGAAGGCATGACCCGGCCCCCGCGCCGAGCCCGAAGGCGAAGCGGTCGTTGCCCGAGCGAGACCACCATTGCCAGAATTCCAGTATGAAACCTTCACCTCAATGCGCGGGAATCGTAATGGCCGTTGATGATTCTGTAACCTAAATAGGGCAGCTGACCAGGAAATACGGCATGCATTTCCTACCTCAGGTGCGACCTTTTCCCACGTTGCGCACGAGTGCGGAACGTCCGCCCCGTGGAAGATGTCAGTGCAAATTGAGTTGCCCCGCGCGACTGTTTGGGTAACAATCTCTGGCATTGTGACTGACCTGGGGGGGGGTTCGCGCCTGCCGGAGCGCCGCCCGAAGCCGCACCAGCTCCTCCGTCTGGTATTCGTCGCGGGTCTCCTTGCCGCCACGTCGACCGCGACGGCGGGGACGACCGCCGGGGCGACAAGCCCTGTGTCGAGCGAGCAGGCGAAGGCGGCGCAGATCGAGGCCGAGATCCAGCAGACGGGCCGGCAGATCGACGGGCTCGACCAGCGCTACCAGGCTGCTCTGGAAGCGAAGGCGGCGATCGACGCGCGGATCGGTGCGACGCAGGCGGAGATCGACCGGACGCTCGCCACGATCGCAAGGGACAAGGTGGTGCTCCAGAAGGCGGCGATCGAGGCGTACGTCTCAGGCGACACCTCCGCCGCCGCAGACGCGCTCTTCTCCACCAGCCAGACAGCGGCGATGGACTCCTCGGTCTACAGCCAGGTCGTCACCGGCGACCTGCACACGTCGATGGCGGACCTCCACACTGCCGTGGCGCTGCTGGGCGCGCAGCGCCAGACCCTGAAGCACGAGGACGCGAGTGCGGCTCGTGCCGTCGCGACAGCGCGTGCGGCGTACGGGCAGGCCCAGACGCTCGAGACACAGCAGCAGAGCGCGCTCGCCCAGGCGAAGGGGACGATCGCGTCCCTCATCTCAGCGCAGCGTGCAGCCGCCGCGGCGGCGCAGAAAGCCGCCGCACTGGCGACGATCCAGGCGGCCAAAGAGGCGACGATCACGGAGGCCGCCGCCGCGCCGGCGATCACGGCCGCGCCGGTGGCCGCGCCCGCCCCTGCTCCTGCCGCCAGCAACGCGGGCGCCATCGCCGTTCGGGCGGCCGAGACCCAGCTCGGGGTGCCCTACGTCTGGGGCGCCGAGAGCCCCGGCGCGGGCTTCGACTGCTCGGGGCTCACGGCGTGGGCGTGGGCCCAGGCGGGCGTCTCCCTCCCGCACTACTCAGGCGCGCAGATGGCCGACAGCGCGCCGCTGCCGATCTCCGATCTCCAGCCCGGCGACCTTCTCTTCTACGGACCGGGAGGCAGCACCCACGTCGCGATGTACGTCGGAGGCGGCATGATGATCGAGGCGACGCTCCCCGGGACAGTCGTGCGGATCGACCCGGTCCGGTTCGGCACAACATTCGCGGGGGCCGGCCAGCCCTGAAGTCCCCCCGGAGGGGAGAGGGTGCAGCGCGCGTCCGTCGCCTTCGGCCGCCGGGCGATACTTGACCGGTGAAGCCCGTCCCGGTCGACTTCCACCTCGGCCCTCTCGTCGTCCACACCTACGGGATCGGTCTCGCCGTCACCTTCTGGTTCGCATTCCGCTATTTCGAGCGACGCCTCCGGGCTCGCGGCTATCGCACCGACTGGGTCGTGGGGTTCTTCGTCTGGGAGATCGTCTCCGCCGTCGTGGGCGCTCGTGTGATGCACGTCCTCGCCAACCTCTCCTACTACCGTGCCGACCCCGCCCAGGTGCTCGAGGTGTGGCACGGGGGGCTCTCGTCGTGGGGCGGCCTCCTGCTCGCTGTGCCGACGGGCTGGCTGGTCATCCGGCGCCGTTGCCCGGAGCTGCGCCTGGGTGCCGCCATGGACGTCGTCGGGCCCGTTCTGGCCGCCGCCTGGGCCATGGGGCGCCTGCTCGGGCCGCAGCTCATGTACGCGGGGGGCGGCCACCTCACGCACCAGTGGTTCGGGATGTACTACACGGGACAGACCGGAAAGCGCCTCCCGGTCCCGATCTTCCAGGCGGTGGAGGACTTCACGATCTTCTGCGTCCTCATCGTCGTCGAGCGCCGGCTCGAGCGGTTCCGCTCGACCCGGGGGACGGAGTCCGCCCTCGTCCCACCGGCTGGCGTGGTCATCGGCAGCGGCATGGTGCTGTGGGGAATCGAGCGGGTAGTCGACGAGTGGCTGTGGCTCGCCTACCCCGGACAGCTCGGCGACGTGCTCGTGGAGGCCGCCGGCGTGGCGCTGGCGGTCGCCGGGATCGTGGTGCTGGTCGTCGCACGACGCCGGTGGCGGCCCTGGCTCGCAGCCGAGCTGGCACTCCCGTCGACGCGGACCGAGGCCCCCAGCACGGCGAGCGCGCCGCCGGGGCTCGAGGCGGGCGCGCCGGGGCTCGAGGCGAGCGCGCCGGGGCTCGAGGCGAGCGCGCCGCCGGGGCGTCGAGACGGGGCGTCCCGGTCGGCCGCCGGAGCTGCCCGGGTCGGCGCAGATCAAGAAGGGACCTGACCGCCCCTCCTGATGCGCGCGCCCGTCCGCGGCGCAGGCCGTCCCTCGCCTACCATGAGCTGGGCGCGTCGTGGGGCAAGTCCCCGACGCGCTCCGGCGGAAGGGGGGCCCGGATGTCCGAGGTGAGTGCGCCTTTGGACCGAGTCCCCGGCCGCGCCAGAGAGCGGGACCCCGACCACGTCGTCGAGTCGGCGGGCTCCGAATCGGGCCCTGCCAGAGACTCGCGTCCGGTCACCGTCGGCGAGATGTCCAGGATCCTCCAGACCGCGAGCGGGCGCAGGCAGGCGCCCTGGGAGCGGGACTTCGACAACCTCTCGTACGAGTGGCGGAGGATCGTCGCTGAGCTCGTCGGCACGTTCTTCCTCGTCCTCGTCGCTGCAGGGGCCGTGATGGCCGCTGCCGTCTACGGGAGCACGGTCAGCAGGGGCGCGCTGGTCGTGGCGCCCGCTCTCATGGTGATGGCGATCATCCTCGCCATCGGCGCCGTCTCCGGCGCCCACCTGAACCCCGTGGTGACGCTCGCGTTCGCCCTCCGCAACGAATTCCCGTGGCGGCGCATCCCGCTCTACATCGTGGCCCAGGTCGCGGGGGCGATCGTCGCCTGTCTCCTGCTCTGGGCGATGTTCGGGAAGGTGGGCGGGTTCGGCGCGACGGTGCCCGGTCCGCACGTGTCCGGCTCGAAAGCGATGTGGATGGAGGCGGTCCTCACCTGCGGGCTGGTCACCACCATCTTGGGCACCGCGTCGGGGGCGCAGAACGTCGGACCGCTCTCGGCGCTGGCCGTGGCCGGTTACATCGCGCTCGCGGGTCTGTGGTCGAGCCCGGTCAGCGGCGCGTCGATGAACCCGGTGCGTTCGCTCGGGCCCGAGATCGTGAGCGGCCACTACGCGTACTTCTGGGTCTACCTCGCCGGACCGACGATCGGCATGCTGGCCGCCGTCGGCATCGCCTACGTCCTGCGCGGCCGGGGCCGCGACCCTACCGCCACCATCGCGGCACAAGGGTCGCTCTCGTCGTTCCTGACGCGACGGGCGACCGGGCAGGCGGAACCGCTCCGATCCGGAGCACCGGAGAGCTCGAGCAGGGAGGCTCACGACGATGGCGAAAGCTGAGAAGCGCAGGGCGACGGCGCGTCGCGACCGGGAGCACTGGAAGCAGGAGCCCGACGATCACGACTACCCTGCCGCGCACGACTACCTGAACCTCCTCCTCGGCGGTGCGGACGCCGATCGGGTCGTGAAGATGCTCGAGGACGCGACGATCGTCCACCGGAAGGCGAAGGACCTCCTGCGCGCGAGTCGGCTCCCTCTCCTGAGCGAAGAGGACCCCGAGGTGAAGAAGGACCTCCGGAAGGTGCGCACGGGCGAGCGGCTGTCGCCGGTCCTCCTCGTCCGAGGCGCGCTCGATTCCGACGTGCCGATGACGGTGGCCGACGGGTACCACCGGATCTGCGCGAGCTACCACCTCGACGAGGACGCCGACATCCCGTGCCGCGTCGCAGATCCACCCTCGGGGCGACCCGCGGCCGGCCCCCGGCCGGCGGGGTCGCGAGGCGGGAAGGCGCCGGTGGGAGCCCGGCAGGCGGGCGGCGGGCCTGAGGGCGCGTGACGCGCGGGTACGGTGGTCTCGGAGGGCAGATGGATCGCGACGACTGGGACCTCAGGTACGCGGGCGACGAGCTGGTGTGGAGCGCGGAGCCCAACCGCTTCCTCGTGGAGGCGATCCGTGACCTCCTCCCGGGCTCCGCCCTCGACGTCGCCTGCGGCGAGGGCCGCAACGCCGTCTGGCTCGCCGAGCAGGGGTGGCGCGCGACCGGCGTGGACTTCTCGAAGGTCGCGCTCGAGAAGGCCCACCGGCTCGCTGCCGTGCGGGGCGTGGACGTTGACTGGGTCGAAGCGGACGTCCGGACGTGGTCCCCGGACAGCACGTTCGACCTCGTCGTCCTCCTCTACCTCCAGGTCCCCGCCCCCGAGCGCCGCCCCATCCTGCAGACGTTCGCCGGCGCGGTCGCCCCCGGGGGCCACCTCCTCGTCGTCGGGCACGACACGGAGAACCTGACCGCCGGCGTCGGGGGCCCGCAGGACCCCGCGGTGCTGTTCAGCGCCGCAGACGTGGTCGAGAGCCTCCAGGGATCCGGCCTCGTCGTCGAACGAGCCGAGCAGGTGCGACGTCCGGTCACGACCGACCACGGCGCGCACGACGCCCTCGACGCGCTGGTGCGGGCCGTCCGCCCGCCACGCTGAACCTCCCCGGACGCCGGGCAGGGCCTGCGGCTCAGGAGCCCCCGCCCCACGCGCACGCGATGTCCTGGGGGCGCACCGGCGCACGGGTCACCGGGAGCCCGGTCGCGTCCCTGATTGCGGCCAGGACCGCGGGCCCCGAGGAGATGGCCGGCGGCTCCCCCACTCCCTTGGCTCCGTAGGGGGCGTCGGGCTCGAGCTCCTCTACGACGGTCGCCACGACGTCGGGCATGTCGAGGGTCGTCGGCAGCAGGTAGTCGGTGAACGACGGGTTCCGCACCCGGCCCTCTGAGACCACGATCTCCTCCATCAGCGCGAGGCCGATGCCCTGGG
>JAKATH010000061.1 GCA_021828055.1 Actinomycetes bacterium
ACTCCAGGGAATCAAGCCCTTCGAGGAGCTCGTCGGCGTACTCGGTGATCCTGAAGAACCACTGCTCGAGGTTGCGTTTGGCAACGAGGTCGCCCGAGCGCTCGCAGGTTCCGTCGGCGAGGACCTGTTCGTTCGCGAGCACCGTCTTGCATCCCGGGCACCAGTTCACGGGGGCCAAGGCACGGTACGCGAGGCCATGCTCGAGGAAGCGCAGGAATATTACCTGGTTCCACTTGATGTACTCGGGGTCGTGGCTGCGGATCTCGCGCCTCCAGTCGTACACGGCACCAAGAGCGATGACGCTTGCCTTCAGCTCGGCGATGCGCGCTTCGGTGAAGGCACGCGGGTGCTCGCCTGTACGTATCGCTGCGTTCTCCGCCGGCAGTCCGAATGAGTCGAAGCCGAAGGGCGACAGGACTGCGTGGCCCTGCATGGAGCGGAAACGCACCAGCAGGTCCCCGAAGGTGTAGTTACGGACATGGCCCTGGTGGGCCGGACCACTCGGGTAGGGATACATGCAGAGCACGTAGTAGGGCGGGCGAGGGTCCTCTGGATCCAGCTCGTAGGTGCGCTCTTCCGCCCAACGTTCCTGCCAGCGACGCTCGACCTCCTGGACGTCATAGGCGCGAGCCATCAGCGATCGCCTTTTCCGGGCTGGAACAGGGCCGCCTGCACCGGCGGGCACGGGCAGCACCCTGCCCGGCGGGTCATCTGGCCGACTCTTCCGGTCATCCGAGGCATTCTAGGGGCGGCGCGGCCGGGCTCCTGATATCGTATGACCCACCACGGGGGCGTAGCTCAGTTGGTAGAGCGCTTGACTGGCAGTCAAGAGGTCCGTGGGTTCGAGTCCCATCGCCTCCACGTATTTTACCAGGTCAACAGCCTTTACAAGGTTCTGACCGAATCGTTGGCATGAGGTTGACCCCCAGGTCACCCCCAAGGCATCGTTTGGGGGTAACCATCGATCCATGGGTCGACGTGTCGCTGGCGAGGGCAGTATCCGCCGCAGGGCGGACGGACGCTGGGGGGCTCGCGTCGACGTCCGTATCCATGAGCAGCTCAGCTGCCATTTTCACCATGTCTCCGAGCAGGTCGGATCCAGCGGGTCTCTCCAGGTACGCCGCTTCAGCAGTTCGGCCGCGCCCATCGTGTTGGTGACGGTCACCGCATCTTCTCCTTCGTAGATCTTTTGCAGGTTCTTGAAGGTTGGTGCCGTGGTCGTCGCGTCTGGTGGATCCTCGGCTCAGAGTGAGCTGAGGATCACCGGCTCGTACACCACTCTGGCGGACTCAACTCGGGCTGCGGGGCGACCTACCGCCGAGCGCACCGTGACCCGTGGCGCAGCATGTCAGCGGATCGCCATGGGAAGTAGCGTCTGGCGAGGAGAGGAGGACGGCGCATGGCAACACCCGACATCAGCAACCCGATCATCAACTCGCCCTATAACGTGCCCGAGTGCCACTTCGAGATCGGTCCGACCGGGCCCACCGGCACCATTGTCCCCGGACGCCGACTGAGCGAGTCGTTCGTTCCCGTCCCGCCATCGAAGAAAGGCCGCCCGGTCGAGCAGCAGGCGTTCGACTTCGACATCACCGGCGAGCGACGAGAGCAGAACTCCCTCATCAACGAGATCCGCCGCGAAGTGGAGCTCTGGCGTGCCCGGAACTGGAACGGGGTCACCCCTTACACCCGCAAGCTGCTCGCCCACTGGGCAGCGGGACCCCCGACGCGCGACGACCCGGTCCTGTTCTGCCAGCGAGAGGCTGCCGAAACCGCCATCTTCCTCGCCGAGGTCGCCGGCCGCCACGGAACTGCTGATTTCCGGCGTCGCCTCGAGCCGGATAACCGACTCCACAACGATGGCCTTCCTCGCGTCGGGCTCAAGATGGCGACCGGCACGGGCAAGACCGTCGTCATGGCCATGATCATCGCCTGGCAGACCATCAACAAGGTCATGACCCCGAAGGACGCCCGTTTCGCGAAGCGCTTCCTCGTCGTGACGCCTGGCATCACCATCCGCGACCGCCTCGGCGTCCTTCACCCCGAGCGCGACGACAGCTACTACCAAGAGCGCGACCTCGTGCCCGCCGACCTGTGGGATGCGCTTCTTCAGGCGCAGGTAGAGATCGTCAACTACCACGCCTTCCTCCCCCGCGACTCCAAAGAGATCCAGGGCGTCTCTACCAACACGCGCAAGCTGCTGCGCGGCGCGAAGCCCGAGGTGGCCGACGCCTTCGAGGAGACCCCGGAGATGATCGCGGCTCGGATTCTTCGGGCGTTCGGCACCACCAAGGGCACCGCCACGGGCGAGATCGTCGTGCTGAACGACGAGGCTCACCACTGCTACCAGGACAAGCTGCTCGACCACCCCGACGATGAGGCCGACAAGGAGGACCAGGAACGCAACCGCGACGCCAGGGTCTGGTTCCGCGGCCTGCACGCGCTTCGGCGCAAGGCCGGTGTCAAGGTGGTCTACGACCTCTCCGCGACGCCCTACTACCTGAAGGGCTCGGGGTACAACGAGGGCTTCATCTTCCCGTGGGTGGTGAGCGACTTCTCGCTGATGGATGCCATCGAGTCTGGCATCGTGAAGATCCCCCGCATCCCGGTCGACGACGATGCCACCGGGAAGGAGCTCGTCTACCTGAACCTCTGGGACAACATCCATCCCCCCCTGCCAAAGCGCCGCAGCACTAAAGACGCTGGCCTCGGATCCGAGAGCTGGGTGATGCCCGAGACTTTGGAGGGAGCGCTTCGCAGCCTCTACCGCAGCTACGAGAACCAACACGCCGGCTACGAGCAAACTCTCGAAGCCCTTGGCGAGCCGCCGCCGGTCCTCATCGTGGTCTGCCCGAACACTCTCGTCTCGAAACTCGTGTTCGACTGGATCGCGGGCCACGAGATAGAGATGCCCGATGGGACGCCCCGCCTCGTCCCTGGCAACCTGCCCCTGCTCAGCAACGTCGAAGAGGGAGCCTGGGCCGCGAGGCAGCGAACGATCCTGGTCGACTCCGTCCAGCTCGAATCCGGCGAGCCGCTCGGAGCCGAGTTCAAGAAGGACGCTGCGCGCGAGATCGAGGTCTTCAAGCAGGCCTACCGCCTTCGTAACCCTGGTGCCGATGTCGAGAAGATCACCGATGCCGACCTGCTGCGCGAAGCGATGAACACGATCGGCAAGGCGGGCAAGCTCGGTGAGCAGATCCGCTGCGTCGTGTCGGTGGCGATGCTCACCGAGGGCTGGGACGCGAACACCGTGACCCATATCCTCGGGATCCGCCCCTTCCGTAGCCAGCTTCTCTGCGAGCAGGTCGTCGGACGCGGACTTCGAAGGCGGAGCTACGCGGTCGATGTCGACACCGGGCACTTCGAGCCCGAGTACGCGGAGGTCTACGGCGTGCCCTTCGCCTTCATTCCCGGCGACCGGCCCGTAGCGAAGCCGAAACTCCCGAGCCGACCAGAGGAGGTGCGGGCAGAGCCCAACCGCTGGCAGCTCGCAATCCGCTTCCCCAAGCTCGACGGCTACCGGGTGGAGTTGCCCGACGAGCCGCTGCATGCCGACTTCGACGAGCGCTCCAGGCTCCACCTCGACCAGGCATCGGTCGCCCTGTGGGTGGAAAGCCGCGGTGTGGTCGGGGAAAGCGAGCAGGTGGACCTCGAAGACATCCGCAATGCCCGCACGCAGCGCATTGCCTTTTCCGTAGCGAAGACCCTCGCCGAGCACGAGGAGTTCTTCGCAGCGCACGGAGGGGTCGAGTGCCCATGGCTGTTCCCGCAGCTCATCGAGATATGCCGGCGCTGGCTCGACGAGTGCGTCACCATCGACCCTGGGGTTACGAAGGGTTACCTGCTGCTCACCCAGGCAGGTGCGCGGGCGGCGGAGAAGGTGTTCGGCTCCATCGTCCACTATCCGGAGAACCGGACTGCCCTGCTCATGCCGATCATCCGTCGCTTCGACCCGATCGGCTCCACCGACAACGTGCGCTTCGTCACCCGCAAGGTAGTGATGGACCCGCCTCCCACCAAGTCTCATCTCAACCACGTCGTCCTCGACGGCCTGCGGGGCAACTCCTGGGAGGAGGGCCTCGCCCAGGTGCTCGAGCACCACGACAAGGTGAAGTCCTACGTGAAGAACGAGCGACTGGGCTTCACCATCCCCTACGTCCACGAGGGCCGAACGCACGAGTACGTGCCCGACTTCCTGGTGCGCCTCGTCACCGAGCCGAGCGAGGTGGAGCGCACGCTCATCGTGGAGGTCTCGGGCAGCCGCAAGTCGCCCGGACCGACCGCGGCCAAAGCAGACACCGCCCGCAACCAGTGGTGCGCGGCGGTGAACAACTGGGGTGAGTTCGGAAGGTGGGGCTATGTGGAGCTGCGCAACCCAGCGGAGTTCGCCACCGCGCTCAACCGGGCCATCGACAACCTGTACGCCGACAGCCCCGTAATCGGGCTACCGGCCTGAGCATCCCGAGGATCATCGTGCCACCACACAAGTCCAAGACCACTTCGCCCGGACCGACGCCGGTGAAGGCGATCACCCATACGGACAAGCGAGCCAACCTCCCCACCGCCGACGCGCAGGACTTCGTCGCGCCCGAGATCGAGCAGCCGATCCCTGTTCGCTACCTGCGTGATCCCACCCTCGATCCCCAGCTCGTCTGGAAGGGCAAGGACGCTCTCGACGGCGAGGACCTGGTGGCAGATGCTCCCCCGATCTACATCCAGGAGAAGATCGACCCCCGGGTCCTCGTCGAGAACCTGCGTCGGCACGGTGCTAGCGACAAGGTCGACAAGGGCGAGCTCACGCCCTCGCTCTTCGACTCCTTCGACGGGCTACCCGAGCTCGACCTCGTCGACTTCTACCACCACCAGGCCAACTGGTCGAACCGCATGATCCTCGGCGACTCGCTGAACGTGATGGCGAGCCTGGCCGAGCGCGAGGCGCTGCGGGGCAAGATCCAGATGATCTATATCGACCCACCCTATGGCATCAAGTTCGGGTCCAACTGGCAGGCCTCTGCTCGTAAGCGCGACGTAAAGGACGGCAAGCTCGAGGACGCGTCGAGGGAGGTCGAGCAGATCAAGGCCTTCCGCGACACGTGGGAGCTCGGCATCCACTCGTACTTGACGTACCTCCGCGATCGCCTGATGGCAGCGAAGGACCTGCTCACCGAGAGCGGCTCGTGCTTCGTGCAGATCGGCGACGAGAACGTCCACCTCGTACGCTCGCTTATGGACGAAGTCTTCGGCAGCGAGAACTTCCTCTCCGACGTCGTGCTGAAGACCACTTCGGGCGCTGGGAGCCCGTCGGGTGGGACGCTCACCCTCGCCGGGGTCCACGACTATGTCGTCTGGTACGCACGCGATCTGCCGCAGGTGAAGTACCGGCAGCTCTACGGAGCAAAGAGCGCAGACGAGGGAGGGGGCGGACTCTACCGCCGCGTGCGAGAGGCCGACGGTCACGAGCGACCCGCCAAACCCGAGGAGGTCCGCGACCCGGCTCTCCTGCCCCCAGGAGCCCGGCTCTTCCGACCCGCTGACCTGACGAGCCAGAGCAGCCCCGAGAGCGCGCAGTTCAAGGTGGAGATCGACGGCCGTCAGATTGGGCCGGGCAAGGGGGGCTGGAAGACGAACCCCGCGGGCATGGAACGCCTCCGAGTGGCAGACCGGCTCTTCGTGACGCAGAACGGAACGCTGCGATATGTCCGGTGTCTCGATGACTTCCCGGCCTACCCGCTCAACAACGTGTGGACCGACGTCGGCACGGGATCGTTCACCGACGACAAGGTCTACGTCGTCCAGACCAACGCGAAGATCGTCCAGCGGTGCATGCTCATGAGCACCGATCCGGGCGACCTCGTGCTCGATCCGACGTGTGGGTCCGGCACGACCGCCTACGTTGCCGAGCAATGGGGCCGGCGATGGATCACCATCGACACCTCACGAGTCGCCCTCGCGCTCGCTCGCCAGCGCCTGATGGGCGCCCGGTATCCCTACTACCTGCTCGCCGACTCCGCGGAGGGCCGGAAAAAGGAGAGCGAGCTGACCGCCACGCAATTGCCTCCGGCCGAAGTCACCAACGACATACGCCACGGGTTCGTGTACGAGCGCGTGCAGCACATCACGCTGAAGTCGATCGCCAACAACCCCGACATCAAGGAGGGGATGAGCCGCGAGCAGATCGACGCCGCGATCCGTCGCCACGCCGAGTTCGAGCTGCTCTACGACAAGCCCTACGAGGACGCGAAGAAGGTTCGCGTGTCGGGGCCGTTCACGGTCGAGAGCCTTTCGCCTCACCGGTCACTCGCGTTCGCGGGCAGTGCCGTGGATGGAACGGGCGCCACGAACGCGACGGACGAGAGTACAGACAGGGTTGGGGACTCGCCCGGTGGCACCGCCTCCCACGGTGACACCTCGTTCGAGCAGACGATCCTCGCAAACCTGCGAACGGCAGGCATCCAGAACGGGCGCAAGGGTGAGCGTCTCAGCTTCGACACCGTGGAGCCCTACGCGGCGGCGTACATCCAGGCTGTGGGTGCGCGCGACGACGTGGCCGACGACACCCCGAAGCGGGTCGGCATAACCATCGGTCCCCAGTACGGCACGGTCGGCCCGTCGTTCATCAAGGACGCTGCGCGTGAAGCCAACCGCGCGGGTGACATCGACCTGCTGTGCGTACTCGCCTTCGCCTTCGACCCGGCGGTATTGGGAACCGGGGACGACTACGTCACCTCGGAGGAGGGTTTCGCCAATGTGGCCGCAGAGCGTCGCCTCGGGAAGGTGCCGGTCCTGCTCGTGCGGATGAACGCCGACCTGGTGATGGGCGAGGAGCTGAAGAAGACCGGTGCGGGCAACCTGTTCACGGTCTTCGGAGAGCCGGACATCGAGATCAAGGCCGAGGGTGACGAGCTACGGGTCATCCTGAACGGAGTCGACGTCTACGACCCGAACACCGGGGAGATCCGCAGTAACGACACCGACCAGGTAGCCCTGTGGATGATCGACACCGAGTACAACGGGGAGTCGTTCTTCGTGCACCACTGCTACTTCACCGGTGGGCAGGATCCCTACCAGCGCCTGAAGCGGGCGCTGAAGGCCGACATCGACGAGGAGGCCTGGGCGAGCCTGTACCGGACGCAGTCGCGTCCCTTTGCGCGACCCGCATCGGGCAGGATCGCGGTGAAGGTCGTGAACGACTACGGCGACGAGGTCATGAAGGTCTTCACCGTCTGAGCGGCGACCCTCAGAGCTGTGCCGAAGCACAGATCGTTCGCACCTCGCAGCGCCGGCAGCGCGGGCCCGGGTTTGGGTGGTACTCCCGCGCCCGGATCCTTACCGCTGCCTCCGCCACCGCCTCTTCGGCCCGGTTGATCGCCTCGGGGTCAACCGCGATGGCTTCCCGAGAAGCGGCCTTCAGGTCGTGGATGTAGGCAGCGCGCACGTCGAGGCCCTCGCGACGGCCCGCATCGGCGTAGACCTGCAGCTGGAGCGCCATGTCGTCTATGTCGCCGGTGGTGGAGGTCTTGTAGTCCACTATCGCGAGCGCCGTGGGTATCCCTTGCTCGTAGTCGAGGATGACATCGGCCCGGCCGACGACCGTGACGCCGTCGAGGTGCAGCTCGAAGGGTCGCTCGGTCTCCCACACGCGGTGCAGGTCGGCTTCGTGGCGCTCCGTGTAGGTGGTGACGAGGCGCCGAGCGGCATCTTTCAGTTGCCGGTGAGCCGGCTTGTTGGCGGCAGGGAGGAAGAAGCTCTCGCCGAGGATCCCCTCGATCTCGCTCGGAGTGGGCACACGCCCCGCGGCCTTGGTCGCCTCGGAGATTGCCCGCATCACATGATGGACTGCCTTGCCGTAGCCGAGCTCCATGGCGAGGCGCGGCTCGAACCCGACTCGGTCCCGCAACCGGAACGCCATGCCGCAGTCGATGAAAGCCGCGAGCTCGCTGTAGGTGATCGAGATCGGATCCTCGGAGCCCTCGTGGCCGACCTCGACGCTCGGCAGGGCTATGTCCTCTGGCTTCACCTCGAGGTGCGACAACTCCTGGTAATAGGGGCTGGGGCCGACTGCCTTCGTGGTGACGCGCTCGTGTCGCGACACCGACAGCCAGTCGCGAGACCGGGTCATGGCCACGTAGAAGATTCGGCGCTCGTCGGCATCGCATCCCTCGTATCGGGCAGCGTCGAAGCAGCCGCGGGGGATCAACCAATCCTGCTCCTTGCCGGTCTTGGCGCTCGGGAACCGGCCCTTGGTGAGTGACGGAACGAAGACCACCGGCCACTCGAGGCCCTTTGCCCGGTGGATGGTGGTGAGATCCACGGCGTCGAGCTCGAAGTCGGCCTCGCCGTCGAAGCCCTCGTAGGCGCCCTGGGCGTAGTTGACGATGTGCAGGCCGAGGTTCTTGTAGTACCAGGTTCCCCGGTCCTCGCCCCCCACCTGTTCGCCGGCGGCATCCGCGTCGGGGCGGGCGCGCCGGCGCACCGACTCGTAGTCCACAAGGAGCGACGAGAAGCGGGCCAGGGTGCCGAGCCGGTTGACCGCCAGCGCGCCGGAAAGGTCCCACAAGCGCACGGCCAGCTCGTCGAGCAGATGGTAGAGCTCACCCACCAGGTCCGCAGTGCGGTCCTCTTTCGGTACGGCTTCCTTCCAGGATCGAAGGAACCGGGCAAGGCGGTTCCGGGCGGCGTCGCAGAGCGCGAAGACGCGCCGGTACTCACCGAGCAGCGCTTCGTCGGTGACCGGCTGGCCTGGGCCGTGAGGCTCGCGCCAGTCGATGTCGGTGAGCCATGCCACGGTATGGCCGAGCACGAGGGCTTCGGGCTGGCCGAACAGGCCGGTGCGTCCGCCTGGTTGGACCGGGATGCCAAAGGTGGCGAACTGCTCCATCAGGCGGGGGTATGCAGCGCTGGTCCGTACGAGCACGGCGATGTCCCGATAGGCGACGCCTTGGTCGATGAGGGCGAGGATGCGCTCGGCGATCCAGCCCGCCTCTTCGAGCTCTGACGGAGCGCTCCAGAGGACCACCGCGGGCCCCGGGCCACCCGATGGCGGGCGGTGGTATCCCATGGTCTTGTCGATGCGCTCGGTGATGGTGCGTGCGAATTGGTTGGCGACGTCGATGATGAGAGGGCGGCTGCGCCGGTTCGTGGTGATCTCGAAGGTCTTCACAGCCGGGTACCTGCTCGCGAAGGTGACGATGTTGGACACGTCCGAGCCGCGCCACTGGTAGATGGCCTGCTGGTCGTCGCCTACGACGCACAGTTCCACCTGGGGACCACTGAGCAGCTCGATGAGCCGCTCCTGGGCTGGGTTGACGTCCTGGTACTCGTCGACGATCAGGTGGCGTAGCCGGGTATGGACCTCGGTTGCGAGCTCGGGGCGCTCCAGCTCCCTCACTGCTCGTACGACCTGCTGGCCGTAGGTGAGGAGCCTGTAGCGATCGAGCGTCTCGTAGTACGCGCTGAGAACCGAGCCGAAGGGATCGGGCATGGTGGCCGGGTCGAGCAGCTCGTTCTCGACCACGTCGACGCTCTTCAGGAACGCCTTGATCGAGGCGAAGAGGCGGTTGCTAGCGTCGAGCTGGCGTATATCGAGCCGTGATGCCTCGCGTGACACGAATGCGGTGAGCTGGTTGTCGTCGAGCACGTCGTAGGTCTCGTAGCGCGGGACGCGCTGTTGGAGGAGGCGGAAGCAGAACCCGTGGATGGTGCCGACGTAGAGGCCCGCCAGACGGTCGAGGGCTGCCCTGCCGATACGTTCCTCCACGCGCCGCGCTATGCGGCTCGTGAGCTCTTCGGCCGCACGCTTGGTGAACGTGAACGCCACGATCGACTCTGCTCCGACCCCCTCTGCGAGAAGGTCGGCCACGCGCTGGGAGACCACCTCGGTCTTCCCCGACCCCGCGGAAGCGATGATCTGCAGGTGGCTGCCCCGATGGCAGACCGCCGCGAGCGCGGGTCCCGTCAGTTCCGGGGCTGGCCTGCTATGCGCGCTGGGTGCCACAAGGACAACGCTACCTAAGCTAAGTACAAGGATCGGTATGGGGAAGTGAAGGTGATCGGCAGGCACGATTGCTGCGGCTGAGCTGTACCAGGACTTGGGTGTGCTGCTCGATCGTGGGCACGGAGACCGTCCTCGGTCACTGCCGCTCTCTACACTGGTCGAGGTGGATGACGCGTTGCTCGACGTGGTGTTGGAACGCCTCGGGCAGCATCCACTCGACACGCGCCCCGAAGAGCTTCTGCTCGCGGCGCTCGAGGGCGCCGACATCCTGGCCGGTGTCATGGGCGGAAAGGCACGACCACGACCTTCGCCGGATCGCGAACGTCCTCGCGCCGACGCCGTAGCGGCATACCTGTCGCGCCTGACGGTGACCGCATTCCGGGGAATCGGCTCAGCGGCGACGCTGTCGCTCGTGCCCGGTCCCGGTCTCACGCTCGTGGTCGGTCGCAACGGAAGCGGAAAATCGAGCTTCGCCGAGGCGCTGGAGCTACTCGTCACCGGTGCGCTTAGGCGCTGGACCGATCGCTCGGCGGTCTGGCGCGATGGTTGGCGCAACCTGCATGTGCCCGACGATCCCGTCATCGAAGCCGGACTGCTGATCGAGGGCACCAATGGCCCAGCCCTCCTGCGCCGGGCGTGGAGCGCGGACGACAAGCTTGGCGACGCCACGACCGTCGTGCGCCTTCCAGGAGAGCCAGAGAGCGGACCCGATCGCCTCGGCTGGGCCGACGCGCTCGATTCGCATCGTCCCTTCCTCTCACACTCGGAGCTCGAGTCGATGCTCGGCCAGCCCTCCGAGCTCTACGACCTGCTGGTCGCGGTCCTCGGCCTGGACGATCTCACCCAGGCAAGCCAACGACTGACGACTGCAGCAAGAGATGCGGTCGGTCCGCTAGACGAGGCGAAGAAGGAGCTGCCAACCCTGCTTGATGACCTTCGGGCACTGGGTGACGAGAGGGCTGATGCGGCAGCGGACGCGCTCACCACCGAACCGTGGGATCTGGCATCGGCCTCGGCGGTAGCAACCGGTGTGCATGCTGCAGAGGCCGGGAGTGAGATCGACGCCTTGCGAAGCATCGTCAACCTGGCTTCCCCGGACGCCGAGACCGTACTCGGCGCCGTCGAGGGTCTGCGCTCTGCGGCAGAGGGGCTCGACGCAGTTGTCGGTACGCAGGCAGAGCGGGCCCGTAGGCTCGCCGACCTGCTCCAGGTCGCCCTCGACCATCACCACACGACCGGTGACGGCCCTTGTCCGGTCTGTGGTCGCCCCGATGCCCTCGACGATGCCTGGCGCTCAGCCACCGAGGCCGAGGTGGCACGGCTGCGTTCGGAGGCCACCGCCGCAGAGAAAGCCACCAGAACGGCAAACGAAGCAAGGACGCAGGCCTTCGGCCTCCTTTCCCAAGCACCGGCAGTGCTCGACCAGCCGGTGGTAGGTCTCGACCCGGTGGCCCTTCGCACGGCGTGGCGGGCCTGGGCAGAGACCCCACCTGCAGACGGAGTGGATGGTCTGCGAGCACTCGCCACGCACGTCGAGGAGCGACTCCCGGAGCTCCAGGACACATGTGACGCCTTTCGCGACCAGGCCAAGGCCGCGCTGGCAGAGCGAGAGGATCGCTGGTCACCACTTGCTTCGAGAGTCGCGGCGTGGTGCGAGGCTGCCGGGCCAGCAGTCACGACGGCCTCGCTCGTTCCCGACCTGAGGTCTGCCGGTACCTGGCTGAAGGGCGCGATCGACGACCTGAGGAATCGCCGGCTCACCCCACTCGCCATGAGGTCGGCCGAGGTATGGGAGAAGCTGCGCCAGGAAAGCAACGTCGAGCTCGGGGCGATCCGCCTGAAGGGTACGGGGAACCGCCGTGAGGTGGACTTCGAGGTGACGGTGGACGGAGAGGCGGGCACCGGACTCGGCGTCATGAGCCAGGGCGAGGTGAACGCGCTTGCGCTCAGTGTCTTCCTGCCGAGAGCAACGCTGCCTACGAGTCCGTTTCGCTTCCTCGTGATCGACGACCCGGTTCAGGCCATGGACCCGGCAAAGGTGGAGGGACTTGCCCGCGTGCTCTGCGAAACCGCCGGCGATCGCCAGGTGATCGTCTTCACCCACGACGATCGCCTGCCCGAGGCCGTACGACGCCTGATGCTGCCCGCGAGCATCCTCGAGGTCACGCGTCGCCCCGGCTCGGTCGTCGAGGTGCGACCGGGTCTCGATCCCGCGGGTCGTGCTTTCGACGACGCCCTCGCACTCGTAAAGGACCCGAACGTCCCCGACGTGATCGCCCGACGGGTGGTCGCGGGACTGTGCCGCCTCGCCATCGAGGCCACCTTCTCCGAGCTGGTACGTCGACGACGCCTCGGCCGTGGAGATTCTCACGCAGACGTCGAGGATGCGCTCCTTGGAGCGACCACCTTGAACAAGAAGGCTGCCCTGGCACTCTTCGACGACCCGGAACGCACCGGGGACGTGTACGGCGCTCTCGGCCACCTGCGCTCGCGGCATCCGGTGGACACCTACAAGGCAGTGAACAAGGGGGCCCATGGCGGTTATCCGGGCGATCTGGATACCCTGATCCGCGACGTCCGTGATCTTGTCGCGCAGGTCCGGGCGAAGATCACGTGAGCGACGACGCGCGTGAACTACTCGCCTACGCCCGTACTCTGCTCGGGGGAGCTGGAACGGGTGCGGAAGGCATGTGGCCACGCGCCTGTGCGCTGCTGACTCGCCAGGCATTGGAGGAGGCACTCGCGTTCTATTGGACGCGACGCGGCACTGCTGATCTCAGTAGGGCAACGGCGAGGTCACAGCTCATCTGCCTCAGCTTGCCCGCGGATCCAGACATGGCCGGGTCTGTGGTCATGGCATGGATCGAGTTTCGCAACGCCTGCCACCTCCATGCCTACGAGTTGGCCCCCACCGCTGGGGAGCTTCTGCGTTGGATCGAGGTGGCCGAGTCCTTCAGCTTCGAGCTAGCGGCATGGGAGGAGCGAGCCGACTCCCCCTCGTGACCAACCTCGCTTCAAGACCCTCGGCACATTGGACGAGTTGATCGAGATGAAGCGCACCAGCGCGTACCACCCCCGCGCCGATCACGCTGGCGAACCGTGCTTCGACTCTGTAAGAGACCAGGGTTGCGGTTTCGCAGCTCGTGGAGGCGGGGCACGAAGGTCGAGAGCGGCCGCCTTGACTACCTGAGTGATGCACCTGGTGCTCACGCCTGTAGGCCGTGGACAACCGTCCGAGCGAAGCGGGGCACGCCCGCCCGCGAGAGCACACGGAGCAGATCCTTGGGGGTCGTCGGCGGTCGCTGCCGATCAGCGGCCATCTCGATCACCACCGCGGTGATCTCATCGGGGCACTCCTCGAAGAGCTCGATCAGGTAGTCGTCCGGGCGCCGGACGCTGACTCCCCGCTCGCCGAGCGCCCTGGACGGGAAGTCCCGAACGTTCCGGGTGATGATCGTCGTCGGCGCCCGGGCCGCCGCTGCAGCTGCGTGGACGCGGTCATCGGGATCCTGCCCCGGCATCGAGGCAACGAGATGCTCGTAATCCGCCCGGGCCACGTCTTGGCCGACGAAGGCAGCCCGGATGTCGTCGCAGATCTGTACCGCCGCCTCGCGGCTGCGAACCCCGTGCTCCACCCACTTGCGGACGAGCTCATCGAGCAGGTCCTCGGTCCAGATGATCTCGTGCAGAGACGCCTCATCGAGCCGGAGCATCAGATCGAGCAGAGAGATCGGATAGCAGACGTTGGTGTCCGGCAGTACCCGGCGCAGGGCCACCGTGGGTCAGTACTCGAGACCGGCAGCGGTCGCGTCGGCAACCACCTTGCGGATCCCCTCTCGCTTGCGGCCCCGGGCCTCGCGGTGGGTAAGCAGAGCACGCACGGGGATCCTGCGGTAGGAACTGCCCGGAAGCCGGCGCGCGGGGAGGACGCCCGTGGCGACCAGCCGGTCGACGTACTGGCGCGAGACCCCGAGCAGCCTGGCCGCCTGCGCCGGGCTCACTTCGGACTCCTCGGCCACGATGGCGACCGCGTCGCCATCGTCGAGGGAGCCGGTTGCGGCCACCAGGATACGGACGAGCGAGCGGGGCAGCTCCACTTCGCGGTCGCCTACCCGTAGGCGCACGCACGCCGGTGCGGCACCCACCAGAGCGCGCACAGCGCGCACCTGAGACCGCTCGGCGTCGGCGGCACGAACCTCGGCGAGTGCTGGCTCGGACATGGCTGCTCCTCCTCGCAAGACGATAGCGCAAGCTGCCACACCTGCAACCACCACGGCGGTGTAGGCCACGACCCGCGCCGTCTGACCGATAGTCAGATGCTCCGGAGGCACCAGAATCTGACCCCCAAGTTGACCCCCAAGCGGGCAGCTTTGCGTGGACGGCGGTAGACGTCGGTAGACAGAGCACCCCCCTGACCTGCGACGATGGACGATAGCCGACGCCGGAAGACGAGCCAGGGCTGACTGGCAGTCAAGAGGTCCGTGGGTTCGAGTCCCATCGCCTCCACCCGGTTCGGTGACCTGCACGTTCGCATCATCGATCCGAACGCTGCCTGCACCACGCGGTAGGATGAGTCCGATGGAGTTCACAGCGGCGATCACCCACGAGGATCCCTGGTACGTGGCACGGTGCCTAGATGTCGAGGTCGCGAGCCAGGGCAAGTCGGTCGAGGAGGCCTTGGCGAACCTAAAGGAAGCGCTCGAGCTCTACTTCGAGGATGAGGTTCTTCCTGAGAATTTGGAACCACCGATCATCGCCACCTTGCGTCTCACTGCGTGACGCCGGCTCTTCCGGTCCTCTCGGGAGCAGACGCGGTCCGGGCTCTGGCCAAAGCAGGCTTCGTTCGCGTGAGTCAAC